>NZ_CP064923.1:4492389-4839778 GCF_018336915.1 Acaryochloris marina S15 | reverse complement strand
TGTACCCCAATGACGGCATTAGATGCCATGTCAGGTAGTGGTTACAGAGATTTGATCTTAATCATGTTTTGATCAAGCATTATCTGTATTTGGGAGAACAGTAGGTCCTTTAAGGTCCTGATTGAACAGTGCTCTGTCGGCTACAACATTGATTTAAGTATCAACATCATCGGCCGCTACAGATGCAACCTCTACACTCAAGGCTGGTTCACCTGAATCGGATGACTGGAATACAACGCGCAGCATGGGTGGTGCTAGAAACGTTGTTGAAATCACCATAACAATGATGGCTGCTTCTAGTGGACGTGATAAGGCACCACTAGCTGAACCAACACCGGCGAACACCAGTCCAACTTCTCCCCTGGGAATCATCCCGACGCCAATGGCTAGACGATTAATCTCAGGTTGCCCCAAAATAGTGAATCCTGTGATCACTTTGCCAATAATAGCAACAATAATCAAAAATGCGGCGATGACCAGTCCTTCACGATTCTCTGGTACCAGTGGGTTGAGAACGCTAACATCGGTTTTTGCCCCCACACAGACAAAAAAGATAGGGACAAACATGTCTGCTAAGGGGATGACTTGTTCTTCTAGTTCTTTATGTTTGTCGGTTTCGGCTAGGACTAATCCAGCTGTAAAAGCGCCCAGAATGGCTTCTAAATGAATGGCTGTAGCGATATAAGACAGAAAGAAGACAAAGATTAAGGACGATAGGAGCAAGTCACCGCGAGTTTGTAGTTTGTCGACGAGGGCAACAAAGTAGGGACTCAAGAAACGGCCAAGGACAATCGAGCCGACGAGAAAGACAACGGAACTAATCACCAAATAGACAATATTGGAGATTTCGACTTCGCCGGTTTTAGCTAAGCTGGCAACGACGGCTAAAACAATAATGCCTAGGACATCATCCAGCACCGCTGCCCCAATAATGATTTGCCCTTCTTCCGAACTCAGTTGCTGTAACTCAGCCAGGACTTTGGCGGTAATGCCGATACTCGTTGCCGTGAGGGCTGCCCCAGCAAAAATGGCTGGAATAGCTGTCATATGAAAAAGGTAGATTAACCCCAATGTCCCTGAAAGGAAGGGAGCAACTACCCCGACGACTGCCACAATGGCAGCTTGAGGGCCAACTCGGATTAATTCTTGCAGATCTGACTCTAAACCAATCTCAAAAAGTAAGATAATCACGCCTAGTTCGGCGAGTACGGAGATGACTTCGCTATAGGTTTGCGACACTGCGATCGCAGTTTCAGTACCTGCTCCAGTAGTGGATCCTAAAAAGCTGACTAGCATAGAGGGTGTGGTTTCTACCGCCCCCGCTTCTGGAAACATCAACAAATGTAGGGCTGAAACTCCAACGACAACACCCCCGACGAGTTCGCCCAAAACTGGCGGTAGATTAATGCGGGCACAGAGTTCTCCACCTACCTTGCTTGCCAGATAAATCACCATCAGGCTGAGGAGCACCCCGGCTAAAATCAGCGGGGCTTCTTCGGCTCCCACACTCGCCTCTCCACTCACTTCAGCTAACGGTAAAGCAGGCGCAAAATCCATAAGGGAAGGCATCCCCGCTACCGTTGTAACCGAAGGAATCAATACATCAGCCATACATTTTAGGGATAAAGAGGACTTATAAAGTGGAAGTCGGCACAGCCATTAACCTACACTGCCAAAACCGTAGCAAATTGCTCAACATCCTGTAGTCAATAGATGGGGGTGCTTGGAAGCCAAAGACTTAACCAAATACGCGATGGTTTAAACAAGGCATTTGCTGTCGCACTTGATCTAGTCGAGAAGGTTCGATGGCAGCTACAGCTACCCCTGGCTCAATGCTGGCATCTGCTAAGACGACTCCCCACGGATCAACGATCTGAGCATGGCCATGGGACTGACGGCGAGAGTTGTGAAAACCCGTTTGGGCTGGGGCAATTACGTAAGTGGTATTTTCAATGGCACGAGCTTGGAGTAACACTTGCCAGTGGTCTTTTCCGGTAAAAGCAGTAAATGCAGCAGGAACAAACAGCACGTCTGCGCCAGCCTTAGACAAAGCCCGATAGAACTCGGGAAAGCGGACATCGTAGCAAACGGACATCCCTAAGTTGCCATACTTGGGTGACGAGTAAATGGGGGGGATCTCAGATCCGGCGAGCACAATTCCCGATTCATGATAAATATTGCCGTCTGGGAGCTCAACGTCGAAGAGATGGACTTTGCGGTAACGAGCCAGCTCTTGACCATTGGGAGCGACGAGTAGGGCTGTATTGTAAACTTTGCCAGCCTCAGCAGGAACTGGATATCCACCTCCCAAAATCGTAATTTGGAACCGCTGAGCCATGGTTTTGAGAAATTTCTCAGATTCTAAACCAATCGTCTCAGCTTGTTCGATTTTGGCTGCTTCATCTCCGAGAAAAGAGAAGTTTTCGGGTAAACATACTAACTCGGCCCCGCGGCGCACTGAGAGCTCAATTAAATCTGTGGCTTGGGCCAAATTTTTGTGTAAATCTGGCAAACTGGTCATTTGAACTGCGGCAGCAAGGTAGGGCTTCATAGCGTGTGGCGAACGATGAAAGGCATAAACTAACTCATCGTAAAGCTTTGCGGGCCATCCTCGTCAAGAGATCCTCGTAAAAGAACATATTTGCGAAAAAAGAGGGCGAGTTTAACTCACCCTCTTTTCAATGATTGGCTAGTGTTTGAGCTTATAGCTGGGGAACAAAGCGTTCTTTCTCAGGTACCGTCGTGTATTCTGCCAGAATATGACGTAATTCTTCACCGTCAATGGTTTCTTTCTCTACTAAGAGGTCAACCAATCGGT
The DNA here is from genome assembly GCF_018336915.1 of Acaryochloris marina S15. Lineage (GTDB taxonomy): Bacteria > Cyanobacteriota > Cyanobacteriia > Thermosynechococcales > Thermosynechococcaceae > Acaryochloris > Acaryochloris marina_A. Next base: position 4,836,960 of record NZ_CP064923.1, on the reverse strand, counting down.
CAACCGCAGGACGATGGTCCCGAACGATGATAATCGCTTCTTCATAGGCATGCTGAATCAATTCACGAACTTGGGCGTCAATGCGACCTGCAATTGCATCGGAGTATTCAGATCGAGACATTAGGTCTCTCCCCAGAAATACATCTGCTTGCTGACCTTCTAAAGACAGGGGACCTAAATCAGACATTCCGAATCGGGTCACCATCTGTCGGGCCATACCTGTCACCTGCTGCAAGTCGCCGCCGGCACCCGTGGTTACTTCTGCATCACCAAACACAACTTGCTCGGCAGCACGTCCACCCATCGCTCCTGCCATTCGGGCTTTGAGTTGCGATCTCGATACCAATTCCTGCTCATCCGAGGGAGTAAACCAAGTTAAACCTTGGGCTTGGCCTCGAGGGATCAGGGTCACTTTTTGGACGGGATCATGTTCTTTCTTGAGAGTGCCAACAATGGCATGACCGATTTCATGATAGGCAATCAAGCGCTTGCTCTTGCTATCCACTAAGGGAGTGCCTTCCATACCGGCGACGACCCGGTCTACGGCATCATCGATTTCAGAAAGTGTAATGGCTTCTTTCCGACGACGAGCGGTCAGAATAGCCGCTTCATTCAGTAAGTTAGCTAGGTCAGCCCCAGTAAAGCCAGGGGTGCGGCGAGCAATCGTTTTTAAGGAAACGTCTTCAGCTAGCTTTTTATCCCGAGCATGCACAGACAGGATCTCTAGGCGACCCTTGATATCCGGGGCATCTACCGTGACTTGACGGTCAAATCGGCCTGGACGGAGTAAAGCGTTGTCTAAGACGTCAGGGCGGTTGGTGGCAGCAAGAATAATAATTCCGGTGTTGCCCTCGAAGCCATCCATCTCAGTCAAGAGCTGGTTAAGAGTTTGCTCTCTTTCATCATTACCGCCACCGATACCAGCGCCCCGCTGACGACCAACGGCATCAATCTCATCGATGAAGATAATACAAGGGGCGTTTTCCTTGGCTTTTTTGAATAGGTCACGGACTCGAGAAGCACCGACACCTACAAACATTTCTACAAATTCTGAGCCAGAAATACTGAAGAAAGGAACACCTGCTTCACCTGCAATAGCTTTGGCGAGTAAGGTCTTACCAGTTCCAGGAGGGCCAACTAACAAGACTCCTTTAGGAATCCGGGCGCCGACGGCTGTGAACTTCTCTGGCTTTTTCAGAAAGGTGACGACTTCTTCTAGTTCTTCTTTGGCTTCTTCGACACCGGCTACATCATCAAACATGACTCCGGTTTGGGCTTCCATTTGGAAGCGGGCTTTGGACTTACCAAAGTTCATGGCTTGGCCAGGTCCACCAGGGACATTGCTAGACCGACGGAAAATAAAGAATAGACCCACAATCAAGAAGATGGGGAAAATTAAGTTGCCGAGTAAGCCCCAAACAGCTCCTGTATTGCGTTCTGGGTGAATATCAAAGTCAACCTTGTCTTCTCTGAGTTTGGCAATCAGCTGGGGAGCTGACCCAGGTAGGGCCACGCGGACTCGCTGAACTGGACCGCCAATTTCTATGTCTGTCGTCTCAATAATGGCGGTTTGGCCACCATCAAATAGATCGACCTTCTGGATTCGGCCTGCTTCTAGATAGTCAAGAAACCGACCGTAGGTCATCCGTGAGTTTGCAGCATTACTCGTTTCTGGTGTGGTGTTTGCTGCAGGGGCAAAGACACTTTGCCAGAGGAAGAACACAATCAATAAAGATGGCAAAAGCCACAGAAGAAGTATTTTCCAAGAAGATTTCATCGTTTATATGGGCCCTTTCGGTAAAAGCAACGCACAGCCTTGCTTGGGGTTTGGCATGTCTGAAGCGAAGCGAGAACGATCTCAACCGACTTTGTATAAACTCTTTGAGAGTTCCCTCAGGATTGGACCTCGTGAAAAGCCAACTCGAGACAAGTCGAACATCAATCTTAACTAAATTTAACTTAATTCTCAGGCGGTGGACAACTTAGATGGAGAGTTTTTGTAGATAAATGAGAGGTCAATCCATTTCCCTGACTTGGTCTCCATCTCGATGTCGTGTTCTGCAACGTAGGGGCGTTGGCTCTAAATCGATTAATCTTATCGATGATTGAAGTTTAAAGATGGGGGATAGATGTCCATAGGTGCCACAAAATCTGGGCAGCAATCCGGTTCGTAATAGGTTTGTTCTCAACTAATGAAGCGTTAAAGGTTGCTGGTAGAGGGTCTAGGGATAGCTGCTCAAGTAACCGTTTGCTTTGGCTAAGGGAGATGGGGTGTTCAGGATCGAATTGAAAACGGTCTAGGCTGTTTTCCCTTACAAGCTGAGCTCTAGCAGCAGAGGGGGTTGGTTCTAGAGAAGCAAGATTCGAGATGTCGGATTCAAGGGACCATTGCAATACTTGTGCCAATGCCCTCCGAAAGCGCCTCCAGATGACAGCCTGATCGGGCATGAAGTTTAAGGTTTGCAGGTTCTGGAGTGGGAGAATTCCTGTGGCTGTTAACACTTGAATAGCTGCAAAGTCTGGATCGTCATGACTTACGTCGTTAAACCAAATGATGGGAATGCCCTGATGGGTTAGATGGGTTTGGAACTGTATTCGTAGTGTCTGCTGTTCCGTGATGTTTTGTATGGTCACGCCTTCCATAAGAGCAAAGGCGGCTAAATGACCTCCAGCTTCACCAATGGCCCATTCCATAGAATGCATGCGATAAGAGGCATTGGTAATGTGAGTGGTGCCGATACTTTTGGCAGATAGGATCAGCCCTTCAGTATCTATGGGGATTAAAGCTGACAAGGGCAGAGTAAACGGCAGGGCATCGTGACCATCTCCTAACTCCACATGTCCAGGGGCATGGTTGGGGTGAACGTCGAGGTAATGGTATTGACCGATGCCCACGCTGTCTGTAAAAGTCCGGGCTCGCATCTGATTGGGGAAAAATTTGGCCGCAACATCTTCATGGCGAATGGTGGTGAGTGCGATGCCGCGGCGGGCTTCTCGGATATAAGGTTCTAGGGCAATACCATCTTCGGTCCAGGTCAAATCTCCTCTGGGTTTGAGTTCGGGGTGACTATGAGTTTGGAGGTAGTGGATATAGGCTTGGGTGCGATCGCGCGCCCGTATCACCTGTTCTTGTCGTTTCTCTGGGCTAATTCCGACTAGGCAACCAAAGGGATAATCATTGCCACACCCTAGTGGAGCTGAGGAATCTGGCGGCCCGCCATTAACCCCTAAGGGACTTGTGGCCCAGTTGAGAACAGTGATATCTCCAGGCTGAACGGCATCACTATCCTGACTGCGATACACCCGACGATACCGAAACATACCGTCTGGATCGTAAAAGTCATATTTTTGCCATTGATCCGGCTGGTGGATCCAAAACTCATCGGTGAAATCGCAGGATTGTAGCCATGGTTGATGGTCATACCCTGATGGGGCTGATAGGGGGGATGTATGTTGGGAACTACGCTCGACTACGGCACAAAACGTGATGGCCTGCTGGCATTCAGGGTGAGAATCTTCGGGTAATGCGGCTTCCTGGGTTTGGGAACGGGACTCTTGCCCCACGCGCGAGGGAATATTGCCGAGTTCGAGCAGGTCCCCCAGATCCGTGGCCTCAATAGTGATTTGTGCCCTAACGGTGAAGTGATGGTGAGTCTGTGCATCTTTGAACTGAACGCCCATGATTCGGCGTGGCGATTCTTCCATCAATATCTTTATGGGAGTTGACCAAGGAATAAGCGTCAATAAACCTTGCTCTAAATAGGGCCGAATCGCTGTATTAAGACAGTCTGCAGCTACTGTTGGCGTGACGGACAGATGACTAACCCAACTGCCTCCAGGATTTTGAATGATTTGGTTATTAACGGGTTGTTGCTGACGTTGGCATTGTCGGAATTGTCGTTGTGATCGCGACAATGCAAAGCACTCACTATCCCTTAATTGATTGGGATCTCGTCGATGGGAGGGGATCAGCTCATAGGGGGTTAATAACTTGCCATCATCAGAGGCCGGTAAGCCTTGGGCTGTGAACTGTCCGCCTAGGACTAGTTGAGGCTGCACTAAGCACACTTGGCTCCCAGCCTGTAACGCTCCTAAGGTTGCTCCATAGGCGGCGGTAGATCCCCCCACAATCAGGATGGAGGTGACTAATTCCTGGTCGGCGGTGGGGCGGAGGAAGAAATGCTCCTCAAAGATGCCATTACCCGTCATATTCATGGTCTAATTGGGGCCCTCTCCTACAAAACGTGGCTAGAAAGCCAACTGCATTATGGCTTGGGCAGCTGCATTTTATGGCTCAAGAGTGCCGATACATTTGTTTACATATGGGACATATTTCTTAGGTTAAAGAAACTTAAGTTTTAACTCTGAAAAATTTGAAATAAAAGATTTTCTTCAGGATCAGTTTTTTCACAGTAATTCATCAAAAATGATGACTCTGCTCAAATCAAGTAAGCGACTATGGAGTCAGCTTTTGAAGACCTAGGAAAAGAGAAGCGGGATAAACAGGAGATCGGTCAAAATCTAGGGATGAATTCCTATTTTTAACGCCCTGTCGATTGACCACCCATCACCTGAAATTTGTTGCTGTTAAAATAAGGTCTTGCAGGCAGAGACAGGGTTTTAAGCCTTTCCCTGCTTGACATACACACTTTTTTTTAGCAAGTACGATTAACGAAATGAAAAATCGACTCGACCCTTAATTTGGTTCTGTCGTCGGTATTTCCGTCCACCCATGAATTATGTAAAATTTCTGAAATTTATCTTTGTTTTATTTAATAGTCTATCGATTCCACGGAGCAGCTTAGCTTGATGTTTAGCTGCTGCCGCCAGAATCAGGAAGACAGTTTGTGGGGATACATTAATCGATCTCTTGAAATGGGAAACTATGACTGAATTTGCATACCTAATACCCCTATTTCCTTTGATTGCGTTTGCAATCAATCTTTTCTTTGGTCATCGGTTAGGTAGTTTCTCTGGATGGATTTCAGTCCTGACAAGTGTTGCCTCTTCGGCCATTGCTTTACCGGCAGCTTGGGCAGTCGCCCAAGGCGGCCAGTACTCCCATGAGTGGCTGTGGTTGACCTTAGGAAATTATGACCTCAATTTTGGCTATTTATTGGATCCACTCTCAGCTACCTTGCTGTTTGTGGTGACGGTGATTGGTACCCTGATTCAGGTCTATTCCATTGGCTATATGCACGGTGAGAAATACTATCACCGGTTTTTTGCCTATGTGTCCCTGTTCATGGCGGCCATGCTGACCTTGGTCATTGCCAACAATTATGTGCAGTACTTCATGGCTTGGGAAGTCATGGGTCTCTGCTCTTATTTGCTAATTGGTTTTTACTTTCACAAGGATTCAGCCGCGAATGCCTCTCGGAAAGCCTTCTTAACCACCCGCGTTGGTGATGTGGGCTTATTTCTCGGCATCATGACCTTGTTTGTGACGGGTGGCACTCTCAGCTTTGTGGATCTTCCCAATGCTGTAGAGACAGGTGCACCGTTGCTGTGGCTGGCAGCTCCTTTGATCTTTTGTGGAACCGTCGGTAAATCGGCTCAATTTCCGTTGCATGTCTGGTTGCCAGACGCCATGGAAGGCCCGACTCCGGTGAGTGCCTTGATTCATGCGGCGACGATGGTGGCGGCAGGTGTTTATCTGGTTGCTCGCTCCTTTGTGCTGTTCACCAGTTTCCCGGCGGTGATGCCCTGGGTGATGGGGATCGGCACCTTGACCGCTTTTATGGCGGCTTATATTGCCTTAACCGCTACGGATATCAAAAAAGTTCTGGCCTTTTCCACTATTTCCCAGTTGGGTTATATGGTGACAGCCATGGGCTTGGGTGGCATGACCGCAGGGACGTTTCACCTGATGACCCATGCCTTCTTTAAGGCGTTGCTATTCCTTGGTGCAGGCAGTGTGATCCACGGTGCCCATGAACAAGATATGCGCCAATTAGGCGGTCTGTTCGGGAAGATGAAGCAGACGGGTGCGACCTTCATTATTGCCTCTTTGGCAATCGCTGGGGTTCCTCCTCTGTCTGGTTTCTGGTCTAAAGACGAAATTCTGCTGGAAGCTTATAAAGAAGGACATTTCTTGGTATACGGCATCCTCTTGTTGACGGCTTTTATGACGGCCTTCTACATGTTCCGTGTCGTGTTTATGACCTTCTTTGGCAAAGCCCGTAACCCTGAGATTCATGCCCATGAATCTCCAGCATTGATGACAGTGCCCCTTTGGTGTCTAGCTATTGGTGCCATCTTTGTGGGTATCCCCGGTTCACCGTTTATGGATAACTGGTTCCAGGCGTTCATCTCGGGTGAACATCATGCGGCCGCGATTGACTGGATGGTGATGGGATCTTCGATTGCTGCGGGTGTATTGGGGATTGGTCTAGCAGCAGTGCTCTACCTCGCTAAGCCCCAATGGCCGGTTGCGATCGCAACCACGTTTCGTCCTCTCTACCTGTTGTCCATTAACCAATTCTGGATTGATGACATCTATTCCGTCTTAATCCTCAATCCTTTTCAAGCGCTGGGAGAACTCCTATTTGGGTTTGATCGCCTCGTGATTGATGGCTTAGTCAACAGTTCAGCTACCGCCATGCAGAAAATGAGCCAAATCCAGCTCTGGATTGATCGCAACATTGTCGATGGGCTCGTTAATCTCACTGGCCGAGGCACCGTCATTGGCGGCGATATCCTCAAGCTGTTCCAAACAGGGTCTACCCAGTTTTATTTATTGATTACTTGCATTAGTGTTCTGGCCTTCCTGTCCGTTGAATTAACGACAGGTTTCCAAGAACTTCCTTTGCTCAGAGAGGAGTTTTATGGCATCTCATCTTTTATCCTTGATAATATTTTCCCCGCTCGTTGGGGCGGTCATAATCCTTTTGCTCCCTAAGGCTCAAGAAAGCCTTTACAAATGGATATCTTTGGCCAACATGGTTGTGGTGAGTGCGCTTGTATTTGCAGCATTTCTCCAATTTGACCCGAATCAGACTGGCTTTCAGCTGGTCGAAAAGACCCTCTGGATTCCTCAGCTTAATGTCTATTACCTGCTGGGAACCGATGGTATTAGCTTTCCAATGGTGGTCTTAACCGCTTTAATTTCTACCCTGGCCAGTATCGGCTCCTTCAGTATCAAGAAACGGGAAAAGGAATACTACTGCCTGTATCTCTTCCTAGTGACCGGCATGATGGGGACCTTCCTGGCTCTAGACATGATTTTGTTCTATGTCTTTTGGGAAGTGGTTCTCGTTCCCATGTACTTCTTGATTGGTATTTGGGGGGGAGCTAGGAAAGAGTATGCAGCGATGAAATTCTTTCTGTATACCTTTGCCGGTAGCTTGCTGATGTTGGTTGGCATTTTGGGGCTGTACTTTAACTCCGCCCCTCACACCTTCAACATTATGGAGCTGGTAAACCAAGACTTTAGCTTTGGATTTCAAAAGCTGGTCTTCTTAGCGCTCTTTGTGGGCTTTGCAGTCAAAGTTCCCACCTTTCCTTTCCATACTTGGCTACCCGATGCTCACGTGGAAGCTCCAACCCCCATCAGCGTGATTCTGGCGGGTGTCTTGCTCAAAATGGGAACTTACGGATTCTTCCGCTTTAGCTTCCCTATTTTGCCGGAAGCCGCGAACTGGTTTCGACCTTATCTCGCCATTTTGGCGGCCATTGGTATTGTCTACGGTGGTTTTATTGCTCTCGCCCAGACCGACTTTAAAAAGATGGTGGCCTATTCCAGCATCAGTCACATGGGATTCGTGTTGTTGGGCCTAGCAGCCTTCTCCACCAATGGCTTTAACGGGGCCATGCTGCAGATGTTTAGCCACGGTGTGATCACTGGAGCCCTGTTCTTGCTGGTAGGCGTGATTTATGACCGGGCCCACACCCGCGATATGAACGCTTTTGGTGGGTTGAATGCTCAACTTCCGGTTTACTCTGGATTTTTGGTATTCTTCTCCCTCGCCTCTTTGGGGCTACCGGGTCTTAGCGGCTTTGTCAGTGAGTTTCTAGTCTTGCTGGGTGCCTATGAGTACAGCAAGCTATATACTGCTTTTGCCTGTTTAGGCATTCTCTTAGCAGCCTGTTATCTCCTGTTTATGGTGCGTCGGGTGCTGTTGGGACCTGCCAATCCTAAGTGGGACAGCTTGCCGGATATCAATATCCGCGAGGTAGTCACTATCATTCCTCTTTTGGTTATCACCTTAGGAATTGGTATTTATCCTCGATATATCCTCAGCTTCTTTATTCCTACACTGCAAGATTTGCTAGCCAGTATTGGCGGCACCGTGATGTAGCTTAAAGCATTAATAACTCCTCACTCAAAGCCCCCCAGCGTTTCCTGGGGGGCTTTTGCTTATGATTCACAATTTTAGCGAGGCCGAAACGCTATTAACTCGAAGTGGTTAAGACTTCTGCACCCATGCGCTTAAAGGTCAACCGCTCACTCTCAACATCGGTGAAGATCGTGTCCCCTTCACCAAAGTCTCCGCGCAAAATCGCTTTAGCAATTTGGGTTTCTAGCTCTCGCTGAATGGCTCGCTTCAAAGGTCTGGCTCCATAGACCGGGTCGTAACCGACTTCTGCGAGGAAATCTAAAGCCGTTTCAGAAAGTTTGAGAGACATCTTGCGATCGCCCAGCCGTTTCGCCAGTCGTTGCACCTGTATTTTGGTGATATTTCGGAGCTGATCTTTGCGTAGACTGCGGAAAATAATCAGCTCATCAATCCGATTGAGAAATTCAGGTCGGAAGTGCGAACGCATAGCATCCATGACCCGACTCTGCATTTCGCTGTAGCGGCTATCATCTCCTGCCAAATCTAAAATATGTTGGGAGCCAATATTGCTAGTCATAATAATCACCGCATTCTTAAAGTCGATGGTCCGACCCTGGGAATCTGTAACCCGGCCATCATCAAGAATTTGCAGCATGATATTGAAGACATCGGGATGGGCCTTCTCAATTTCATCAAATAGAATGACGGCATAAGGACGACGGCGTACCGCTTCCGTGAGTTGCCCTCCTTCGTCATAGCCGACATAGCCAGGAGGGGCCCCAATCATCCGGGCCACTGTATGCTTCTCCATATATTCCGACATGTCGATGCGGACCATGGCATCTTCGGTATCAAAGAGGTAGGCGGCTAAGGCTTTGCCGAGTTCTGTTTTGCCCACCCCTGTAGGACCTAAGAAAATAAAGCTAGCAATGGGACGATTGGGGTCAGCAAGACCGGCCCGCGATCGCTGAATCGCATCGGATACAGCTGTCACTGCTTCTTCCTGGCCAATCACCCGCTGATGCAGCTCATCTTCCAGGTGCAGCAGCTTCTCCATCTCTGAAGCCACCAGCTTGCTAACGGGGATTCCTGTCCATTTAGAGATGATTTCGGCAATGTCAGCGTCGGTCACTTCTTCTCTTAAGAGGGAATTGGTATTGGTTTGGCGCTGAGCCAGCTGGGCTTCTGCTGATTCTAGCTGCCGTTGGAGATTGGTAAGTCTGCCATATTTGAGTTCAGCTGCATGATTAAGATCATAGTTACGCTCTGCTTGCTGAATTTCAATATTGACCCGATCAATTTCTTCTTTGATAGTTTGAATATCATCAATGATCTGCTTCTCAGATTGCCACTGAGCATTTAGGGTCTTCTGATCTTCTTGTAAATTGGCAATCTCTTGTTCGATCCGTTCGAGCCGCTCTAGAGACGAGCGATCGCTTTCTTTCTCTAGAGATAGACGCTCCATCTCTAGCTGCAGGATTTTGCGATCAATTTCGTCCAGCTCTTCTGGCTTCGAGGTAATCTCCATTTTGAGTTTGGCCGCCGCTTCATCCATGAGGTCAATCGCTTTGTCTGGCAAAAAGCGATCGCTAATGTAGCGGGTCGAGAGGGTGGCTGCAGCAACGAGGGCATTATCCGAAATCCTGACGCCATGATGGACTTCATAGCGTTCCTTCAGACCCCGCAGAATCGAGACGGTGTCCTGAATGTTGGGCTGATCGATATAGACCTGCTGGAAGCGTCGTTCTAGAGCAGCATCTTTTTCAATATATTTGCGATATTCGTCTAAAGTGGTGGCTCCAATACAGCGTAGTTCGCCTCGGGCCAACATGGGCTTAAGCAAGTTGCCTGCATCCATTGCTCCTTGACTGGCACCTGCTCCGACGACGGTATGAATCTCATCAATAAACAAGATCATCAGCCCATCTGACTCGGTGACTTCTTTGAGGACGGACTTGAGACGTTCTTCGAATTCACCCCGATATTTAGCCCCAGCAATCAGGGACCCCATATCTAGGGCAATCAATTTTCGATCGCGCAAGGATTCCGGCACATCGCGGGCCACAATTCGCTGGGCTAACCCTTCTGCGATGGCTGTTTTGCCGACGCCCGGTTCTCCAATCAAAACTGGATTATTCTTCGTACGCCGCGACAGGATTTGGATGGTGCGTCGAATCTCATCATCTCGGCCAATCACAGGATCTAGCTTGCCTTCCCGCGCCAGTTCCGTCAGGTCCCGACCATATTTTTCTAGGGATTCATACTTTCCCTCTGGATTCTTGTCCGTGACTTTATGACTCCCCCGAATTTCGGTGACGGTTTGCTTGAGCATTGGCTCCGTGATGCCTAGCCCTTGGAGGAGGGGCTGGCCGAATCGATCATCTTCGATATAGCCTAAAACCAAGTGCTCAATGGAGATAAAGTCATCCCCGAGGGAGCGGCGAAAGTTTTCGGCTCGATCAAAGAGGGTGTCTAGACTTCGACCTAGGTAAACCGACTCGCTGGGAGTGGTGAGCTTGGCTTGTCGATTAATGAATTCCGTGGTGCGATCGCGGACTCGCTGCACATCAGCTCCAGCCTTGGTAAAAATTTGTCCCGCTAAACCATCTTCTTCAACGAGCGCTTGTAGAAGATGTTCGCTCTCAATTTGCTGTTGCTGGGCCTCTTTCGCCAAGTCAGAGGTCCGTACAATCGCAGCCCAAGCCTTCTCGGTAAATTGGTCATGATTGGTGGGTTGCATGAATTCGGGAACCTCCTGGACATTGGGGATTAACTTCAGGCGGGCTTGGTGCCTACTGCCATTGTAGAGAGGAGAGGGCGTTGCTAAAGGTCGGTCTTCCCCCCCTCAGGGATAGGTATTGCCGTCCTGCATTCAGTCAGTAGCCTTGGCCCACATATAGGAGTCTTCTCTCAGATTGCCTACTGCTATTAGGGTGACAATCCATCCGTTCTGATCAGCTATTGTCAATCGGTTATTACATATACTATGATGCTAGTTTGTGTCGATGCTGCGATCCTAGACGAACAATGCCCAAACTAAAAACCCGACGATCCGCTGCCAAACGCTTTAAAAGAAGCGGAAGTGGCAAATTTATGCGTCGCAAGGCATACAAGAATCACTTGTTAGAGCATAAAGGTCCCGACCGTAAGAGTCGCCTCTCTAAGAAATGTGTTGTCAGCGAGCAAGATGCAGAAAACGTTAGAGCTATGATGCCCTACTCCTAGGAAGAGAACCTGAGCCAGGCTTCGACTTCATACCTAAAATAGTTTTCCCTACCTAAAAAATCATAAACAAGGACCAAGACCATGACTCGCGTCAAACGCGGTAACGTTGCTCGTAAGCGCCGCAAAAAGATATTAAAGCTTGCCAAAGGCTTCAGAGGCTCCCATTCTCGCCTATTTAGAATGGCGAACCAACAGGTGATGAAAGCCTTACGTAACGCCTATCGCGATCGCCGTAAGCGCAAAAGGGATTTTCGCCGTTTGTGGATTGCCCGCATCAATGCTGCAACTCGGCAGCATGGTGTGAGCTATAGCAAATTTATGGGACAGCTAAAGCAGGCTGATATTCAACTCAACCGCAAGATGCTCGCCCAACTTGCCGCTACAGATCCGGACAGCTTTAGCAAAATTGTCGAACTTGCCGGTAAGGCATAGCGCTTCGTCAAGAGAGCGATACGCTTAGTCCCAGCAGCATCAACCCGTTATTTATAGCCCATCCATCCAAGGAAAACTGTGGGTCGCCTAGGTGTCACCCAACGTCGATATCTTTCCTTGGATGGATGGGCTATTTTTGCTGAACTGTCAATTCTCAGTTTTCTAGCCTATTATCTACATGAGGCTTGTTTCTGCCAGACCTCCATATTAGGGATGTGCAGGATAGAACAAATTATTTACAAATAATGTTGAGCAAGTCTCTGTGTGATTTTCTGCTTTAGTCCTGAGGATATGACGAGTAACCAACCCGCTGACAGTAACCCTCCTTCTCTGGAGCCTGGACAAGGATCCGAGCTGCCTGACCCTGGGCAAAATCCCAAACTCCAGAAGGTCCAAAATACCTTGGGCAAAATTGTAACTTTCAAAGGGTGGCCCTGGTTGATCACCATTGTTGTGTCTTGGGTGACAGGCGCTACGGCCTTGCAATGGTTGTCCAGTCTGCCGCCGTCACCGAACTGTAAGCAGATTGCCGCAACTCTGTCTGAAGCAGAACAGCTAGAATGCGCTGATCAGTTGGCCCGTAAAGGTAATGTCAAAGATGTCAAAGCGGCTCTAGCCATTGCTGATAAATGGGATGCAGAACATCCGTTATATCCACGGGTTTCCCTGCTATCAGATGAATGGTCTCGCTCTATGTTGGGGCTAGCCCGCCAAGAAATCGCTAAAGGTAATCTGAAAGAAGCGATTAGTCTGGCGAAGGAAGTACCTGCAGCCAGCAGTATTCAACCCGAGTCCAAACGCTTAATTAAGCGCTGGGAAGCCAACTGGGAATTGGGTGAAGAGTCCTTAGAAAATGCTCGCAAGGCGATTAAAAAGCAGGATTGGACTCAGGCTGCCCTGCAGGTTCGGTCTTTAGTCCAATTGGGAGACGGCTATTGGCAAGATCAAGCCGATAAAATCCTGGGGGATATGGCGATTGAGAAAAAAGCCTTTCAGGATCTGTATAAAGCTCAAGATATAGCCGCCTATGGTCGTGCTAAGGACTTATCCGAAGCGATTCAACTGGCTAGCAAAATTGATCCTAAGCGCCTTGCGAAAGAAGAAGTTCAAAAGAATATTGAAAAGTGGAGCCAGAAGCTCCTTGACTTGTCAGAAGAGCACCAAGAGTATGGCCAGTTTGAAAAGGCTATTGCGGCTGCACAACGGATTCCCCCCAATACTAAAGCGGCTAAGAACGCAACGACCTTAGTGCAGCTGAGTCGGGCTGAGGCGACGGTTGAGGAGGATGATTTCTATAGCTATATCCATGCGTGGACTTTAGCGGAGCAGATTGATCGCAAGAGTGACTTGTTTGAAAAAAATCGCGATCGCGTTGACGCCTGGGAGCAAAAAATTCAAAATACTGGCCAGCTCCATTTGGCGAAATTCTTTGCCAATGTCGATAACGTTCATACCTATCAGTTGGCGATGGATCATGCGGCCTTGATTGATACGGAGAAGCCGGGTCGGATTCAGGCCCAAACTTTGATTGCCCAATGGAATCAACAGATCAATACCTTCCAAGATCGTCAGGTATTGGCTCGGGCTCGTCAATTTGCAACTCAAAAGACGACGGCAGGGTTCCAAGCTGCAATTTTGGAAGCGCGGAAAGTGGAGTTTGGTAATCCGTTACGGGATGAAGCCCAAACTCTGATGCAGGAATGGGAAGGATCCATTGAAAAGGTGGAAGATCAGCCAATTCTGGATGAGGCTCGTCAGCTAGCTAAGGCTGGTAAGTTAAATGATGCCATCAAAACCGCTGAACAAATTGAATCTGGACGGTCGCTCCATAGAGAAGCTCAAGACGATATTTACGCTTGGGTCGCTGACATTCAATCCGTTGAAGATCGCCCCATTCTCAATGAAGCAAATGCCTTAGCCCGGAATGGTCGTTTGTCGGATGCGATCGCAACTGCCTCCCAGATTGGTTATGGTAGAGCCCTCTATTATGATGCGCAGGATAAGATTGCGGCTTGGGCTGCCGAACGGGATGCGATTTATGCTTCTCGCCGACGTCGAGAAGAACCTCGGTATGAGCCCGAGCCTCGATATGACCCAGAACCTCGATATGACCCAGAACCCGCTCCAGTCCAGCGGCAAGCTCCACCGGCAGCACCGCCGCCTGCTGAAACCTATGCCCCGGATCCGGATGGCGAACTTTCTCGACCGGTCATTCTTGATCCCACAGCAGAAGAATAGCGGCGTCTTAAATTGAGTCAGACAACTTTGCCAGGAAAGGGCTATCCTCGTACATTTGCCCTTCGTTGAACTCTTAGGATTACCAGAGCAAACTTGGCCGCATCTGCATGATACGATGACTCTGGATTTTACTTTTGACACTGCTTACCGCTACTGGACGAATGTGTGGTGGAATTTCGTTTCACGCAGCTCCTTAGGGGTTTTGACTTGGGGCGTGTAGCAGGTTCGTCCTGGGTCATTGCGAGAAGGTTATTGAGCGTTACGCTCCTGTTGAAACATGCGTTTTTCTAAGATTTTAATTGCTAATCGAGGCGAGATTGCCTTGAGGATACTCCGCACCTGTGGAGAGATGGGAATTGCCACTGTAGCAGTCCATTCCACGGTGGATCAGCAATCTCTTAATGTGCAGTTAGCAGATGAAGCGGTCTGTATTGGCGAACCGGCGAGCAGTAAGAGCTACCTCAATATTCCCAATATTATTTCGGCTGCGTTAACCCGGAATGCCACTGCCATTCATCCGGGGTATGGCTTCCTGGCGGAAAATGCTCGCTTCGCTGAAATATGTGCTGATCATAAGATTCACTTTATTGGTCCTACCCCTGAAGCCATGAGAGCGATGGGAGATAAGTCTACGGCCAAAGAAACCATGCAAAACGCCGGAGTGCCCACCGTTCCTGGGAGTGATGGGCTGGTACCGGATGAAGCAACGGCTAAGAAAATTGCCGATGAGATGGGCTATCCCGTCATGGTCAAAGCCACTGCTGGTGGGGGTGGTCGGGGAATGCGCTTGGTGCGGGAACCTGAAAATTTAGGCAAGCTTTATTTAGCGGCTCAGGGAGAAGCAGAGGCGGCCTTTGGTAATCCTGGGGTCTATATCGAAAAATTTATTGAAAATCCTCGCCATATTGAGTTTCAGATTTTTGCAGATAGCTATGGCAATGTGGTTCACTTGGGCGAGCGGGATTGCTCGATCCAGCGACGACATCAAAAGTTACTAGAAGAGTCCCCCAGCCCAGCCCTAAGCCCAGAACTGAGAGAAAAAATGGGATCTGCAGCTGTCCGGGCTGCCGCATCCATTGGCTATGTGGGTGCAGGCACTGTTGAGTTCCTCCTGTCTTCTACGGGGGAATTCTTCTTCATGGAGATGAACACCCGAATTCAGGTGGAACATCCGGTGACGGAGGTAACAACGGGCTTAGATTTGATTGCGGAGCAGATCCGCATTGCCCAAGGCGAAAAACTGAGCGTGACCCAAGATCAAGTGAAGTTGACGGGGCATGCCATCGAGTGCCGCATCAATGCCGAAGATCCTGACCATAATTTCCGTCCCCATCCAGGTCGCATCAATGGCTATCTGCCGCCTGGAGGGCCTGGGGTACGGGTGGACTCTCATGTTTATACGGATTATGAGATTCCTCCCTATTATGATTCGCTGATTGGCAAGCTGATTGTTTGGGGGCGAGATCGACCGACTGCGATCGCACGCATGAAGCGGGCATTGCAAGAATGTGCAATTACCGGATTGCCCACCACTATTGGATTTCACCAAAAGATTTTAGACACCCCAGAATTTAATCAAGGTGAGGTTTATACCAATTTCATTCAAGAAGTGATGGGGTTGCAATAGTTCGCCTGATTTAGGCTGCTATGCATTGGCTCTAATCTCTTTCCCAGCAACAAGATGGGATGGAAAAAGTGGCCTAGAATAGCATTCTCAGTAAACCTTGCTGTCCAAGCAGGACTTCACGCAGCAGGCTAGTGATGCCGACCCAAATAATAGGTGTAATATCTACGCCTCCCATAGGTGGGATAAGTTTACGGGTGGGGATCAAAAAGGGTTCTGTTGGCCAGGTTGCCAGGGAAACCGGCATCTGATTGAGATCAACCTGGGGATACCAAGTCAGGATAATTCTAAAAATAAATAGAAAGATAAATAGCCCGAAGCAAAAGCTAAGGCCCCAAATTAGTAGCGTTTCTAAGGTCATAAAAAAGTATCCAACCCAGTACCCTGATTTGTTATCAGTGTAGCGCGTTGCCTAGGCTTGGGATAGCAACAGCGAGAGTCTGCATCTTATGTGGAGCGGAGAGATTACCAGCCCAAAATGATCAGGAAGAGACCCAGAAAAGTGATGTCTATTCAGAGGAGGTGAGGGTGTTATGGATAAGTTGTCGTTAAGAGAAGACTTCTCAATATCCTTACAAACCTTTAAGATTAGAGATGCTGTCGTAATATCAAAAAAATATGACTTCCTTGTTAATGACCGTTACCCCTTCTTTACAGGGCTTCTTCTATAGCATCCTTTTTGGTGCCATTGTTGTGGGTCTGCTTGGTGGAGCATTCATCCTCTTCAGCCAAAAAGATAAGATTGTACGACGCTAGGTTGTTTGGGTGATTGTTGGTCTCTAGCGTTGACTTTTCCAGTCCACCTGTAGCGCAATAATCACCTCCAACAGCGTTTTGGCAGCTTAACTATTAATGCCATTTGGGGCAAAATTTCTTAAAATATGTTTTCTTAAAGCGCGGCTGGAAATACTGTTCAGCCGTTCTTCGTTTTTATTGGTTGATATGCCATACCGCCCGCCTCGTTCCTTGTAATCACCTCACAACCCTTGTAGCTAGGGAAGATATTCTGCTGTACCCAGAAACTGAGATGCCCTGCTCATCCCATTTCGGCCCATAACTCGTTAGCATGGAGTTTGATCAAGGTGGGGCGTAGCGGTTAAGTTACAATTTGGTTCCCTACAGCCAACCTAGCGGTTCTCCTTCGTTTTACTACTGATTGAGTGCGCGGATCCTGGCTATCAGTCGTCACCCAGAGAGACATCCCAAGTGAATTTCGGTACTCCTGTTCCACTCATTGTTGGAGTTATTCTGATCGTCGGTTCGATCGCATTATTCTTTTTGGATAAAATCAAGCCTGGCTACCATCGAGATTCCGACAATGTCTATGCCTTTCTCGGCTTGCTAGCGGGTGTTATCCTCTTAGCCCATTTGGGTATGGAGTTTACCCTGTCCTTGCAACAAATGATCGTGGTGGGGATGTTAGTGGCGCTGATGATTGAGAATATCCAGAGCCGCCTGCCTAATAATGGCCCCGTAAGACAGCCCCGAGAGCGGGGTGGGCCACGGGATCGAGACGATGACTATCGCCCTAAACGACCTCAACGCTCTAGCCGTATGCGGTCTGAAGCTCAATTGGAGTTTGAAGACGATATTCCCGCTCGGCCTCGTCGCATTCGGAGCGAGGGTGACCGTCGGCCAAGACGCGATGAATATGCCTATGGGAGTGACTATAACGAGGAAGCACCCAGTCGGCGATCTAGACGGCGGCCTGCTGCCTATGATGACTATGAGCAGGGCAACAACAGCTATTCCCAAGATAGCTATGGCCAAGATCAAGATAATGGCTATGACCCAGGTTACAGTTCATCTACGTCCTATGCCCCTCCCGAACCTTCAACAGAAGATCGGCCGCGCCGTCGTCGCCCGCTGCAAATAACAGGAGAGCTGGAAGATCAGGACTATACCCCCGATGATTACTCATCAGCGGTCAAGGCCATGAGAAACCGCCGGCGGAAGGACACAGGTGCTGACGATGTGGATGCTAATGGCTATTCATCTAATGATGCTGGCGATAGTAGTGCAGACTCCTACGGCCAAAACGGCAACGATGATTACGTAGACTATAAGCCCTTGGATTTACCCAAGTATCCAGGCCCTGGTTCAGGTGGACCTGAGAATGACGACGGCAGTTATTAAGATAGCTCTTGAATCCCCAGAGTCTGACGGATCTTCAACGGTCAGACCTTGGCTGCTAAAGATTTCAAGTATTCAGTATTAACCCGTGACTCTCGGGTTAAAGCAATCTTGCCAGTTCGAGCAATTTCTTGGATCCCGAACTTATTCAGCATTTGGACAATGGCCACCATCTTGCCTGGATCGCCTGAAACCTCAATGGTGAGGGCATCTTCGGAAACATCCACAACTTTAGCTCGGAAAATTTGGACGATCTCTACAATCTCGGATCGTAGAGAAGCGGCTGCGTTGACTTTAATCAACATCAACTCGCGTTCCACACAAGGGACTTCAGTAATATCCTGAACCTTGAGGACATTGATTAGCTTATAGAGCTGTTTGGTGAGCTGCTCAATGCTGCGATCATCACCGGGGACGACCATCGTAATGCGAGAGACCCCAATTTGCTCGGCAGGTCCAACGGCTAGACTTTCGATGTTAAATCCTCGTCGGGCAAAGAGTCCGGCGATACGAGTGAGAACGCCAGCTTCGTCTTCTACTAAGACGGATAGTGTATGTTTCATGATTTGATTGAGCCCCAACTTGGGGTGGTGTAATGGCCTGATTATGCGATCAAATCTAGGCGCAGTGCAACTGTTCTGGCTTTGGCCTACTCAGGGGGAAGTGAGAGGCGAGCCACTCTAGAAGAATGGGGTTGAGTCGGTCTGGACATTCGTCATGGGGGCAATGCCCGGCATTTGCTAACTCTACCAGCTGTATCCGAGGATTGCAGCAGGCAAAGAGCGGCCCCAACTTGGGTGGGATCATGACATCTTGTTGACCCCAAACCAATAGAGTCGGAATGGTTAATTGAGGCAGCATCTCCTTCGCCGTATGTTTCGGTATTTGGGGCTTGGACATGGTGTTGACCATGGCTCGGAGGGCATCTACGGCGCCCTGATCATAAGCAGGACTAGACAGGATATCCACTAGATCATCTTCAACGGAAGTGGTATCGATATAGGCCTTCTTGACCCAGGAGCGAATAATCTTCGGTTGACGAATGAATCGAAAAAATGGGTTGAAGACTAGGGGAGAAGTGAAAAAGGCTTTGGCTAATGCGGCCACTGGGTTGAGGGCTAGTTTCAAGGGTGCGATCGCAGGTTTGACCCATGAAGGATTTTTCAATACCGACGTATCTGGCAGAGTTAACATTGCTAGGCCCGCTACCATCTCTGGGTAAAGGGCAGCGGCAGTGAGACTGACCAACGATCCTAGGGAATTTCCTACCAAAATCATCGGGGTGCGGATATAGGTTTGCCAGAAATCATGAACCTGTTCCACCCATAGTGTCACTAAATAATCTGTAGAAACTTTCTCGGACGCCCCAAACCCTAATAAATCTAGAGCGTAGACCGTTCGGTCTTGGGCAAATACCGGTACATTGAATCGCCAATGGCCAATCGAGGCACCGAACCCATGCAATAACAGCATAGGGGGCTGATTCGTCTCCTGTGTTCCGCGCATAAAGGTATAGCGAATTTGCCATCCCCGCCAAGCCCAGTCTCGCTGGTGCCCGATTTGTTGTTGCCAAGCTCTGGTTGTACTCAATCCGATTGCCTATCTTACTGCCGACTTAATTCTAGTGATACCCCTACTGATCAGAGGGCTGTTCATCTTCTGCTGCAGGATCAGCATGGTCTAAGAACTGAAAATTGACTTTGCCCTGCTTATCCGTCACTTTGACCATCACTTTGCCCTGGTCATCATTCCCCTCCTGGACGTCGCATTCAAAGGTGTCTCCTTGGCGAGCAATTTTGAACTTGCCATCACAAGAGGCTTTGACTTTGCTTAAGCGCTCATCTTGGAAGGTTTTCTCAATATTCTCTTCAATCACCCCTAAATTGACGAGGCCCGTCTGGACAGACCATGAAATATCACCTTGGTCATCTTTTAAGGTGACTTGGGTTTTGAGAATATTCCCCTCTAGAGCATAGATATCGCAAACAAATTTTTTACCTACTTTGCTCTCAATATCTTGGGGACATTTCACCGAGTGCACCGCAATTTCAGTTTTGCGTTCAAATTCCTTGTGAATTCGGCGACCCACCTCATCCCCATCCACAATGGGTGCACAGGCTAGGAGCGCACTGGGGAGAAGGAGTAGACTATACCCTCGCAAATATTGCAAGCAATGATTTCTGTTCACAGGATTTTGGCGTAAGGATGGGACTTCAAAAGACTATGAGTGCTGTTGGGTCTATAAGTTTCAGAGGCTGGGCTGCAGTCCAGCCTAGGATTAAACCCCCTGGTTCATCAGGGGCAGACCCTTAACTTGTGGGGATAAATTTTAGGGCCGCAGAATTCATGCAATATCTTAGGCCTGTAGGTTGAGGACCATCATTAAAGACATGACCTAGATGGGCATCGCAGGCTGCGCAGAGCACCTCAGTTCGGACCATAAACAAACTGCGATCTGACTTTTCCTGGACATGAGTTTTGTCTGCAGGTGCCCAAAAGCTAGGCCAGCCAGTTCCGGAATCAAACTTAGTGTCGGATTTGAATAAGTCTGTACCGCAACAAACACATTGATAGGTGCCTGCTGTCTTCAGGTCATGATATTCCCCGGTAAAGGCCCGCTCCGTCCCATGGTGACGGGTCACCCGAAATTGTTCTGGAGTGAGTTGGGCTTCCCATTCCTGTTCTGTTTTCTGTACTTTTTCCATAAATTTTGTGTTGAGTCAGAAGGGCAATCTTGCTTGGATAAGTGATATCAGGAGAAACATAAGCAGCCGCCACCATTGAGCTGACAACCATGCTTCTTATCTAAATCCTAACGTTACTTTTTCCATCTTTGGGTCTGGTTGGTGGTGATTTCCCCAGGGTATGGCGGATAACCGATATCGCGAGTCCATGCAACCCAATCGGTGTGATGACTAACATCTTGGACTAGCGCCCCTTCCTGGGATGTCGAAGGCTATATTTTGAGGGAAATTCAGCTGAATCTAACTTTCTTTCTTCAAAATTGGAAGATTGTAGAGGCCGAATGCAGCAAATGAGCCTTTGATGCAGGATCTGAGATGAAGTGTGGGGATCTAAAGCAAATCCTAAATTATGAAGTTAAGGGGGGTCTTCTAGTGCTGCACAGCACAAACATGATTAACATTGAATGATAATAATCTGAGCACAGCTCTCAAGTGCGATTGAGGCTGACCGTTTATTCCTGGTACTTTCTTCCTTTAGTGCAATGACCAGCAATCCTTCAGCCCAAGTTCATGGTTCTTCTAGCGAACTGTCTCTCGATGCTATCGACTTACAAGATCGCTGCGAGTTAAGCAATCGCACCGGTATGGATAGCGAAACCCTTAAACGGGCTTTCCTCAATAATCTTTTCTATGTACAGGGCAAGTTTCCTGCCCTGGCGACGACCAATGACTACTATATGGCGTTGGCCTATACCGTCAGAGATCGTCTCTTACAACGGTGGATCAATACGGCAGCCACCTATACCGAGCTAGGGTCTCGGACTGTCGCCTATTTCTCTGCGGAATTTCTAATGGGACCGCATTTGGGCAATAACCTCATCAACCTCGGGATTTATGACCAAGTTGAGCAAGGCATGGCGGAATTAGGCCTCAGCTTGGATGCACTGCAAGAAGAAGAAGAAGAGCCAGGCCTTGGAAATGGCGGCTTAGGCCGTTTAGCCGCCTGTTATTTGGATTCCCTCGCCACGTTGGATATTCCTTCTCTGGGGTATGGCATTCGCTATGAATTTGGCATTTTTGATCAAGATATTCGCGATGGCTGGCAAGTAGAACGCACTGATAAGTGGTTAAGTGCAGGCAACCCCTGGGAAATTGCCCGGCCAGAATGGTCCGTAGAAATTAAATTGGGCGGCCACACCGAACATTACACAGATGATCATGGTATCTACCGTTCACGCTGGGTGCCAGATCAAGTCGTTAAAGGGATTCCCTACGACACTCCTATCTTGGGTTATCAAACTAATACTGCGAATACCCTGCGTTTATGGACGGCAGAAGCACCTGAATCCTTCGACTTTAGGTCCTTTAACTCCGGTGACTATTTGGGAGCGGTTTACGAAAAAATGATCTCGGAAAATATTTCCAAGGTCCTTTACCCCAATGATGATTCTTCTCAAGGCAAGCAACTCCGTCTGACCCAGCAATTCTTCTTCGTTTCCTGTTCGTTGCAGGATATGATTCGCATTCTGCATGGCCAGAACTTACCCCTAGAAAATTTCCACAAGAAATTTGCCGTTCAGCTAAATGACACTCACCCCGCTATCTCAGTGGTAGAACTGATGCGGCTATTGATCGATTACCACCAGCTGGATTGGGAGCAAGCCTGGGCCATTACCCATCAGACCTTTGCTTACACCAACCATACCCTCTTGCCTGAAGCCTTAGAACGTTGGCCCATCGAGCTATTTGGTTCATTGTTACCTCGCCATTTGGAACTCATTTATGAGATTAATCAGCGCTTCTTGGATGAGGTGCGGATTAAGTTTCCGGATGATGAAGAGCGCATGATTCGCATGTCTCTAATTGATGAAAGTGGTGAGCGGTATGTACGGATGGCTCACCTGGCTTGTGTCGGTAGCCATGCCATCAATGGGGTTGCCGCGCTACATACGGAGCTGCTGCAAAAAGACGTGCTTCGGGATTTCTATGAAATGTATCCCCACAAGTTCACCAATAAAACGAATGGGGTGACGCCACGTCGGTTTATGGTTCTCAGTAATCCCCAGCTTAGTAAGCTGATTACCAGTAAAATTGGCGATTCCTGGATTAAAAAGCTGAATGAACTGCAGCAGTTAGAGCAATTTGTGGATGATGCAGGCTTTCAAGTCGAGTGGCGGCGCATCAAGCAGCATAGCAAGACCGAGCTAGCGACATACATCCAAAATAATAACAACATCACCGTTGACCCGGATTCTTTGTTTGATATTCAGGCGAAACGCTTCCATGAGTACAAGCGGCAGCATTTGAGCTTGCTCCATATCGTTACCCTCTATAACCGCATCAAGGCTAATCCTGAAATGGAGATTACGCCTCGTACGTTTATTTTTGGGGGTAAAGCGGCGCCAGGCTATTTTATGGCCAAGCTCATCATCAAGCTGATTAACTCCGTGGGAAATGTGGTTAACCGCGATCCTGATGTGCGAGGCCGACTAAAGGTGGTCTTTTTGAAAGACTATAATGTCAAACTGGCCCAGCGCATTTACCCTGCTGCCGATTTGTCGGAGCAGATTTCTACCGCTGGCAAAGAAGCCTCCGGAACAGGCAATATGAAATTTGCCCTGAATGGTGCCCTTACCGTTGGTACCTTAGATGGGGCTAATGTGGAAATTCGGGAAGAAGTGGGTGAAGACAACTTCTTCTTATTCGGCCTGACGACGGAAGAGGTCTATCACAAGCGGGCTCATGGGTATCGTTCTCGGGACTATTACCATACCAACGCTGAGCTGAAGCTGGCGATTGACCGGATTGCTTCTGGGTTCTTCTCTCAGGGAGATGCGGAGCTGTTCCGACCCTTGGTGGATGATCTGCTGAATCAGGACCAATACTTCCTCTGTGCCGACTATGCTTCCTATATTGCCTGTCAAGATCAGGTGGCTGCGGTGTATAAGGATCAGGAAAAATGGACTCGCATGTCGATTTTGAATGCGGCCCGTATGGGTAAGTTTTCTTCGGATCGCTCGATTGATGACTATTGTCGAGATATCTGGAAGATTGAGCCTGTTAACGTTGAACTGCGTCAGTGTTAGGAATAAGCGCCTAAATCATGGACAGTTTAGAGCAACTGGTTCAAGGGAAGGCACTGACTAAACATCAAACTGCTGAATTAGGCGAATGGATGTTGTCTGAACCAGATCGGTCAGCAGCTTTTGGCCTGACTCCAGGGTCGGTAGAAGCAACGATTCACCAGTTTGCCCAGCTCCTCCCCCGGATCTATCCCCAGGTGGAGGAGTTTTGGTGCGGAGACTGTCAAATTTCCACTTCACCGCTACAGACCCTCTGGCGGGTATGGATGCCGTTAGCTTTGCAGCTGGCAGAGGCTAGACGTAAACTCAATCGCCCTTTGATTCAAGGCATTTTGGGGATGCAAGGGGCTGGAAAAACGACCCTGACCACGGTGCTGCAGATCCTTCTTGAGCAGCTAGGCTACTCATGTTGCTGTCTTTCCATTGATGATCTTTATAAGACCTATGGCGATCGCCAACAGCTGCAGGTAGAAGATCCTCGACTGAAATGGCGAGGACCACCGGGAACCCATGATGTCGGTTTAGGTATTCAACTTTTGGATCAGGTGCGAGCAAATGAGGCTGATACTCACCTGCAAGTGCCTCGGTTTGATAAGTCGGCCTATGGGGGGCAGGGCGATCGTAGTGGTTTTGAGAGGGTGCCGAATGCCGATATTGTGTTGTTTGAGGGCTGGTTTGTGGGGGCACAACCCATTCCACCTGATGTCTTTGAGCAAGCCCCTTCCCCCATTGATACGGCAGTAGATTGCCAGTTCGCGGTGGAGATGAATCAACGTCTGCAGGACTATTTGCCGTTGTGGGACCGTCTCGATCGTTTGATGGTGCTGAACTTAGCGGATTACCATCTCAGTAAGCAGTGGCGGAAAGAAGCAGAACATAAAGCGATCGCATCTGGTAACGCCGGGATGAGTGATGGGGAAATCGATGAATTTGTGGATTACTTTTGGAAAGCGCTGCATCCAGAGCTATTTGTAAAACCGTTGTCCACTCAGGAAACCGGAGCAGATCTGGTGATTACAGTGAATGCAGATCACACCTTAGGCGATATTTATCAACCGGCTCGCCGGTATTGGGACACCCCTCTTGCATGAACTTTTTAGCCCATCTCTACCTGGCTCAGCCGACGGTTGAACATCGACTAGGCAACTTACTCGCAGACTTCATTAAAGGGACGGTCCGCCAGGAGTTCTCCGTGGAGATGCAGGCCGGAATGAAACACCATCAACAGATTGATAGTTTTACGGATCGACATTCGGTGGTTCGCCATAGCAAACGTCTGATCAGTCCTGCCCATCGCCGCATGGCAGGTATCTTGGTGGATATCTTTTACGATCACCACTTAGCTTGTCATTGGTCAGAGTATAGTGATGTGCCATTGGCAACGTTTACACACGATGTCTACCGTTCATTTGAACGCTATTCTGGCTGGCTACCGGCAGAGATTCACGCTCTTTTAGATCGGATAGCTACGGAAGATTGGCTGACCCAATACCAGACCATTGAGGGCATCGAAAATACCTTGTCTCGCTTATCTCGTAGAATCAGCCACCGTTGGCAACGTTCTGTGGATTTATGTCCTGCCATGGAAGATTGGATGGCCCATTACCCCACCTTTACCCAGGACTTTTCGCAATTTTTCCCAGATATGATTCAACATTGCCACACCCTGGATTAGGTGGGGAGTAAAGACCGCTGACATTGGGGGCAGATGGCATGAATCGATAGTTGACAGTCCAATAAGTGGAAGCCTGATTTTTTGGCGGTCTTAGAGCCAATTTTCAGAACGGAGTCACTTTTAAACTCAATGGTTTTATTGCATTTGACGCAAATTAGGTGGTGATGATGGTAAGGATAGGGCTGATTCAACTCATAGTGTTTATGACCTTCAGCAAATTCTAATTCTCGCAAGATTCCCATGCGAGCCATTAATTTAACCGTTCGATAAATGGTTGACAAACTAATGGGCTCACCCTGTTCTTCCAGGAGATTGTATAAATCTTCAGCGCTTAAATGCTTCCCTTTTTGCAGGTCTTGAAACACATTGAGGATCGTTTCTCTTTGAGGAGTAAGACGCCATCCTCGGTCATTCAGTTCTGCTTTGAGTGAGTTGGAACTGTACATAGTCTTTTCTCAAGAACATGAGCTTATTGAAAGTCTAAACCAATGATGCATCCGATGGCAACAAGAAGATTCTATTGAGAAAAGTAAAGTGAATCGGTTAATGCAGGGGGAGACTGTAACTCCATACTTTGAAGCGTGGCTCAGCCCATTAGCCCTGAACACAAGAAAGAGGATCGCTTAGCGATCCTCTTAGGGTGATCTTGGCAATTTTTAACGAAATAATCGTTAGGCAAACGCTTCTAGGAAGTCACGGATGCGATTACGACGCTTGGGCTGTCGCAGCTTCTGTAAGGCTTTAGATTCGATTTGGCGGACCCGCTCTCGGGATAAATCTAAGGACTTACCAATTTGGGCGAGGGAATGGGTTTTGCCATCATTAAGGCCAAATCGCATGGTGATTACATCTCGCTCCCGAGGGGTTAAGTCGGCGAGGAGCTGCTTGAGTTCATGCTGTAAGGACTCTCGCATGATCAGCTCTTCGGGAGAAATATCATCCGTTTCCAGCAGGTCGCCCAATTCAGTATCTTTGTCCTTACCAACTTTGATCTCCAGGGAGACAGAGCGGGGGACCCGGACTAGGAGTTCCCGAATTTGCTCCGGGGTCATATCCATTTCCTGGGCAATGTCCTCAATGCTGGCGGTTCGCCCTTTGCTTTGGGACAGTTTGCGCTGAGCCTTCTTGATTTTGTTCAGCTTTTCGGTGATGTGGACCGGGAGTCGGATGGTGCGGCTTTGGGTTGCGATCGCACGAGTGATTCCTTGTCGAATCCACCAGTAGGCATAGGTACTAAAGCGATACCCTTTAGTGGGGTCAAACTTTTCTACCGCCCGTTCTAGGCCTAAAGTGCCTTCTTGAATTAAGTCTAGAAGTTCTAAGCCTCGGTTTTGGTATTTCTTGGCAACAGAGACGACCAAGCGCAGGTTGGCTTGAATCATATGCTCTTTGGCTTTAATGCCGTGCTTGACCATTTGGTCTAGCTCCGCAGTAGATAATTCTGCCTTTTCGGCCCAGGCCGTTTTGCCTTCGGCCAGTCGAGGTTTTAGCTCTTCTACTGGAATATCAGCTTCCTTGGCCCAGCGTTTGAAAGAGGGGCGATGCCCCAACATGGCGGTCAGCCGAGCACGGACATCCGTTAAGCGTGCATACTCAGCAATAACCGGATGACTCTCTAATAATTCTTCTCGCGTTTCCAGCAGATGCATATAGCGTTGCACCTTCTGGGCTTCAGCGACTTCTTCATCTCGCTCTAATAGGTTTACTCGGCCAATTTCTTGCAAGTATAACCGCACCAAATCCGTCGTTCCGCGACGGTTGGCAGCAGAAATGGGAGTCATCTTCAGAGCGGCAAGATCTTCAGAAGCATCATCATCTAATTCAGCGCTTGGATCAAAATCTACTTCCTCAGGTTCATTGGAATTTTGGTCAAGGTCACGACTGTTCCCTTGACCGTCATAAACGGCATGAATGACTTCTGCTTTTTGCGGAATTGCCGACATCTAAGATCACCTCTAACAGGTTAAAGCGAAAACAGCTCCCTTCCTCTATAGTTCCCAAAAAATAAGACTTTCAAGCATATGAAGAGTTCTAGTTTTGGCTGTAAACTAAACAGAGAAGACACCTCTAAGCGATTTTTTCGCCGCGACCAAATAATTGTTTTTTGTTTGGAAGACAGAAGAAATTACAACAATTTCTCAGGGGTGTATTCTCATACAATATGTTTTCTTCCAAGTGCTTGCAGTGACTGAGGTCAATTCGATCTGGCAACTTGCATCACATTTGTTTTATTCACTTGGCTTCAATCACCTATGATGCGCTCCTTTGTTTTACCCTCAACCTTTCTGCTGACCTTATTGCTGATGGTGGGGTTGTTCTTCTTCATTCGTGCCTCGGTGAAAGATCGCATTGAGGAGTTGCAATGGCTGTCTACCCAGCCAGAAGAAACGGTGCTGAAAAAAGTCGAAGACCACCTGACGAATCGGTCCTATCGGCTAGCAGCCCTGGACAAAGAGTTGGATCAAGTCACCTTTGAAGGGATGGTACGGCCCAGCGTTGTGATGGCCTGTTTCCTAACGGCTCTGATGCTAACGGCAACCCTCTGCTTAAGCCTAGTGTTTAGCATTCTCTTTCCCGCTGTGGGGTTAGGCTTTACGGTGATAACTGTCATCTCACCGATAGCAGGCTGGTTCTACTGGCAAAGAGCGCAACGGCCAGAGCAGGTTAGACTCAAAGTCGAATCGGTGGAGTCCTCGACTGCTGACGCAGAGCCCCAAACCCTACTTACCGTCATTGCCCACCGGGATGAAATCACAGCAATGCGCCCGACCCTGAAAACTTTTGGCGTTATTGCACCATAGCGACCGCTCGCTGCCTCAGGAGTGGCCCTAATTCAATCCAGTATCGAGACATCAGTTTACTGGCACCGCCGATTGCGAGACTGTCTCCATTCTTGCGGATGACATGCGTAAATATTTGATGGGCAATGTGTCACCTAAACAGATGCGCTTCGCCTGGTGGGCTTTCGTTAAAGTTTGAGCTGACTAGCCATCTCCTGGTCTTCTATCTGTTGGACGGATATCTTCGTTGTCCGACATCATCGAAGGATCACATCAATCGCTGGTGCTAGCGTTCATCTAAAATGCTGCTGTTTTCATGGATCAGCCTCAACGTTTTTGTGGGGACAAAGCCCGGATTAAGGCCAATACCTTGCAAGCTCTCTTCCCATGGGTGGAGATATCGTAGAGAGCCTTGACTCAAGAAAAGGTTTTGAATATGAATGGGGGTTTCACCAGCATCCTGAACTCGGCCGCCATCCATAGGGAAACGTCCTGCAGTATTGCGGGTGGCTAACTATCTGTTGGTTCAATCAATGCTGAATGAAAACTGTGTCGCTATTCGTCTTCCCAGGTTTCCACTTCTAGGAAGCTGGCGATTGGATCTTGCATCGAAAATTCAAAGTCGATTAACTCATCTTTTAGATGTGTCCATTTATCGGGAAACAACAACCCAACTTTCCATAGGCTATCGGTTGGCTTGAGTTTTTGAGAATTGACTAACGACTGCACTTGGCGCTGCAGTTTACCCATTGGGTGCAGAACCGCCGGAGTCATGGTGGTATTTGTCATAGATGAATTGTAGAAAGATTAAACGGATTGCTAATAGTGCAAACACTAAAAACAGCTACGTTGCGTTGTCTAAGAGGTGTTATGCAACCGGCTGCTTGAATTCGCTCATCATCCTAACACATGCTTATGAATTTCTTGGTAGTCAGATTATTGATTTTTCCTTAATAATCATGTTATTCATAAGTTCCTCAAGGCAGGGAACGCAATGCGAGTTGGCATTATTGGCTGTGGTGTAGTGGGGGCAGCAATTGCCTTTGAACTGAGCCAGACGCATCAGGTCACGGTTTGGGATGCCCGAGAAGAGCATCAATGGCAGGCAACCGGAGCTGCCCTTGGCGTTCTGATGGCGGCGACTACCCTAAAGCTCAAGGGTAAACATTTGCTGTTGCGTCTAGAAAGTCTAAAGCTCTACGAAACGCTTATACCTGAACTGGAAGCCATCACCCAAACATCTTTGCCCTATAACCGACAAGGTATTTTGCGCCTGTGTTTTGATGGCGATGAGCTACAGCGATGGTATAAAACCCAGCAAGTCCGGTCAAAACAGGGATTTCGCCTGGATATTTTGGATCGGGAGCAGCTGGTTCAGGCCTATCCCCATCTATGGGCAGCTCATTTGCAGGAATCTAACCTACCAGTGGTGGGTGCCATCTATTCGCCACAAGATCGCCAAGTCGATCCGGTGGCTTTATCGGCGGCGCTTATCACGGCGGCTCAAAAGCGGGGGGCTACGTTTTATTTCAATACTCCGGTGGCTGAATTTAGATCTTTGCCCGAGCAGGATCCCCCATGTCTGACGCATATCTGTACAGAAGCCGAGAGTTATCCCGTGGATTGGGTGATTGTCGCGGCTGGATTAGGATCAATGCCCCTGACGACGACTCTCAATCAGACGGTGCCGATTTATCCTGTTTTGGGTCAAGGGCTGCACCTGCGCCGTCAAACCCCTCTTGCCGAGCCTATGCCGGTTGTGAATGGTGATCAGGTCCATATCGTGCCGATCAATGCTTCCGAGGTGTGGGTGGGGGCGACAGTGGAGTTTCCTGTAGAAGTGGGGGCTGCGGTTGAGGCTGATCCAGCGCAAATGTATGAGCTGCATCAGCGTGGGATCGCATTAGATGAATCCTTAGCCCATGCCAGTATTCTGAGAACCTGGTCTGGGTTGCGTCCTCGGCCCCATGAACGGCCTGCTCCTATCATTGAACGGCTACCTGGCTATGACAATGTGGTGGTGGCTAGCGGGCATTATCGCAATGGTGTTTTATTAGCTCCCATTACGGCCCAAAAAGTGCGACAGTTGATATCGAACTAAAGTGAGTTCTTGATTTATGCCCTTCCCCCGAGCTAGTGGCCTTCTCCTGCATCCTACGTCTTTCCCTGGTCGATTTGGAGTCGGTGATTTAGGGCCAGAAGCCTACCGATTTGTTGATTTTATGGCCAAGAGTGGTCAGCAACTTTGGCAGGTATTGCCTTTGGGGCCAACGGGGTTCGGTAACTCTCCCTATATGTGCTACTCAGCCATGGCGGGCAATCCCTTATTAATTAGTCTTGAGCAACTGCAAGAGCAGGAATTGCTGCAAGAAGAAGACCTAGAGCTAGGGGTCGGCTTTCGACCCGAGACGATTGCCTACGAGCAGGTTCTCCCCATGAAGCTCGGTCTGCTGCGGCGGGCCTATGACAACTTTAAGGCTGGGGTCTTTCCAGAACTCGCCGTCGCCTTTCGAGATTTTTGTCAAACTCGGGTCTGGTTAGAAGATCTGGCCTTATTTATGGCCCTCAAAGATGCCCATTGGGGGGCTGCTTGGAATACTTGGCCCCAAGAGATTGCCCAACGGCAACCCGCTGCCATGGCCCATTGGCGACAAAAGCTGCAGTCTGATGTGGAGATGCATAAGTTTTGGCAGTTTCAGTTTTTTCAGCAATGGTCTAATTTGAAAAAGTATGCCAACGATAACGGCATTCAGATTATTGGTGATATTCCCATTTATGTGGCTCACAATAGTGCAGATGTTTGGGCCAATCCTGAACAATTTTTCTTAGATCCAGCAACAGGCGAACCGGCGCTGATGGCTGGGGTGCCACCAGATTATTTTAGTGATACGGGGCAGCTATGGGGTAATCCCATTTACCAATGGGAGCGGATGAAACATCAAGGCTTCAAATGGTGGATTCAGCGTTTCCGCACCATGCTGGACTATGTGGATCTGATCCGTGTGGATCACTTCCGGGGCTTTCGAGCCTTTTGGCAGGTCAAGCAAGGGGAAACCACTGCCATGAACGGAGAGTGGATCAAAGCTCCTGGAGATGAGCTATTCGAAGCCCTCAGAGATGAACTGGGCAATCTGCCGATACTGGCCGAGGACTTGGGCATCATTACCCCCGATGTGGAAGAGCTGCGGGATAAGTTTGAATTTCCCGGCATGAAGATTCTCCACTTCGCTTTTGGCTCTGGTTCTGGCAATCCGTACCTGCCCTTTAACCATGTGCAGAATTGCCTGGTTTATACCGGCACCCACGACAACAACACGACAGTGGGCTGGTTTCAAGATATGCCTGACCATGAGCGGGTGTTTGTGGAAGGCTATATGGGCGGTTTTTCAGAGGAAGGCATTCACTGGGATTTAATGCGACTGGCTTTGAGTTCCGTTGCCAACCAGGTGATTATCCCGGTGCAAGATTTGCTGGGGTTAGGGACCGAGGCCCGCATGAACTTACCCAGCACGTCGGGGGGGAACTGGGCTTGGCGGTATCGTTCGGGTGGATTGACGGATGCGATCGCAGAACGGTTACTGCAACTCACTGACACCTACGGTCGTGCTCCCGTCAAAACGGATGACTCCTGGGATTAGTGGCGCATTAAAATCTCAAAACTTTGAGGTTTAGAATTCTTACCCCCTGGAAGCAACCCAGCTTCTCTAGGGTTGAAGTCTTTATGCCAACCCTAGGCGCGATCGAACCATAGAGAGGGGTTCTGACCAATAGTCTTCGAGGGGTTGAGCGATGATGCAGGCTGCTTGCTGTCCAAGTTGACGACTTTGCTGCTCGATAGCACGTAGTTGGCGGTATCGGTGCGGAATGACGAAGGGATATAAGTAATGGGCTAACCAGGCTGCTGTCTGATAGCTAGGACTATACTGCTGGGCATCGACAAAGGCCCACACCCCCATTTCTCCGACCAAGCTGGTGTCATACCCTAACAGCACATGAAACACATCATGGAGGAGGGTATAGCGCAGTCCCAAAGATTGATCTGACAATTGAGCGATGACGTCTGGGCTAATCTCCAATGGCGTTAGATGGAATTCATCCATATGCTGGGCATAGATCTGTCCAAAGGTTCCTTCTGGTAGCCTTCTTAAGGCTGCTAAATCAATGTGAGGAAAGCAGGTTGCCAATCTAGAGAGCTTTTCTGCAATTTCTGGATAAGTTTTAGTGCCTAATATTGCAGATTTATAAGCGGCAACATCTCCTAGCTTGCCTTGGCGATAGGCTTGTACAGCTAAGGTAAAAAAGGAGAGCCGCTGGCTAGTGGCTAGTGGATGACTACTATCCATTTTTTCAACCTTCCTAAACGAGCGGTAGCAATATAGGCACCCTTTATTCGAGATTGGAGCAGTTCTAAATGAAATGCCTGTCATGACCATATGGTGATGGTCAGCGATGGATTAAAGAGGGACAATTGGTTGAGTGCGGGCTGAGCACTTAAGCGTTAAATATGGGATGCCTATGCACTTTTACTATTGTATCGAGGGTAAGAAAGGCTTCGACTTCATGTTCGGCCATTTCTTTGAGATGACTTTCGTTGTGGAAGGGAATCAAGCACCGTATCCACTGCATGTAATTTTTCTCAGTGCTGTAAGTGTCATGTTTGGCTCGCGTATTACCTCACAAACTTAGCCGAAAAGTTTATGAGGGTTGGTAGGTGCCATAGAGTGCCTGTTAATAGCCGATATTGGAACTTATACGGTTATTTTGCCTATTAACATTCTTCATAGGTGCATAGCCAATATACTGGCAACGCTTTTCCTGCCTTATATATAGGCATTCAGAATCGATTTTACATATCGGCGATTTTCCGTAAAGCTTGGCCTTGTATCAGAGATGCTAATGTAGAGATAGCTTGGCTTTGAGACGACAACTAGCCCTTCTTTTTTTCGTGTTAAGAGGCAATTTGCCTGCTAATTATAGTTATGCGATCGAACAAATGACAATACAAAAACCACGAGTCTTCATTGGGTCGTCGTCTGAAGGGCTTGATGTTGCCAGAGCGATCCAACACCAACTCGCTGACGCCGCCGAGGTCGTCCTTTGGAACGAAGGTGTATTCAGTCTATCGCATGGCTATCTTGAGACGTTGGTGGACACCGTCAAGCAATTCGACTACGGCATTTTCGTTCTTCGCAGCGACGATACTCTTGTTAGCCGCGGAGCGGAGACCGGAACTACGCGCGGAAACGTTCTTTTTGAACTTGGACTTTTCTATGGTCACGTCGGGCGTTCACGGACATTTGCTGTTTTCGACGCAAGTGCCAAGCCTGACGTTATCAGTGACCTCCATGGTGTGACCTTTGCCGCTTACCGCAGTGCGGACCAAGGAAACTTATTGACCGCGGTCGGTCCCGCATGCTTCACGATTCGGCAAGAATTACAAAATTGGGGTCAGCGGAAAGCCGCACGAAAGGTACTGGTGCTCTGTGCCAATCCGATTGACGAGAATCGGCTTCGAATGGATTGTGAGGTGCGGCGAATTACGCGGGCACTCGAATCTGCACGTCGATCTGGTGAAATAGTTCTTGAACAAGAGTGGGCCGTGCAAGCCCACGACTTGGATCGATTACTGCTTTTGCACCATCCCGAAATCCTTCATTTGTCGTGCTCTGGCACGGAGACAGGCGGATTTCTGTTTGAATCATCGGATGGTACCACTAAAGCTGTGAGCTACGATTTATTCCATGCGCTCCTTCGCCCGCTCGCAAAGAAGCTCGAATGCGTCCTGTTCTCGTGCTGCGAAACTGATGGATTGGCCGAGCGTGTGTCCGCTGATGTCCCATTCACCATCGGTGCGACCGGAATCATCTCCGATGCAGGGGCCACAGTGTTTACCAGTGGATTCTACACCGCAATTGGTAACAGCAGCGACTACCGGACTGCATATGATAACGGAGTCGCCAAGTTCAATATTGACCACAGCGATGAGGAGCCTCCCAAGATGTTTTCCAATATCGCATAACAAAGGCATGAACGCGGAGCCCCCGTCAGCACGTTTTCAACACGTTTTCAAATAGAGCATCAATCGCGGCGGCCCGATTATGCCAGACGTTAGGTATTCATAAGTATATTTAGGCATTCAGATGATTGTTTTCGTCGCTCATACCAACTACGACAAGGAATTCGCTCTCAAGATTGCGCAGCGCATCACAAAATCAGGACACCAAGCGATCGCTGGTGAACAAATCCGGGCCGATTTTTCCGAGTTTTCGTTCGTTGATGATGACGTCGCGAAAGCAATTCGGAATGCCGACACATTGGTTGCTGTTGGTTTGCACACCACATGGTACGCAAATGTGGCAAGTGAGATTGCCTTTTTCACTGGTCACGGCAACGACCATCGGACCGTCTTGCTCACCACACAAAAGCTTGTTAGCCGTGCGCCGAAATATCTTGCTGGAGAACGACTTGTTTACTTTGATGGCGATGAAGATGCTGCGATCAACGAGATTCTTAGACACGTGGATGAATTGGGAGAACGGCACCAGCGCAGCTCCGACCAGATTTTCCTATCTTATTCGCGCGTCGACGTGGAAATTGCCCGTACGATTTACGAAAAACTCAAGATAATGGGATACCGACTCTGGTTCGACGAAGAGTCATTAATTCCCGGCCAGGATTGGGGGCTTGAAATCCGAAGGGCTATTCGTCGATCTCAGGTGTTTATGCCGCTGCTCTCTTCCAATGCAATAGCTAAGCGCGGCTACTTTCAAAAAGAACTGCGCAAGAGCGTTGAGGTCGCAGAGGAGGTGCCAGAGGGCGAAATCTACATTATTCCCGTTTTGTTGGACACAGACTGTGAACCACCAGAGGCGTTGAAGAAATATCATTGGCTGAACTATCACTCGTCTGACTTAGAACGAACGGAGCACGGAATCCCTTTATCCCGTTTTCAGCGCGCACTCGATTTTGCACTCGGCGTAAAAAATGCCTAACAAATACATGCACCGGAGCCGCCGATTCAGTCAGATTTAAATGGAGCGTCGCTAGCAGCGGCCCGGTGATTTTGGGCGTTAACCGATCCAACTTTGATTTATGTCGATGGAGCATAAAGCTTTCGAATTTGATTGGCAGTTTTTTAAGACTGACTTTCTCACGATTTTACATAATGCTCTTGCATCAAATGATGTAGTTCCACTGCACTCATACATAGAAGAAAATGTGCGATTCCTTGTTGATCCATATGAAGGGGAACCTCTCAATTTAGATTGGCGAACACAAGTAGAAAATGTTCATGATGTTCACACACTTGGAGATTTTGCGATTACCCGCTTCTATGATCCAATCAAAGATTTTGGTATCGGTTCTGCATGGCTTGATTGTGGCGATTGTTTAACTCACTCATCCCAAGCCGCTCTGTTGGGTCAAACCGTTGGACCTTCTTTCAATCCGTTTGATCCAGGGAAAATGGGATCGTATTTTCAATCACCAGATGAGGTAAGCCAGTCCTTTGAACTTCTATCTAAGTCGGATAATTCCTTGACGATAGAGTACCTTTCATTCCTCAGAAGTTGCCTTGCGCGACAGAGTGGGCTGTATGTGACGTTCTAAATATTTTCTATGTGTTTGGGGTAGATGGGAGATCACCTATAGTTTTATAAGTCACTCTTTGTTGTTGCGTTATCTAATTCATCCTGTGCAAGGAAAGCTTAGACTTGAGCGATTTATTGAACTTTTCTGATAGCCATTCGTACCTTTGATGGCACTTCGTGAAGCTGTTACCAAAATCAATTAAATGCTGATATGAGCGACAATGATGCTTGGCATTATATGGTTGGCAAAGAAGTTGTAGGCCCTATCTCTCTCGCTCAACTTAGAGAGCTGGCATTAACAAATGTAGTCAATCAAAAAACGTTAGTCTATACATCTGGTATGGCTGAATGGCGAGCCGCCTGCGACACAGGGATTAGTAGATTTTTCCCGCCACTACCGAAATTCGAACATTGGTCGGATGCTCGTATCAATAGAGGAATATGTATTCTGCAACCTCTGCCAATATTGCAGAGTAAATCTTCAGAAAAGCTGGATCCTATCTTCTTATTAATTCCTTTTTTTGATTCAGACTTAGACAGTGATTTTCCTCAGAGATGGCTGCATTCTTTGCGCAGTGAAATTGTTGATCAATACATCAATGACTACGATCTTTCAAATCCAAGTCAAATCAAGGAATACCTCGATAAGTATTCGATCAGCCAATTATTTGATGTCGAAGTTTCTGAATTTCTAGTTGATACAGCCTATCCGAGTGAACTGCTTTATGGTTTCCCTGAAAAATACTATTAGACCTTAGTGTGTCTCGCTTATACGGAGTGTACGGCATTAACAATGCGCACCCTCTATGGAGATTTTTCAAATTCCACCTGCGCCCCTGAGACAAACTTGTTAGGAAGTAGAGCTGCTAGAGGCTTTTCTCCACGCGCTGGTGATATTGTCGGCTTAGACCTGTCTCTACTGTGGTTATCAGTTTGTCTAATGCTATGGCGGTGAGTTCCAACTGTTGGTTGCTCACTCTTAGCATTTCAAGAGCCTGTTGCCTTTCTTCAATGCTTGGAATCGCTGTTTTGTTATCTGCCATCAAAGCCTCCAAACTCGTTTGACCTCTTGAACACTGGCCCAAGACGCATCAGTTGAGGCTTGAGCTTGACTTACTGTTTGGATCAATAATTCCAGCATAGCAGGGTCAGCTATAGGTTGGGACTCCAAAATTCTAAGCAATAATGTGTTCAAACGTGAGTAAGGGGACACCAGACGCTCTCTAGCATTCTGTAGTTCTCTTAACTCTTCCATTGTTTCAGCTGTTTCACCATGCTGCTCGTAGAGAGTCCACTCAATTGCAGATGCCTCCTCAATCCCTTTAGCAAGTTTCTGAAGCAACTCAAAAATTGTGGATAGGAGACTCTCGGGTAGTTTTGCCATGTACTACGCTTTACATTCTTCATTCCCAAGTAGAATACAGCAGCATGTGATATAGCCTGCTTTCCGCATGCACTTACTCGTTGATGATTCTCTGTGTTAGGAGCGACGATTCAACGGCAACGATAGCAATGAATGGTCGTGCCTCAAGTAATTGTGGGTTGAGTATACTAGAGGCTCAGCTCAGCTTCTAACCTACCCATGCAATGCCCACTATGCGGTCATTCCAAAGCACACAAGCATGGCAAGATGCCCAACATGCTTCAACGATACCGTTGTCCTGAGTGCCAGCAGACCTTTACTGAACGCTTTGATACCCTTTACTATCGTCGTCAGGTGAGTCCAGAGCAGGTCCGACAAGTTCTCCAAGCCCATGCAGAAGGGAGTAGTCTTCGAGGTATCACTCGGACCAGTGGCCTGGCTTACAACACTGTAGTCTCTCTAGTAAGAGCTGCTAGCCAACGATCTCAGCAACTCCATAATGGCCAAGTGCAAGCCGTTGAAACGGAGGATGTCAGTGCAGATGAAATGTGGTCCTTTGTGAAAAAAAGCAAAAACACTGTCTTCCCCATGAGCTAGAGATGGGTGATTGTTGGATGGCGATTACCTTGGCAAACACAAGCGGCGTGATCCTCTCGTGTCGTGTGGGCAAGCACACCGATTCATTATTGAATGAACTGGTGACTAGCACTGAAGGTAAGACCGATTGCAAGGACTGGAATAGCGACGATTGGGGTGGTTACGAAAGAGTGTTGCCTTGGGAGATTGACCATTACATTGGCAAGGACAGAACTCAACGACTCGAACGCACCAATGGCATTATTCGACAGCACAGTGGTCGATGGCATCGACGCCAGAACAAATTTGGCAAAGTGTGGGCGCAAACCAAAGTCACTGCTCGATTAGTGGTCAGCTATTTCAATTGGATTTGGACACACAGTCGGCTTAAAACAACGGCGGCACAACGTGCTGATCTAGCCTCGCGAGCTTGGCATTGGGATGACATACTCACCTACCCCACAATTGTTTGATGCACGACCCAATGAATGAGGAACAAGTCTATTTAGCAATGTGTTTTTTGAGCTACAAGAGCAATCAATAACTCTGCTTCCTTAAATTTAAGGAAGCAGATTCTGAAAACACCTGCGCTTTAAGATTGAGAAGCTATTTGAAGGCTTGTATTCTGACAACCATTTGATGAAGCTTAGCTGAACACTGTTGATAGGCATTAAATACCCGCTCAGGATGGCTGACTTGTGTAATGTCTGACCGATTCTCACCCGATTCTTGGTGTCTTTTAATCTCTTCTTCCAGTAGTTCCCATGGGGATCGAGCTACCCTGTAGTGAACGCATTGTGACTCTCATTATTTAGAGCAAATTCCTTATGCCCCAGCAACAATTTGGACTGATTGGCCTCGCGGTCATGGGGGAAAATCTAGCCCTCAACGTTGAGCGCAATGGTTTTCCCATCGCTGTCTACAATCGGACACGAGCAAAAACAGATGCCTTTATGGCGGAGCGGGCCCAAGGACGACAAGTGGTCGCCGCGTTTACGCCCGAAGAACTCGTAGCATCCCTTGCCCGTCCTCGACGCATCATGATCATGGTGAAAGCTGGCGCACCTGTGGATGCGGTGATTCAGCAGCTTAAGCCCATGCTAGAGCCAGGCGATGTGCTGATTGATGGCGGTAACTCTTTGTATGGAGATACAGTTCGCCGCACAGAAGAGCTAGAAGCAGTTGGCTTGCGCTTCATCGGCATGGGCGTTAGTGGTGGTGAAGAAGGGGCGCTGAACGGTCCCAGTCTGATGCCCGGAGGCACAGAAGCAGCCTATAAAGATCTGTCTCCAATTCTGACGAAAATTGCGGCTCAGGTGGATGACGGGCCTTGCGTCACCTATATTGGCCCAGGGGGTGCAGGTCACTACGTCAAAATGGTCCATAACGGCATTGAATATGGCGATATGCAGCTGATTGCCGAAGCCTATGACCTGCTCAAAAATGTTCTAGGACTGAGTCATACAGAACTGCATGAGGTGTTTAGTGAGTGGAACACCACGGATGAACTGAATTCCTTTTTGGTGGAAATTACGGCTGAAATTTTTACCTACGTTGATCCAGGTACCCAGCAGCCTCTAGTCGAGCTAATTTTGGATAAAGCAGGCCAGAAAGGCACAGGCCGTTGGACCGTGATGAGTGCCTTGGAATTAGGCGTACCCATCCCCACGATTACAGCAGCTGTGAATGCTCGAATTACCTCATCTTTTAAGGATGAGCGGGTTAAGGCTGCTGAAATCTTGACCGGACCCACGGCCACCTTTAGTGGCGACAAGCAAGCCTTTATTGGCAAAGTTCGAGATGCCCTTTATTGCTCCAAGATTTGCTCCTATGCTCAGGGCATGGCTTTGATGAGTGCCGCTTCAAAGGAATTTAATTTCAATCTGAATTTGAGTGAAATCTCTCGGATTTGGAAGGGGGGCTGTATTATTCGGGCGAGCTTCTTGGACAAGATCAAGTCAGCCTTTGCCGATGATCCGGCCCTAGCCAACCTACTGCTTGCTCCTGAGTTTCGGCAGACCATTTTGGACCGTCAGCAAGCCTGGCGAGAAGTGATGGCCACTGCAGCTCAGCTCGGTATTCCAGTCCCGGCCTTTAGTGCTTCTTTGGATTACTTTGATAGCTATCGCCGTGATCGCCTGCCCCAAAACCTAACCCAGGCCCAGCGCGATTTCTTTGGTGCCCATACCTATCAGCGGATTGACAAGGAAGGGACGTTTCATACGGAATGGACTGCTATTAATGAGTCCAACAGCTAGTTTCCCAAGCTGGATTTTTGTGGGATAAGCTGGAACTGCCGTGCTAGCGCGGCAGTTCTCAGTGCAGGGTGGCTATGGCGAAGCGTGCATTAAAGATTTTGGGTGGCGGAGTTGCGATCGCAGTTCTCGCATTGGGAATTGGCTGGTTTAGTCGCAATGGCATCATTGAGTCAGCCCTAGAAGGGGCCATTAAAGATACGACGGGCGTGAATACGGATGTAGAGGGACTCAACTTTCAGCCCTTCGCTGGGGATTTGACCATTAAAGCCATTACCCTCAAGAATCCCGATGGATTTTCCACGCCTCATCTGATTAAAGTCCAAAATTTAGATTTAGATTTTCAGCTCTCCAACCTTTGGCAAGATCAGGTGGACATTGAATCCCTGACCGTCAACGGATTGGATCTGAAGGTGGAGCAACAGATTCCAGACAATAATTTGGTGAAAGTGGTTGATACCCTGCAAGAAAAGGATCAGCCTGAAAGCAGCGGTAACGAGAAGGTGGTTAAGATTGGTCGCCTCAGTATCCGTAATATCAAAGCTTCCATTAAAGTCACTGCCATTGGTGATTTTGGCATCGAAGAGGATCTTGATATCAGCGATATTGAGTTGACGGATGTGACCTCTAAAAATGCAGAGGGAAAATTGTCGGTTGCGATCGCAAATGCCGTAACCACTGCTTTACTCGAAAAAATTCCTCAAGATGGCTTTCCCCTCAAGCTTGATGGCGATAATCCCCTCAAGAACTTTCCCATTGACGATATTCCTATTGATGACATCCCCATTGATATTGGAGACTTGATTCCCTAAGTCAGCCGTTTGCCTAGAGGCTGAAGGACTATGGTGTAAAGCAGCCTGGTGTTACTTCATAATGAATCCCAGACCAGTTTCAGCTCATAGTAAGTGCTGGTTTGGCAGTAACGCATTGGATTACGCCTGAAATAGGCGACTGACCTGATTAGCAGGCATGGGTTTGCCTGTGTAATACCCTTGCACGAAATCTACTCCACAGTGTTGCACTAGTTGTAACTGAGACAAGTTTTCAATTCCTTCTGCCACCACAGAAAATCCTAAGTCATGACAGAGCTTCACACTAGACTCTAGTAACACTCGTCCCC
Source organism: Acaryochloris marina S15 (assembly GCF_018336915.1). Taxonomy (GTDB): domain Bacteria; phylum Cyanobacteriota; class Cyanobacteriia; order Thermosynechococcales; family Thermosynechococcaceae; genus Acaryochloris; species Acaryochloris marina_A. Next base: position 4,795,904 of record NZ_CP064923.1, on the reverse strand, counting down.
GCTGGATTTCCCCTTCAGGGGCGACGACCAGCTTGCGGTCTAATTTGACCGAATCTGCTTCCAGAGAAACTAAGGTTGTGAGGGAAGAATAGCCTGCCCCAAAATCATCAATTGAAACTTGATGCCCAGCAGATCGAAGGTCACGAACCACTGATGCCAAAGATTTCACTTCCGAAGTGTAGGTATGTTCAGTAATTTCTAGTTCAAAGCAAATCCCTTCTTGTCTGGCTTTAGCAATCAAAGTCTTTACAGAGGGTGGATCTAATAAAAAATGTTTATCCAGGTTAATACTAATCTGAGGAAATCCTTGACCATTCCCTCGCCACTGTTTGATCTGGTCAAAAACAAGCGACAGCACTTTTTGATCTATAGCCTTAGATAAGCCCTGTTGGTAGAGGATCGGCAAAAACGTAGGGGGGACAATGTTACCCCCTGCATCTTGGAAACGCAGCAACGTTTCTAAGCCAACGAGTGCTTTCGACTGGGCATCTACCTTAGGCTGAAAGTAGAGGAGAAACTGCCCGCCTTTGAGTTGCTGTAGTAAGCGTTGGACCTCTTCCATGTCTTGGACTTGATCCATTTTCTGAGTCATAAAACGCCGCTCTTCTTGGCGATTGATTTCTCTATTCACAAACTGGTAGGCATCACCATCCAAGAGCTTGCGGAGCGCACGTGGAGTATTGGACTGCTGCTTTGCCAGAACCAGAAATGGATAGTAGATACCCATATCGATAACGATGCAAAGGAACTGGGTCAGTACCGCCCCTCCCGATCCTCCAGAGGCCGCATAGGCACTATATAAAGGCGGAGACATCCAGTTTATGGCAGTCGCACTAATGGTGAATGCTCCCCAGTGAATTGCAGTCAGCGCAATAGCCATATTGACCAGCGGAGCTAACAGAAACGGTGCCAGAAAGAGTGGATTTAGAATAATCGGAAGTCCGAACAATAAAATCTCATTCACATTGAAGAGTGCGAATGGCAGACTCAGCTGCGCAATGGGTTTGAATTGGGTAGATCCGGGTAGAAAAAGAATCGCCAATGGCACGACGAAAGTGGAGCCAGACCCTCCAATATTCATAAAAACATCATGCAAAACTTTGAAGTGAATACTGCCAGCTTCAGAGGATGGAATCGCATTCAAAATTCGAAATAGACCATCGGCACTATACTCGCCATGAATCCCGAAAAACCAAGAAAGTTGAGAAATTAGCTTAAAGAGAATGACTTCTTGGGTGGCTTGCAATTTAGGTAGGATTTCGAATAAAAAACTGAACAGACCAGTCTTAAAAAATAGCCTAAATCCTTGGCCGATTAACTCAAAACACAACACTGTTAGGAGACCTGGAATCAGGAGGTTCAGGGTTCTTTGGAGGGCTGGACTCACCTCAGATCGACCTCTAAAAAATTGCAGAGCAGAGAATCGACTGAAGTAATGGAGTAGTGTGACTGCTACCAGTGTGGCTGGAATACTAGTGAGCACTGAACCTTGAAACGAGAGGATTTGGCCTGTCGAATCGATAAACAAAAAGCCCGACACCCGCAAAAAACAAACGACTGAGATCAGAACAGTACTCACCTGATCCAGATCTTTCTCCTTGGCCATTAGGGTGCTCAGGGAAATGTTGAGAAAAAACGGGACTAAAAAGAAATAGAGTCGGCTGACTTCATTCCCGTTGATGAAACTCTCTGCTACCACGCTCTGAGATGCCAGCAGGCCAGACAGACCTGACAGCAAAACGATAATATTCATCACTAAGACGACAGGCAAGAGGGATGTAAATGCCTCTCGCAATAACAGCAGGGTCTTAGAGTGAACAAGACGAGTCAGGTACATGGATGAACAACAAATACAGGTAAAAGCTTTTTGGAGTGGGGTTAAAGCCGCTCTAAATGGTTGGATGCCTAGCATCATGATCTCAAGCGTCAGAGCTATTTTATGTTAAACGTATAAAAAAGATGACCTGACACATGAAGAATTTAGAAACTTAGATATTAACCATCTGTAAGCGAACGTATCAAGGTTTTTAAGCAAGTTCTGGAGAGCATTTTCGGTCGTCATTGAAAAAAAATAAAACAGTCAGTAGATGGTAACTGGGCGTTATTGCTTCACCTCAGACAAAGCGATCAGCCTTTGCCAGTTACCGAGTGATTGCAATTACTCGGTTTGGAAGTGCCATGAAGGCATTGTTGTGAGCTGCATCTGACTTTGCAAGGGTGGCAGCCTTACGAGAAAAATCTCTCAGGATAGCTTTCCCCCATGGGCGATAATCCCCTTAAGGATCTGTCCATAGATGACATCTCCATTGATATTGAAGGGTTAATGATTGAGTTCAACCTTTTCTTGCGAACTTCGAAGCTATGTATGGTTTTGTGCCAAAACGTCATGGAGCCATCACGTTTTCTTACGGGTCGTCATTCACTTTTGGCTAACTCATAAAATTTGAGTGGAGTGCAGCTTGCGCCCATAGAGTTTTCTAAGAGGAGAGGTGGCCCATGACTTTGCAATGGCATCACGGAACCCGCGATAAGATTCAGCGGTTGATTGTGTTTTGGGTAGTATTGGCAGCGACTTTGTTGATGTTGCTCTGCGTTTCGGATGTTGCGATTGCCGATGAAGTCCCCAACCTCGCCTTATTTGGTCCGCCCTTACCCGAGAATTTCTATCCCCAACAGCAGCCTGCCGATCCTGAGCTAGTAGCCTTAGGCCGGAGCCTCTACTTTGAAAAGCGCCTCAGCAAAAATCAGGATATTTCCTGCAATAGCTGCCATCAGCTCGATCACTATGGCGTTGATAACCAGCCTTTTTCTCCTGGCCACAAGGGACAACTCGGGGGACGTAATTCTCCCTCGGTGTATAACGCCGCTTCCCATGTGGCTCAATTCTGGGATGGCCGAGCTGCTGATGTAGAAGCCCAGGCTAAAGGCCCAATTCTCAATCCAGTAGAGATGGCGATGCCTTCCGAGGCTCAGGTTCTCAAAGTCCTTAATTCTATGCCGGAATATGTGGAAGCCTTTGCCACAGCCTTTCCCCAAGACAAACCGTCCGTGACTTATGATCACCTGGGTCAAGCTATTGGTTCTTTTGAGCGAGGATTGGTGACGCCTGCCCCTTTTGATCGCTACTTTGCTGGCGACCAAACCGCTCTCAATGCCAAACAAAAACGGGGTCTAACCCTCTTTACGGATGCAGGGTGTGCTCAATGTCATAACGGCACTTATTTGGGCGGTAACACCTATCAAAAAGCCGGTCGAGTTAATCCTTGGCCGAACCAAGATGATCAAGGGCGCTACAAAGTGACTGGAAGTGACGATGACCGGATGCTATTTAAAGTGCCTTCTCTGCGCAACGTAGCTGAGACCGGTCCCTATTTTCATGATGGTTCGGTCAAATCTCTGAAAGCTGCTGTGGTGCAAATGGCCAACACCCAGTTGGGTAAAGATCTGTCTAATGCGGAAGCAGGAGATATTGTTGCCTTTCTAGAATCCCTAACCGGAGAACCCCCTGCCGATTATATTCAGCCCCCTGTTTTGCCTGTGAGTACGGAGAGTACTCCTGCTGCTGACCCGACTTAAAACTTGCTTGGCAATTCCGATAGACTTGTACGCTACCATCAGACTCAGCGTTAAACGTTAGGAACAGTATGGCTTTTCTGCGTCGGTGGGTGGCTTTGAGTTTGGTATTGGTGGTTGCGATCGCACTCCCTGGCTGTAGCCTCTCCCAATTCAAAACCCAAACGGCACGGGTGCCCCAGTATGTAGATACCCTGCTGAGTGCCCCTAAAACGTTTAATTCTTCCCAAAGTCAAGAAGCCAACAATGTCTTCGGCTTGATTTATGAAGGATTAACGACCCAGAATGGTCTTACAGGCGAGATTGAGCCTGCCCTTGCGGAGTCTTGGGAATTCTCTGCCGATAAACTCACAATTATCTTTACCCTCCGACCTAATCTGAAATGGTCAGATGGGGTTGCTTTAACAGCAGATGATGTTGTTTTTTCCTATAACGATGTCTATCTGAATGAAGCTATTCCTACTGATACTCGCGATGTTCTCAGAATTGGTAAAAGTCGGGCCTTGCCCAAGGTCAGAAAACTAGATGACCGGCGAGTAGAGTTCTCCATTCCGGAACCCTTTGCCCCATTTCTGCGGACTGCTGGGGCCGTTAATATTTTGCCGGCCCATGCCCTCAAGAAATTGGTGGATACGCCAGATCGCAAAGGCAATCCCCAATTCATTTCTGCTTGGGGGGTCGATACGGACCCCAGGGAAATTATTGTCAATGGGCCTTACCAGCTCGAATCCTACGAAACCAACCAGCGAGTCGTGTTTCGACGCAACCAGTTTTATTGGCGCTATCAAATCCCTGGTCGTGCCAACGGGAATATTGAGCGCATTATTTGGAAAATTGTCGAATCTCCCGATACGGCTCTTCTACAATTCCGCTCGGGTGGATTAGATTCTGTAGGGGTGCGGGCCAGTACGTTTTCGCTCCTGAAGCGGGAAGAAAAGGCTGGTAACTTCACCATCTATGAAGGGGGGCCTGATTTTGGCACGACCTTTATTCTCTTTAACCTCAATCGAGGACGCAGAAACAACAAGCCTCTAGTCAACCCTGTGAAGTCGCGATGGTTTAATAACGTCAAATTTCGCCAAGCTGTTGCCTATGCCATTGATCGAGAGCGAATGCTGGCTAATACCTATCAAGGACTAGGTTTACCCCAAAATTCGTCGATATCGGTTCAAAGTCCTTATTACCTATCTCCTGAAGAAGGCCTGAAGGTTTACAACTATGATCCGGAGAAATCCAAGCAACTTCTGAAAGACGCTGGGTTTACCACCAAAAATAAAGGACAACTTTTTGATGACAAGGATAATCCAGTTCGTTTTACGCTGATGGCCCCTGCAGGTAGTACATTAGGAGCCCAAATTAAGCAAGATTTATCGAAAGTCGGCATAAAAGTGGACTATACCCCCATTGCCTTCAACACGATGGTTGATAAATTGAGTGACTCATTAGATTGGGACTGCGCTTTGTTGGGGTTAACGGGTGGTTTAGAACCCAATACGGGTGCGAATGTCTGGTCTCCAGAAGGGGGCCTACATATGTTTAATCAAAAACCCCAGCCCCCTAGTGAACCCATCCAAGGCTTTACGGTTAGCGACTGGGAACAGAAGATTGACGATCTCTATATTCAAGGTGCTCAAGAGATCGATGAGGCCAAACGCAAAGCGATTTATGCGGAGACTCAACAGATTGCCCAGGAGTACTTACCCTTTATTTATCTGATTAATCCGTTGGCCCTAGCAGCAGTCCGAAATGACTTTGAAGGCACCCAATATACGGCTTTAGGCAAAGTAACGTGGAATATTCATGATATTCGAGAGGTGAGAGAATGACCTCTGATTTAGGCAATCAGGCAGAGGTCGGTTCGACCTAAAGAAGCCGACTTGCATTGGTCTGAGTTGCTCAAGACAAGAACAAGCTCGCTATCTATCTAACTCGCTACACTAGTGGCAGAGGTCAGTTCCATGACAGTACTTTGCCACAGATCCCTTAGGGTATTTTTGACGGCTCCTTTGACCCTTAGCCGGTCAATCCCTCTGCTGGCTCAAACGCCTGTTCATTCTCAACACTATCGTCAGCAGCGGTCTCTGTTTCAACAAAGGCGGCAGCATCTTCAACAGCAGTTAGACTTTCATCGGCAGTTCTGTCTCAATCAGCATCGGCACATCGATGAATTTCTAAAGCAGCGACAGCAGGAGTTGAGGCAGCAACTGAAACACCGCCGTGACTTGGAGCGCAGGCAATTCTTACCCCAGGGCGAACGTTAGTCCAGAACGCTTTGCGCCTCATGGAAGAAAAGTATCACTCCCATAATGACCGGATTCACTGTTGGTTGTTCTCACTATAGGGATGGTCGCCAATATCATGCTTAGCAACGCAGCTCATTGTAGGTGAGACAAAAGATGCAGACTGTTATCCGAAAATTGAAGCGATCTAAAAGCTATCTACTAAGTTTTCTAATAGCAATAGGCATTGGTCTGGTGCTTTGGCTCTCACAAGGGTCGATGTCTTCTGTGTCCTCTGCGCAACCTAGCTTGTTCGATACAGTTTGGAGCACCGTCAATGAAAACTTTTACGACCCTGAATTCAAGGGCTTAGACTGGGCAGCCTTGAAATCGCAATACCAGCCCCAGGTGGCCAAGGCATCGTCTCGGGCAAAAAAGGCTGAAGTGATCAATGAGATGCTGGATCGTTTGCAAACGTCTCATACTCACCTGTTTACTGCTGATGAACCCGCGTACTACCAGCTATTGGGTATTTTCTATCCCCGCATTAGAGAATTGCGCACTCAGCTCAAATCTACTTTCCCTGAGGGGAAGATTCAGTATGAGGGAATTGGGATTGTGACTCAGCCTATCCAAGGCAAAATGTTTATTAAGGCAATTTTTGAGGGTAGCCCTGCCTCCAAGGCTGGTCTTAAGGTGGGAGACCAGATTCTTCGTGTGGCAGACCAACCGTTTCACCCGCTGGAATCGTTTCAAGGCAAAGCGAACCAACCTATCAAGCTGCGGATCCAAAGGACTCCAGATTCTAGTAGTCAAAAAAACATCACAGTGACCCCCAAGCTTTTCGATAGCACCACGATGTTTGTAGAGGCCATCGCTAATAGTGTGCAGATGGTTGAAGCGGATGAAAAAAAGGTTGGTTATATTCACATGTGGTCCTATGCCGGAGATCAGTATCAGCAAGAGTTGGAAGACGAAGTGATCTATGGCCGTTTGAGAAAGGCCGATGCCCTGGTACTGGATTTAAGAGACGGTTGGGGAGGCGATCCGCTGACGGCACTGCAATTGTTTACGGCTAGAGGGCCTAGTTTGACCAGCATTAATAGAGATGGGGAGGCATCTACCTTCCATGGCCAGTGGAATAAGCCTGTGGTCATGCTTGTGAATGAAGGAAGCCGCAGTGCTAAGGAGATCCTGGCCTATGGCTTTCAACAATATGATATTGGCCCCGTTGTTGGTAGCCCTACGGCGGGGGCAGTGGTGGCTGGACGCCCCTTTCTGATGCCAGATCAAAGCTTGCTATATGTTGCAGTGAAAGATGTTTATGTCGATAAAACAGTTCGATTAGAGGGGGTCGGCGTGACCCCTAATGTGGTTATCCCTTTACCCATCCCCTATGCCCAGGGCCAAGATCCACAGAAAGAACGTGCGATCGCAATGGCGAGACAGGCCATCAATTAGTATCGCCACAATTGTTAACTCACTGTCGTTAGCACTCTGAAATCATCTTGCTCTGGCTATCTGAGCCTCTCAATTCAAGTGTCCAGAGCTATTTGAGGACAGCCTTCTAGGAACCCAAAAAGTATATTAGGAGACAACTAAACTAACAGCTTTGAGGGGATGACAATTGCCCTTAAGCAAAGCCAACAGTGCTGTTCTTATCTCTAAATTACACAACCTAAGACCCTATGAAATCTGATCGTTCTGTTGACCATCAAGGCTATTTCGTCCGCCATTTTGCTTGCTCTGGCCTCTTAGGAGTGACGATTCTGTTAGGGCTATCGGGACCCATTTATGCCCAACCCCAGCCGCCAACGATTTCAGAACGGCAGTATCGTGTGCTGTCAGTCACCGGGCAAGGGGTTGAAAATATTCAGACTACTGAAGCACAGGTGCGCTTGGGTGTGGAGGTTCAAGGCAAAACTGCCGAGGTGGTTCAGCAACAGGTCGCCAGCCGTTCTGCTGCCGTTGTCTCTCTCTTAAAGTCTCGCAAGGTGGACAAGCTGGAAACAACAGGGATTAATCTGAGGCCGAACTACAGCTCCAATAACGGTCAACGGCGACTAGTGGGATATCGAGGGAGCAATGTGGTCAGTTTTCGGGTCGATATTGCATCAGCAGGAGCCTTGATGGACGATACCGTGAAGGCAGGAGCGTCCCGGATTGATAACGTATCGTTTGTTGCTACAGAAGATGCGATCGCAACGGCCCAAAAACAAGCTTTAACCAAGGCCACTCAGGATGCCCAAGCTCAGGCCAGGGCTGTACTATCTGCGCTCAATCTCTCTCCCCAAGACGTCATTAGTATTCAAATTAACGGTGCTAATGCACCTGTGCCGCCCCCAGTTCCATTTCAGACAACGAGCATGTTGCGAGGAGAAGCCGCGTCTACCCCTGTTGTCGGAGGTGAACAAACGGTAAGGGCCTCGGTCACTCTACACATCAGATACTAAGCCTCTTTTAGCGATAGTTATTCCCGATCGGCATCACTTGATGGCCCATCTATAATTTGCTATGAGCAGAAAATATTGGGATAGCCCCTGCGATGAGTAGGGGCGGTTTTTGGGCATTGGTGCCACAATACGATCTAAATGAACACTCAGATTTGATCAAACCATAACTTCCCATTAATCTTGTCTCAACGGTTTGATGATTCCCTCTGATGGGTTTGTCGTTTATGTAGCGTTGTCTGAATTTATGGCTGTACAGAGAATTTCAATCTGGCAAAAAGCACCCCAATTAGTTTTGTCTGCCTTACTTATCGCCACAGTGGCAGTGCCCCTTGGGTGTCGCCCACGAGACGGTGTGGGGAATACCGATGTCAAAGTATTGGATTCTTATCGGGGGGATGTCTATAGGAGCCTCGATCCACCTAAACAGTTTGATGCAGCATCTTCCCGAATCATTAGTCATATCTATGACCCTCTCTTGGACTATCACTATCTCAAACGTCCCTATGAGTTAACCCCAAATCTTTTAGAGTCTATGCCTGAGATAGGAGAGGATAAGCTCACCTACACGTTCAAACTTCGCAAAGGTATCAAGTTTCATGATGATCCGTGTTTCTCAGGCGGGAAAGGGCGAGAACTGACAGCAGATGATGTCCTGTTCACGATCAAGCGATTTGCAGACGTGAACGTCAATCCCCAAAGTTATCCAGCACTACTTCAAAATCGAATTAAGGGGCTGGATGAGTTTCGGGAAAAAACCCGTCAACAAAAGGATCTAGATTATGACCAGGAGAATATTGCTGGTCTAGAAAAGGTCGATGAGTACACCTTTAAGATTGTGATGATTGAGCCTGATCCATTGTTACTCATGTCTTTTGCTACCAATGCATTGTCGATTGTGCCAAAGGAAGCCGTTGAGAAGTATGGCCGTAAATTAGAACATCATGCTGTCGGGACTGGCCCCTTTACCTTGGCTAAAAATCCGCGCAAAGGGGTGATGGTGCTTAAGAAAAACCCCAACTACCATGGCACCTATCCCACTGAAGGAGATCCGGACGATCAAAGCCAGGGTCTACTCACCAACGCAGGAGAACAGCTCCCTTTTGTTGACGAAGTTCGAATTCCCCTGATCGAAGAAGCGCAGCCTCGAATGCTCAAATTTCTGAGTGGAGAGTTGGACTCCATTGGTATTGATCGGGATAATTTCACCAAAATGGCTGAAAAAGTGAGCAATGAGTTTCAGCTCAAGGGTAAGTTTGCTAAGCAATTTAATATTTCCTCCGTTGATGCACTCTCCTCTTTTTACATCACTATTAACTTTAGAGATAAAGTCTTTGGCCAAAATAAGGTGCTACGTCAAGCCTTAGCCTATGCCCTGGATACTCCAGCCTATATTGAGAAAATGGAAAATGGTCGTGGCCATACCCTTAATACCATCGTGCCGCTACCGATTGCGGGGAGTGAGCAGTCCGTTTCGGTCCAATGGTATTCTCACAACTTGCAAAAGGCCAAAGCCAAGTTAAAAGAAGCTGGATATCCAGAGGGGAAAGGACTTCCTCCTGTCGTTATCCTATATGGATCACAAGATAATATTACCCGTCAGAATCATGAGTTTCTGCGGGCGCAACTGGCTAAATCTGGCATTCAGTTAAAGGGTGAATTTCTATCCTTCTCTGACTATTTAGGTCGTAAGGAAGGAGGCAGTTTTCAGCTAGCCAGTGGGGGGTGGAGAGCCGACTATCCCGATGCCGAGAACTTCTATCAACTCTTCTATGGTCCTAATAAAGCGCCGGGACCCAATGATGGCTCTTACCAAAACCCTGAATTTGATCGACTGTATGAGCAGATGCGACGGATGCCTGCCGGATCAGAGCGTAATCAGATTATTGAAAAGATGGCGTTGTTACTGAAAGCAGATGTTCCAGTGGTCTTTTTGAAAGCACCTATTAGTGTAGGGATGCGCCAGAAATGGCTGCTGAATTCCAAGCCGAACCTGATGTTGGGATCGACTGCTAAATTTCTGGATATTGATACAGAAATGAAGGCTGAAGGACTGAAGTAATGGTTGGGTATATCATTCGCCGCCTCCTCTATATCATTCCCACCATTTTTGGGGTTGCTGTTTTAGTTTTTGTGTTATTCACCGCTGCTGGGGAAGACCCCGTTAGAGTGGCTTTAGGACAACATGCCACACCGCAAGCGATTGCGGATCTAGAAGCGCTTTGGGGATTGGATCAGCCCCTATGGAGGCAGTTCATTAGCTTTCTGGGGCAAATTGTCACCTTTAATTATGGAGAGTCTTACTTTACGGGCGAGGTTTTGAGTGAAGCGTTTGCTAGTGGGGCGTTGGTGTCTCTGAGCTTGACGCTACCACCTTTTGTTTTTGGTTTGGTATTGAATATTGCGATCGCAATGATGATTGCTTACTACCGAGATACCTGGATTGATCGCTTTTCAACGGCCACAGCGGTGATTTCCATGAGTTTCTCTTACTTGGTTTATATCATTGCCATGCAGTATTTTCTGGCCTATGAGTTTGAGTGGTTTCCCATCAATGGCTATGCGCCAGGATGGGATGCACTTCCTTATCTGGCCTTACCGTGGCTGATTATTATCCTGGTATCCATTGGCCCAGATGTGCGCATCTATAGAACGATCTTTCTGAATGAGATGCAGGCTAATTATGTTCGTACGGCTCGGGCTAAAGGGGTAAGCGAACGCAGTATCCTCTTTATCCATATTCTCAAAAACGCCATGATTCCCATCCTGACTTTTACTATCGTGGCGGTTCCCTTCTTAATATTGGGCTCGTTCTTAATGGAGCGATTTTTTAGTATTCCTGGCTTAGGCGATTTGATGATTACAGCCATTAATAATGGTGATTTCCCCGTACTCAAAGGGATGACGATGTATATCACGATGACCTATGCACTGTTTAATCTTCTGACGGATTTGCTCATTGCTGCGGTGGATCCGCGCGTCAAACTACATTGAGGAACCCATGCCCCGTTTTAATAACCTCTATTGGGACGCTGCCCAAAAGCTGAGTCGTCAAAAGTTAGTCGTCATCTGCTTGGGGATTATTGCTGTTTATATTTTTGTGGCTTTACTAGGTATCTTAAATCTGCTGCCCGATTACCAAACTCGGGTAGCGACAGGATACGAAGCTCCTTCTCTAGGCCTCGCAAAACTGTTGGGCACGGATATATTTGGTCGCTCAGTCCTATATAAAATTCTAGCTGGAACCAAAACGGCGATGCTGATTGGCATCTTGGTGACCAGTATCTCTGTTCCCCTTGGAGTGACGTTAGGAGCCGTTGCTGGATATTACGGTGGTTTAGTGGATGTGGGTATTGTTTGGCTCTACACCGTCATCAGTTCTGTGCCTTATATTTTGATGGTGATTGCTATCTCTTATGTGATTGGCAAGGGTCTAGTTGCTATTTGTCTGGCAATGGGGCTACTCGGTTGGGTCGGTCTGTGTCGCCTGATTCGGAGTGAGGTCCTCAAAAACCGCAATCTTGAATATGTAGCTGCAGCACGAGTCATTGGTGCCAACGACCTGCAGATCATTTTTAGGCATATTCTGCCCAACGTTGTACATTTAGCGATTATCAGTGCCTCTCTCCAAATTCTTGGGGCAATCAAATCAGAAGTGATTCTGACCTTTTTGGGCGTAGGTATTCAAGATGGAGCCAGTTGGGGGTCTATGATTTCGGATGCAACCGGGGAATTAGTTCAGGGGATCTGGTGGCCCTTGGCGGGGGTTGTATTTACTATGTTCTTGATTATTTATGCCTTAAATGTTGTCAGTGATGCCTTGCGAGATGCATTAGATCCAAAATTGCGAGGGTCGACTGAGGTGGTAGAAGAAGATTCTCAATTGGGTGCCAAAGAAGCTGCAGTTCAGAAGGCTTAATAGCACTTTTTACTCCCTTCCCGCCATAAGATCGTGCATCTAAATATCATTGAAATTCTTATTTATCAAGAATCTGAATACCCAATCTTATGCTGGGATGGGAGTAAGCCATATCTGAGCATTTATAACTGGGGTGCTCTCAGGGCGAGGGTTAGTGATGCTGTTGCAGCTAGAGCAGCAGCAGTGCGGATATGATTCCAGAATGTCCATTGGGTCAGGTAGTGGTTCCAAAGACCAACTGCATCAGGGCTATTGGGTTGAACAATCGCTAGGGCATCGTTCATTGGCACGTTAAACCGCATGGTGACGAATAGAGTGCCGATCAGGTATAACAGGCTTCCCATTAGCAGATAGGCAGACCCCAGTTGTTGCCACTGCATCAGTGAAGAAATCGCCAGACCCAGGCAAGTGACAGCCGTTCCGAGAAACGCGACCATAAACCAAGGATTGATCACTGTGATATTAATGGCTTGCATGACCGCAATCCCTTCAGCGGGTGGTCGTTGCTCCAAGGCAAGCATCACAAAGGTTGAGAAAGCAAAGAACATCCCAGCAACCAGTCCACAGCCTAGAATCGAGAACAATTTGATGGAAAAAAGAAGTTGATTTGACATGGTGATTCTCCTACTGAATACATCAATTCGACGAAGATAGACTGTGGTTAATAGGACAAGCCTGGTGTTTGGTGTAAATAGGTAGGGTCTTGCAATTGCTGCAGCATAAAGTCGGCTACATCGGCTCTAGAAATGGTGAGGGTTAGCCCTTGTTGATCGGCTGGAAAGCCATGCAGATAGGCTTCCGTTTGAGGCTTGTCCGTAAATGCTGCAGGACGGACGATAGTCCAGTCCAAATTGCTTTGTTTGACGTAGGTTTCTTGGGTCACATGATCCGCATAGGCAGGCCGCAATAGCAGCCCAAACATGATGTATTTCCAAAAGAAATCTAGATTGCTTCGGCTATCACCAACCCCTAATGTGGTCTGACAAATCAGACGTGATATAGAGGCATTCTCCATTGCCTGGACAATATGCCGAGTACCTTCAGAGCGAATCACTCCATTTCGACCGGCTCCCAGAGAACAGAGCACAGCATCTTGCCCTTGCATTGCCCTCACAACAGTTGGGAAATCCATGACATCGCCCTGAAAAAGCTTGAGATGAGGGTTCTGAATATCAAATTTCTGGGGATTACGGGCAAAGGCTGTAACGGTGTGCCCCTGAGCCAAGGCTTGTTCAACTACATGGCGACCCACGCTTCCTGTTGCCCCGAAAACGAGTAATTGCATAATGTTGCTCTCCTAAGTCAAGACAATCTCAGCTTAGGAAAACCTTTTAAATGCCACTATCAACCTGTTGCGGTACTGTCACAATCTTGCGGTCAATTTCTATGCAGCCCGTCATCTATGATTGCCCGACCATTGCATTGCTATAAATTGGGATGCTCAGCAGAATGGCTGAACCGCTTTATACCTGACCTGTATGTGGGATGACCAGAAGAAGGTGAACGGAGGTATGTCGAGTTAGCATCAAATGAGTATCTGAACTAACTCTCAAACCATAAAGATGTCGTCACCAAGACCCGATATCAATCAAGTTCTCCAAACTTATAGGCTGCCAAGTTTACATCCTGATCTTCAGCCTTATCTATCTGAGGATGGACTCCACCATCCTCTAGTAGATTTTGAATGGGCGAACGCTCCAAGGTTCTATGGGCGGATTAATCCTACATTCAGCAGGCTAGCTAGCAGAGCAGATAATATTTTTTACAGCCCTTCCCAAGGAACGGCAAGATAAGTTGCTGCCTGCTGTTGAGCTTGATGAGATGCTTGGCACCATCAAGCCAAACTAAATGGACGGCCTGAAAGCATTGGAGAATCCAACGTAACGTAGGTTTCATAGTTTGTTTCCCCTTCTGATTAGGGAGAGTTGTTTGTACTTGTTCTAGTGCATTTCTTAACTGTCGTTGTCCTAAGCTGTAGACCATCAAACACAAGGCCATGATCATGGCTAAGGCAGCGATACGCCGAGGTGTCTTCAGGAAAACACTAGAGGCAAAGAAGAGTGGATCTTTGATAAAGCGAAAGCCTCCTTCACACGCCTGCTGGTTCTTATACTCGCGCAGAATATCATCATTGCTCCATTGCTCTTGTTCCAAGAGATTGGTGGCTAAGATGAAACGACCTGCTTGCCGCCGATAGCGTTCGATGACTGGCTCATTGAGGGTTAAGGTAGCCTCAATAGAATAGGTGTAGTGAGTCACAACCGTTGCTTTTGTCGGTCGTCCAGCCTTTGAATAATGAGGTTTTTTGTGGATTTTGAGATCGTCAAGGGTGTGATACCTGAGGATTTTGCCAAAATCTTGGGCTGCAGCTAAAGCATCTGCAGGGCACAAGAAGGTCTGTTTGCAGAGGGTTTTAAGTGCAGTAGTTTTTTGGCTAAACGCCTGATCAATCCGCTTTTGCACTTGTTTGAGTCCAGAGTCTCTGCGAGCTTTACTTTCAACCACCAGCCACCGTTGTTGAATCTCTCCATAGGTACTACATACTTCGACAAAGCTATAGCCGTTGAGAGCACTGGGGTGAAACTGTGAACCCGGCAGCCCTTGTAATAAGTCTTGGGCTGCCGTTGAACTTGCTGGAACTCGGCTAATCCAAGATGTACTTCCTAATGCTTGCAGATTGTCGGCACTGTAGAGGGCACTATCAGCAACAATCACCTCTGGCTGTTGCTGACTCCACTGTTGCTTAAATTCATGGATGATAGGCACAAACGTACTTTTGTCCGCATCATTACCGTTGCCCACTTGTAAAAATAAAGGAATACCCCCGTCCCCACTCACCAGTAGGTTCAATACAAACTGCTTGAGATCACGACGATTGTCCCGTGAGTAGCCGTAGGTGATTTTCACGGGTATCGGCTCCTCTGATTCAGCCAGTGCAGGGGAGGGGGACTCAGGTGCAGAGGGGGATTCGTCTGACGCCTCAACCTGTGGTTTATCTAAGTATTGCCCCTCAACACTAAGGCTTGTCGCATCTAGATGCGCACACCTTAGAGCTACATCGAATTTCTGAACGACTGCCATTGCCACATGGATAAATATCTGGGTCACACCATAGGCATAGAGCTTGTCGAGGACTCGACCGATACGGGTATCGTTGAGGTGCTCTGGCAGTACACCTTGACCGAGTAAGTGCTCGGTTGCTTTGCTTTCGAAAAACTCACTAAATAAGTACAATGGAGCACTCAAAAAGCCCATACCATTTAGAATCAGGGCTTTGACAACTTGACCACAACTAACATTCTCTTGCTCGTGAGTACCTAATAATCGATCCACTATTTCGACAATGCCGATCTCATCGACGATACCGGCAATAATACCGAGATGGTCAATATCCTGAACGTCTATCTCTTGAGGTGAATACATGGACTTGCGTTGAGAGACAACCTCAAAATTATCCCTTGATGGTTAGTACCTGCTGAATGTCGGATTAATAAGGTTTACCAAGATCAAAAGGCAAAGCACAAAAGAGATCGCGGACTATATTTGTGGCAATCTTATTACCCTCATTTAGAAGTCGTGGAGCGAATTCTAAAATTTTGTATTGAAGAATTAAATAAGCCTGATTTCCCAGAGCGAGATCCTGAATACTTCAGAATGCTAGGCCAAATTTGGACAAATCCTGAGTCACTGGGGCAATCATCATCATTTCTTGAATTAATGCTAGGTACTATGGTTGATTTACCACTTAGCAAGCATGTTCACAATATGATGACGTCTGCCGAACAGGAAAAACTGGCGGTATTATCAGACGAATTGATGATATTCCGCGGCCATGATCATCCTTTACTACAGGGCATCTCATGGACTCTCAATCTTGATGTTGCCCTACAGTTTGCTGTGGGCAGTCCTCACCAATCATCCATTTCCATTGGTACAGTCCAAAAATCAGATGTGATAGCACTGATTGATCGGTGGGATGAGGATGAGCTGATTGTATCGACTAGGGATGTCTATGATATTGAAACGCATCTTATTGACGATCGGTGGTGCCCGCTAGAGCGTACAACGCCTTGGTTGTCACCTGGATCTGAGTGAGACACTAAATTCTGTAAGCAGTTTCACTCACCTGGATAGGGTGGAATTGTATAGTTGCAATTAGCCGAATGGGTTGGATATCGTGGAAACAACAGCACCGCAACAGACTGCTGTCACTGCCTATCTCAATTTGCCAAGCTCAGAGCAAGATTGGGAGCATGTCCATGTCCAGCAATTTCAGAACTCACCGGGAGAAGGTCAGTGCCATTTTGAAGCAGAACATACCCTGTTTATGTCATTGGCACCCCGGCCGCTTCACTATGTCCAATCCCAAGACGGCAACAAATTCACAGGACTGATTCAGAAAGGGGAGTTCTCCCTTGCACCCGCTGGCTCTCCGTTTTTCGCCCGGTGGGAAGGGCATGAACATTGTTTAGAAGTGAGGCTTACTGATCGGCTTGTCCGCAGTATTGCCCAGGAAACCCTGAAACAAGATTGCGATCGCATGTCCCTAATCCCTGGCTTTCGGATCCGTGATCCCCAAGTTGAAGCCATCGCCATGATGCTACTGACGGAGTGCCAACAGGGCACGGGTAGTAGACTGTATATCGACTCGTTGGCAAACGTATTGGTGGTGCAGTTGCTCAGGCAGCATGCTACTCTCCAGCCTCATTTACCTGTGTATGAGGGCGGCATTCCCCAGCGTCAGCTTTTACAGGTGCTCGATTTTGTGGATGCCCATTTAGACCAAGATCTCAAGCTAGCTGAGTTAGCTCAATTGCTGGATATGAGCCAATTTCATTTCAGTCGCCTGTTCAAACAGTCCATGGGGCTATCCCCGTTTCAATATTTGCTTCAGCAGCGGGTAGAACGGGCGAAGCAGCTTTTGAAACAAACAAACCAGCCCATTATCGAAATCGCTTTGGAATGCGGCTTCAGTAGCCATAGCCATTTGAGTAAGCAATTTCGACAATTGACGGGCATTACACCGAAAGCTTACCGAGTGGGTTAAAGCATCCGTAGGCTGCTTGGGTACTCGCGGTATATCCACCAGCGAGACCTAGGAGTTCTGTAACCATGAAAAAAGCAGCACAGTTGACGCTGGGCTGCTGTTGGTTAATTTAGGAGGTTTGTTGAAAGTTGCTTGCTGCAAATAAAAGCAATAATTACTGAGGTTTGTTGTGGCGCTTTTCCCCTTGAACGAGGTAGGTAATTAAACCGAAAGCGGCCAAGAATTCACAGACCATGATGGTCCAAAACATTGTGCTGGTTGGCTCTTGAAACATGATGTAGCCCTGCGTGGTTGTGACTGTTCAAAAGAACTAATTGCTTAATTCCATTGTTTCCAAAATGCTATCAAAATCGCCTGGGTAGATGCACTGAAAAATGCCTGGGATCAGTATCTTTTTATTAAAAAAGAAGCGAATTTCGTTATGAATTATTGCAGTCGATGAAAAAGTGTTGATGTGATTGCATCAACACTACAAGCCCAAGACCAAAACGAGGGGCCAGAGAATTAACCCTAACCAAGCCAGCATAGAGCTTACAGCCGTTAAGGCAACCGTCAATAAGGCCTTACCCCACTTCAGTTGATGGGCTTGGCCAATGGATCGGGTTAGGGTGAGCAAAGTGCCGATCAGGACGACTAGCCCCAGTAACAGACCTAAAAATTGACCTGCAATACCGGGCCACTGCGACGCTGCGATCGCAGGTCCAGATACCATCAACGGCCATAGGCCAAGCAGCACGGCCCGTAAGCTATCTTGGGCCGTGCCTTGTCCCCCTAAGAGTTGAGCAAAAAAGTTAAAGGCGGCGGCTAACCAAAGTCCACCTAATAGACCCGCCACTAAAAACAGCAGGAAGAAAATAATTACCCCCCCAATGCCTGCCCCTACTTTTCCTGCTGCATTCAAGGACAGAATACTGAGGAGTACAAAGCCAATCAGGATCGAGACAGATTGAGTATTGCGGGAAGATTGAGAACCAAAGAAGGTTGTAAACAGGGCATCTAGCATCGCTTACTCCATGATCGTCAGCGGAATCTTATGCCAACGGGGCAATTGGGATTCTGAAGAGAGCCATTCCGTCGTTAGCTGGGGGAGTTGTTGATTAGACGTGGATAGAAACGGACCGAAATCCCCAAAGAAACTGCCTTTGCCAAAATCCCGTACCTTCGGTTCACCGGAAATTTTGGCTAGTTCAGCCGTCTTGTTCAACGCATCGTAGTAATTTCCGAGGGAATCCACGAGCTTTTTGTCTTTTGCCTGGGTCCCAGTGTAAATTCGACCATCTGCCAAAGGCTTTAATTTCTCCAGGGACATGCCCCGTCCAGCCACGATGGCATCTAGAAACTGCTTATAGGACTCATCTACTACCGACTGCAATATTTTGCGCTCTTCTGGCTTAGTTTCCCGGAACGGCGACAAAATATCTTTCAAGGGGCCACTTTTAATCGTGCTGGTTTGGACCCCAATCTTATCGAGGAGAGACGTCACATTTTGGGTTTGCACAATCACCCCAATGGATCCTGTGATCGAAGAGGGATTAGCAACAATATGATCGGCCGCACTGGCAATGTAATATCCCCCTGAGGCGGCAACATCCCCCAAGCTAGCGACAATTTTGATATCCGTTTCTTGACGGGTTCGCATCAGCTCTTCATATACAGCTTGAGAGGCTGCAGCCGTGCCGCCAGGACTGTTAATCCGGAGCAGAATGGCTTTAATTCCATCATCCTCCCTCGCTTTCTTAATATTGCTGATCAACTTATTGGCGTTGGCCCCTTCTCCAGAACTGAAAGGACCGCCAGAGGCTTCATCGCTAATCACACCATAAACATTGATTTGGGCGACATTAGCAGAGCCTTTGGCTTTGCTTTTGTTAATCGATCCGCCTAACCAGTTTCCTAAGGCTGCAATTAAACATAAAGTCACTAACGCTAAGGCTAGGACACGATTCAGACGCATAGAAAATTATTCTCCCTTTACTGAACTTGGGCTAGAAAAGAGACGGCTCAATGGTCAGATACCTGCACTGATCCCCACAGTATTAGAACGACAGTTCTCTCAAATATCTCTAGCAATATTGACTCGTTTGCAGCAGGTCGACATTGAGGTCGCTAACGGCAAACCTCTGACTCAAACAAGAGATTGCTTACAGATAGAGACTCCCCTGTCAGTGTCCCACCTATTGTAGAAGGTCCGTCGCTTCGGCAGTTTACAAGACTTTGCGTTTCAAATAGGGTTGCAAGACCTCTGGCACCTGCACAGATCCATCTGGCTGTTGATAATTTTCGAGCACGGCAGCCATCGTGCGACCGATGGCCAATCCTGAACCATTGAGAGTATGGACAAACTGGGTTCCTTTCTGTCCGGATTCCTTAAAGCGGATATTTCCGCGTCTAGCTTGGAAGTCCTGGAAGTTGGAGCAGCTCGAAATCTCTCGATAACAATCAGCCGAGGGTAGCCACACTTCTAGGTCATAGCATTTAGCTGCAGAGAATCCTAAATCCCCAGTACAGAGCTGTAAGACCCGGTAAGGAAGCTTCAATGCTTCGAGGATAGCAGCTGCATTTTTGACCAGGGCTTCATGTTCGGCAGCAGAGGTACTGGGATGAACCAGCTTGACCAATTCCACCTTATTAAACTGGTGGAGTCGAATCAGTCCCCGAGTATCGCGACCATAGCTCCCCGCTTCCCGGCGAAAACAAGGAGTATAGGCGCAGTGAAAAATAGGCAGATCATCGGCGTTGAGAATCTCATCCCGATAGAGGTTAGTGACGGGGACTTCAGCCGTCGGGCTGAGCCACAAATCATCCTCAGCACATTTGAAGCTTTCTTCGGCAAACTTGGGAAGTTGTCCGGTGGCTGTTAACGAGTCACTGTTGACTAGAACGGGTGGTAACACTTCGATATAGCCCGCTTCCACCTGCTGGTCCAGCATGAATTGAATCAGGGCGCGTTCAAGGGCAGCCCCTGCCCCAATCAGCGTGACAAATCGACTTTGAGCAATTTTGACAGAGCGCTCAAAGTTCAAAATCCCTAGATTTTCGCCAATCTCCCAATGGGCCAGTTTGGCGTTTTTGGGAATGTATTCATCTCCCCACTGCTTCACTTTTACATTGGCGGTTTCATCTTTACCCACTGGTGTATCGTCACTGGGTAAATTCGGGATCGTCAGCAGTAGCTCCCCAATTTGGGCTTTGAGATCCCGCTCTTTCGGTTCTAGATCGCTCAGGGTTGCTTTGACACTACTGCCTTCCTGCCGTAGGTCTTGGATTTCTGGATCTTTGGGATTGGCACCCCCTTTCATCCGTTCACCAATGGTTTTGCCAATTTGGTTACTTTGGGCTTGCAGTTGCGATCGCTCGGTTTCTAGTTCGCGCTGTTTTTGATCCAGGTCCAAAATAGCTTGCAAATCATAGTCACCTCGCCGACTGAGGCGTTCTGCAAAGGCTTCAGGATTATCCCTTAGCTGCTTTAAATCAATCACGTCTTAACTATTCCGCTGCGCGATACCGACAATTTAACAGGATATACCGGATACAGGTGTAACGATCAGTTTTGAGAATGGCATGTAGTTTCTAAGCGAGACGAGACAGCTGATTGAGCAATATTGGCTGGCTCGTCTATGCTGGAACCCCATGGCCACTCCCCTGCACGACTTATGCATTGGCCAATGTGGTTAAAAACTGCGAGATATCAGGAACTGATCTGAGGTGATACACCGTTTGAGTCTCCCTGGCTTGGCCCACAAAATCGCGATATCGCGGTGTCAAATACCGATAGCATAGCCACAATGTCCGATAACTATTCAGGCTGCTTTTAAGGATGGGGCTTCCCTCAGGCCAGCCTGAAGGCAGTTGCACAAATCCCGTGATCATCCGTTTGGTCACCCAGGCAAAATGGATATACAACGGCAAATCGAGATAGACCAGGGTGTCTGCAGTCTTGAGTCGTTCCCATAAGGTCTCTATACAGCCAAATCCATCGATCACCCAGGCTTCTTCTCGCAGGATCTGATCATGAGTGGCCCGATAAACGGATTGTGATACCTTTTCGCCTCCGGCTTTGTATTGGATTTTGTCTAAGACATAGAGGGGTAAACCCGTTACCTCTGCTAATTGAGCGCTAAGGGTGGATTTCCCTCCACCGGTATTGCCAAAGACTGCGACTTTTTTCATGATTGACCTCCTGAGTTGCCTCAAAGCAGGCCCATAAAAAAACCGCCTTGAGGCGGGTTTCTAAATGATTGAATGCGACGTTGAACCCACCACTGATTAAGGAATGGCGGTAATAATCAATCCGTTGTAGAACGAGCTGTAATTCATCGTCGTTGTTATAAAAGTAAGATGCAAAATCTTTTTCACAGGCTAGCACGGCTTCTTTCAATTTGGCTATGACTGATATCCCCTCATCTGGACAGTAGGCCCACGCTACCATTGAGCTAGGCTAAGTTCTTATACTTACGGAGGGATGGGCCATGACAATCGTCATTCGCATTCTTCAACCTGATCAGCTCCATGTCCTAGATTGTGTGGCACCGGATGTTTTTGACTATCAGCTGAACCGAGAATGGAGTGCAGCATTTTTAGCCGATCCTCGCCATCATCTGGCAGTGGCCTGTGATGGTCAGCGAGTGGTGGGGATGGCTTCAGCAGTGACGTATTTCCATCCTGATAAGCCCATTCAACTCTGGATTAATGAAGTGGGTGTGTCGTCGAGTTATCAAAGACAAGGCATTGGAAGGCGGTTGTTGCAGACCCTATTTGCTTTGGGGCAAGAGTTAGGCTGTCAAGAAGCGTGGGTGGGTACTGAGTTGGAGAATCAACCGGCTCGGAGGTTGTATCAGTCCGTTGCAGGAAAAGCTGAGGATTTTGTGATGTATTCCTTCCACTTGGCAGAGGAGAAGAGTGGAGACTTTTAAAACTGCATCAATTGACATGAATGGACAGTAGGTCAGGAAATTGAATATACTACAATATGCTACACATCCGAAAAGTATCTCCTGATTCAATTGTATGTCCACCATCAAGACCGAACCCTATCTCCACCAAAAAGACCGCTGGCTCCAGCGAGGACGAGTGATTCTAGCCCAGTATGATGCTGACTCAATCGTCGTGTACCAGGCCTATCGACCTGCCATTGGTGATTTTGCTGCTCAACAGGGTTACTTTGGGGGGGAATTTAAGCTTTCACGGATGACGTGGATTAAGCCCAACTTTTTGTGGATGATGTATCGCTCTGGCTGGGGTGCTAAGCAAGGCCAAGAAGTTATTCTGGCCATTCGTCTACACCGAGCTGCCTTTGACTCGATTTTGGCCCAGGCCGTCCATTCATCCTTTCAATCTGGACTATATGAGAGTCAAGAATCTTGGCAAAAGGCGGTCCAAACCTCTGATGTGCGTTTGCAGTGGGACCCGGATCATCATCCAGGGGGTAATAAGCTGGAACGGCGAGCGATTCAATTGGGCCTTCGAGGAGAAGCGATTCGCTGCTATGCCCAAGAGTGGATTATCGACATTGAAGATATTTCAGACTTCGTGGCAGAGCAGCGGCAGCATGTGGTGTCTGGCAACTACGAAGCCCTCCTAACGCCTGCTGAATCCCCTTATCCAGTTCAGGATTTGGAAACTGCCAATAGATTGCAAGTCCCGCAAATTTTCCCTACATCTTGTTGAAGACTTGAATCTGAATGTCACAATAAGGTTTGTGATCGAGATGGGGCAGAACCGTGGGTTTCAAAATTGGCTTACTTGGATTAGGAACCGTAGGTACAGGAGTGGGCGAGATCTTTGCGAGTCCCAAAGGCCGACATCCCCTCTTGCAAGAGATTGAAATTGCCAAAGTTGGGGTGCGGTCTTTAGAGAAAGCGCGCAGCCTGAATCTACCTGCTGAGGTGCTCACGACTGATCTGAGAGCCATCGTCAATGACCCTGCCATCGACATTGTGGTTGAAGTGATTGGCGGCCTCGAACCGGCTCGAACCCTTATTCTAGAAGCCATTGCTCAGGGCAAACATGTCGTCACTGCTAACAAAGCGGTGATTGCCCGCTATGGCGAAGAAATTTTTCAAGCTGCGACTCAAGCAAGTGTCTACGTCATGATTGAGGCGGCGGTGGCAGGTGGCATTCCAGTGATTCAACCTCTGAAGGAATCCCTTGGAGCCAATCGGATCCATACCCTGATCGGTATTCTCAACGGCACCACCAACTATATTCTGACCAAGATGCAGCAATCGGGGGCAGCCTTTGATGATGTGCTGGCTGAAGCCCAAGATCTCGGGTATGCCGAAGCTGATCCAACTGCTGACGTCGATGGCTTAGATGCAGGCGATAAAATTGCTATTCTGGCATCCCTAGCCTTTGGAGGACGGATAGATCTTGAGCAGGTCCATCGGGAAGGCATCCGCCAGGTGAGTGCAGCGGATATTAACTATGCCAAGAACTTGGGATTTGTGATCAAACTACTTGCGATCGCAAAAGTGCCTCCAACAACTGCAGAGCTTCCTCCGCCTCAATTAGAAGCCCGAGTTCATCCCACATTGGTCCCCCTCGATCATCCTCTTGCTAATGTGAATGATGTCTTTAACGCTTTGCTGATCGAAGCCGAGCCGTTGGGCCAGGTGATGTTCTTTGGGCCAGGGGCTGGCGCTGGTCCGACTGCCAGTGCTGTGGTTGCCGACTTAATTAATATTGCGGCCTTGCTGAAAACGGGCATTGTGGCGAACGATCCGGAAACCTCTCGTATTCACCCGTTGCTGGCCTGTTCTCATCAGCATTACTGCAATATTGCTCCCATGAATGACTTGGTCACCCGCTTCTATGCTCGATTCTTAACCAAGGATCATCCCGGAGTGATCGGCAAGTTGGGCACCGTCTTTGGTAATCATGGGGTGAGTTTAGAATCTATTGTGCAAACGGGTATCAAAGCTGAGCTGGCAGAAATTGTGGTGGTCACCCACGATGTCCAGGAAGGTAATTTTCATCGAGCTTTAGATGAAATTCGCCAAATGGCAGCTATTGACTCTATTCCCAGTCTGCTGCGTGTTTTGTAGAGATTTAATGGTTGAGGGGTTGCTTACGAGTACTCAGATATCGTTCAGCAATGAGAATTGAGACGGCAACGCCCAGCAAACTGATCCAGGCCCCCAAGCCGCCATAGCCATAGATGAGCAGGGCCAATACAACTGTTACACCTACATACAGGGCTGCCACCTTGCCGTGACTCCAACCAGCTTGATTCAGTCGCTGATACACATGACTCCGATGGGCTTTGAAAATATTTTCACCACGAAGGGTCCGACAGCACAGGGTGTAAATGGCATCCCCTGTAATTGGTAGGGTAATGGCCAAAGCGGCCCAACTCTCTTCTACAGTGCCCGTTTGGTTAAGTAGCGTAATTGCCATCACCGCCCCCAGAAAGGTGCTGCCCACATCCCCCATAAAGATCTTGGCTGGAGACCAATTCCAATAAAGAAATCCAACCAAGGCCGAAACCAGCAGCCAGAGAACGGGCTCTTGAGACCAAACCGCCATAAAACCTAACTGGACGGCGCTTACCCCACCGACCAATCCATCCATGCCATCCATAAAATTATAGAAATTGACCAAGGCGGTCAGGCCGATGATTGTGGTTGCGATCGCAACCAAAAAACCAACAGTTCCCAACGACTCTAACCACGGCTGGGGAAAGGCATTGCCCTGCCAGACAATCATGCAGGCGACTAAGAGCTGTACCGCATATCTCAACGTCGACGACAAATTTTTCCAATCATCCATACAGCCAACCCCGACTAAAAAGGTCAAGGGTAACCAGAGGGGATAAGCAAAGGGAATCTGCGGATCATTGAATAAGGTTTGGCTGAGGTAGGCCGATACGGCAAAAGCCAGAATAAATCCTAGCCCCCCTCCTCTAGGAGTCGGTTGAGTATGGGAGCTACGCTCATTGGGGATATCTATCAATATCTGCTTGAGGGTTTTGGTTAAGGCGTAAACCCCAAGGATGCTGAATATGCAGCTGACTATAGAACAAATAACAATAAAGACCATGAATCCTTAGTGAATCCCTTGAGCGCTGATCATTGAGGACGATTGGTGTGAATTACGCTTCGGAAGCGCCATGAGCATACCATTCTGCAGTTTCGAGGAGGCCTTGTTCCATAGAGTAGGGGGGTGTCCAATCTAAAGTCTGGAAAATCTTATCACTATCAACCGCCAATGAGCCCAAAAGACGATCGACCGCATCAGTTTTACCGGTTAGTATGCCCAAGAGTTTGAGCAATATCGGCGGAATGGGGAGCAATCGGGCTGGACGATGCAACGCCAGGGCAATGGCACGAATGAGTTCAGCCGTGGATATCGTAAGCCCATCACTGATCAGAAAGGTTTGATTAAACGCTTTTGGATTGTCCAGGCTGATCACAATGGCCTCGACTAGATTGCCTACGTACACTAGGCTTCGACGATTTTTAATTAAGCCAAAGGGTAAAGGTAATCCCTGATCGACTAGCTTGATCAATCGCTCCATATTGCCGGGATTGCGAGGACCATACACCAATGTCGGGCGCAAAATCGTCCACCGCATCTCGGTGGGTTGCGCAAGGGCCGTCAAGTCCTGCTCTGCCTGCCATTTGCTGCGGCCATAGGGTGAGTCAGGATGACAGGGTGACTCTTCTGTTAAACCGTCATTACTCAAGGTCGTCATCGCTCCAATCGAACTGATGAAGATAAAGTGTTGAACTCCCGCCTTTATTGATTGCTGGACTAGGGTATGAGTTCCCTCAACATTCACCTCCATAAAAGCAGCCATCGGATCGGCCACCGTTTCTTGGAGAATATGGGCGCGGGACGCTAGATGAATCACGATATCAACACCCATGAGAGCTTCTTGCCAGTGCGTTAAAGCATTGATATCTCCCACTTGGATTAGGTCTGCACCGGGCAGGAGTGGTGATTTAGGTGGCTTTCTCAGGGCTAGCCTCAGTTTGTAGGGATGCCCCTCTAAGCATGACAATAGATGCCCGCCTACAAATCCAGTTGCCCCTGTGACTAAAACCGTCTTCATGACAAAAAAGCCTGTGCTTGAAGGCTTAGGCCATCATAGTACGGTAAGGTCACCTCAACGTCTTGTGCTCATTAGCCTTGGAGAGGCTGCGATTGATTGGATAGGAATCCCCCCACTTTGACTGCAAAGTAGAAGCTAGATGTTGTCCTAACGGTTTTTGGGGCCAGTTTTTGGGGCGGATGCGGTGTCAGGTTCTAATTTCACTACATCTCCAAAGGTATCGGTACGGTAGGTCCATGTCTGCGATCCATTAGAAACTTGCACCTGCCACCCCTCGACTAGGGCCATTGTGCACAACACATCAGGAGTGGCTAATCCTAAACAACCATCTGGCCAGGTTTGTTTTTGGGCTTGAATGATTTGAAAACGCTCTGGGACGTCGCCCGTTTGTTGGGAAATATCTTGCAGAATCGCTTGTTGAATCGAGTCAGGTAAGGGAACTGACTGGGGCTCTGCCTGTATCACCCCTTGTGTAATCCATAAAATATGATGGCCTGATGGGGGAAACACAATCGGATGGGTCGCAAAAGACATCGCCGCCGCAGGAGACAGGCTGGCTAGTCCAATCATCAGGCTGAAGCAGTAGTGGTATAGGGGATACATGGCATTGCCTACCGCGAAGGTTCACAAATCTTTCAGAACAGTGGGCTTCATTCAGGTGAGATGACTTCAGCTCTATCTGGAGCTGTCTGATCTCTTTTGTATACTAATTGAATGAGGATTGCCTCAATGAGTAGTTCGGAAGGCACATCTTCAGGCTTGTGTACCTTTCCCCTCGCTGTTGTGGCTTGGAATGCTTAATTAGGCGTTTTCTCAAACGTTATCCATTTCGTGTCAGTGAGCGGTAAGTCTCTTGAGTTACGCAATTGATTTTGGTACCAGTAATACCGTTATTGCTCGTTGGAACCCTGTAACAGAGCAATCTGAAATCATTAATCTACCCAGTTTGAGCTATCAGACGGCCCAAAATCCTGACCTTATCCCCAGTCTGCTTTATGTGGAGCAGGCGGCGGAAAACAAAGTCTGTGTGGGTCAGCAGGTGCGAGATCGCGGTCTGGATATCCAAACCGATCCGCGCTTTTTCCGCAGCTTCAAACGAGGGATTGGCTCCAAGGTCCAGGGTTTTTTGCCTGAACTGGATGGCCAAACGGTTCAGTTTGAGCAGGTGGGAAGCTGGTTTTTGCAAACGATCCTCCAGCAGCTCCAAACCACCTATCCTGACGTCAAAGACTCATTAGTTCTAACCGTTCCAGTGGATAGCTTTGAAACCTATCGCCATTGGCTGGGGCAGGTTTGCCAAGATCTGCAGGTAGAGCAGGTCCGCATGATTGATGAACCGACAGCGGCAGCGTTAGGCTATGGCAAGGCTGATCAAGATGTACTGCTGGTGGTGGACTTTGGGGGCGGTACCTTTGATCTTTCTCTGGTTCAGATCAATACGTCTCAACAAAAGACCCAGCCCTTGGGTTTCATTCTTAAATGGGGCGATAAGAATCTAGCGGATACCTCAAAACAACGACCGCAATCAGCCCGTGTCCTGGCTAAAGCTGGGCAGAATTTGGGTGGAACCGATATTGATAATTGGCTTGTCGATCACTTTGCTAAAACGCAAAACTTAGCCGTAACCCCTCTGACGACTCGATTAGCGGAGCGGCTCAAAATTCAACTATCACTGCAGCCTAAAGCTACAGAGGTTTACTTTAATGAAGAAACCTTTGATAGTTATGAGCTGGCCTTGGACCGAGAGCAATTTGAGCAAATTCTCAAGGAGCATCAGTTCTTTGATCGCCTGGATGAGAGTATGACCCAGGTCTTGCAACAAGCTCGCCGCCAAGGTTTAGAGGTTAACGATATTAAAGCCGTTCTATTGGTGGGGGGAACTAGTCAGATCCCTGCCGTCCAAACCTGGGTGCAGCAATATTTTGATGACAGCCGCATTTGCAGTAACCGTCCCTTTGAGGCGATTGCCCAAGGGGCTTTACAGGTGGCTCAGGGCTTAGAAGTTAAAGATTTTCTCTATCACAGCTATGGCGTTCGCTACTGGGACCGTCGTCAACAGACCCATAGTTGGCATCCCATTATCCCAGCGGGTTTACCCTATCCCATGGAAGAACCTATCGAGCTGACCCTGGGGGCTTCTAGCGATGCCCAACCTAGCATTGAGCTGATTCTAGGAGAATTGGGCAATACCAACAGTGGGACTGAAGTCTTTTTCGATGGCGATCGCTTGGTGACTCGGCAATTGTCTGAATCCCAGACCCTGGTTCAACCTCTCAATGATCGAGAGGGTTCCAGAAAGGTTGCACAGCTCATGCCGCCTGGGTATCCAGGGAGCGATCGCATTAAGGTTTTGTTTTGGGTAGATAACCGACGCACCCTACGCATCAGTGTCGAAGATCTGCTAACCCAAGATACATTGCTCAAAAACCAGGTTGTAGCCCAACTCAGCTAGGGCTAAACATACCAATGCCCCAGGGGGGGTGATAACTCCGAAGAGTTCCCCTGAGGCAATTTCATCCTAACTTTTTGGTTTTAGTAATTACCTGAGTGTCATTACGGAATGATAAGTGTGATTCGTATCACCGCGTAAGTAAAAATAAGCAAATAAAATGCCCCCGACTGGGGGCGAGTTTGTTGGAATGCACGCATATGGTGATGACAACCTATTACGTGCTAGTGAGGTTTAAAGGGTTTGCTTATCTCTGGAATTAAATTAGCAACTAATGGTGAAGATGCCGTGAAAGATTGTCTGCGGGCAATAAAATACCCCTTAGTCCACACCAAGCGACAAAGGGGTACAGGAGACGCAAGTTTTCGTTCATATGTCTTTAGCATTCCCAAGTTTTTTTGGGGTTTAACATCCTTACTCTGGGTCAAAAATTACGTCAGTTCTACTAACTCAATGCCCAGCCATTGACGGAAATTTGTTCTCTGTTGATCGGTGGGAGTTGTAATGGGTTGGACCCTATAGGATTTGGGCCTAGGTTCACTTAAGGTAAGACGATGGGTGGTGAGCTGATCATCATGAAATAGGGTGATGGAGACTGCATCACCCCTTTGATAGTCTTGCAAGCGTTGCTCTAACTGATCAGCCTGGACGCGAAAACCATCTAAGGCCAATAGTTCATCCCCCGCTTGTAGCCCTGCCATTTGGGCTGGTGAAGCAATATCGACAAATTTGATCAGGGTTTTCCCGGATTGGCTGCTGAGGGTTAGGCCATGATAAGGAAATGGGGACTCTCCAAAATCAGCCACCACTTCCAATCCAAATGGATTCAAGAATTCCTCATAGGGTAATTCCACGGTCCCATCTAGATACTTTTGCCAAAACTGAGTCAGGTCCATCTCTGCAATGGACTCAATCCCTTCAAGGATCTGCTCTCGGGAATAGCCTAAATCTTTCTGGCCATAGGTTTGCCAAAGATGGAGCATCACGTCATCTAAAGACCGTTGGTTCTGATGCTGTTGGCGAATCTGTAAGTCAAGGAGGAGAGAGACAATCTCGCCCTTAAGGTAATAAGAAACCTGACAGTTCCGAGAGTTGGCATGGGGACGATAGAGTTTAATCCAAGTGTCAAAACTAGACTCTGTTAAGGACTGGGTGTGCCGTCCTGGAATGGATTGGAGGCGTGTAATGGATTCTGACAGCAGTTTTAGATAGAACTGAGCGTCATAAATACCGGCTCGATACGGAAGAATCAGATCATAGAAACTGGTTACGCCCTCACAAAACCAAAGGGCATCCGTATAGTTTTCCTGGTCATAGTCGAAGGGATGTAGGGCTTGAGGGCGAAGCCGCTTGACATTCCAAAGATGAAAAAACTCATGGGCAACCAGTCCCATAAAGCGGTTATAGGAGTCAGGTTTACGAAACCCGAACCGGGAATAGAGTAATGAGCAGCAGTTGTGATGTTCTAGCCCCCCGTACCCTTTGGCTGAAACATGGAGGAGGAAAAAATATCGATCATAGGGTAATCCGCCAAAAAGCTTGGCTTCGACTTCAATGATTTTTTTCGTATCCGCTATGATTTGGTCTGCGTCGTAGTTTCCGGCTCCCCAAATCGCTAGCTGATGAGGCTTCTCTAGCACCTCAAAGTCATAGATGTGATGGCTACCAATCTCAAATGGGCTATCGACCAGGGTATCAAAGTTTTTGGCTAGGAAGGTGAGCGGCTGGTCTGGTAATGGGTCTAGTGCAGTTGTGACTTGCCAGGTGGGATCTGGAGGATGAATCGTGATTGCGATCGCATCTTGTTCTCTCCCTGGGACATAGAAAAACATGGCCCCTGGATTGAAGTAGCCATGGCTAGCATCCAAATGATTGGTGCGGACCGTCAATTCATGGGCAAAGATACGGTAGTGAATTTTGACTGTATCGGCTTCTGGTGATTGGATCTGCCAATGATTCTTGCTGATTTTTTGCCAGCTTACAGGGGCTTCTTGATCATCTACTGCCGAGAAATCTTGTAGATGTTTCGCATATTCCCGAACTAGGTATGAGCCTGGGGTCCAGACAGGCAACTTTAAATCTAAGGTGTGGTCAGTCCCTACCGAGCAATGAAGTGTGATCTCAAAGAGATGAGATGCCGGATCAGGCATCGCCACTTCATACCGAAGCCTCGTCGAGGCAAGTGTATTGACTTGAGCAATTGAATCGAGGACTTCAGTCATAGGGGTTCAATACTGACGTTAATTCTCTTTAGTGTATCGATTGAGGCAGATTTGCTTGAAGATTCTGAGATAGTTTTTAGTGCAATACCGTACTGCTAGCTGAGGCGATCTAATGAATTTTGTCTCAATTTTGTCTCAATAGTGATGGAACGATTGATTGTTGACTGCGTCAAGCAAGCTGATAGAACATGATGGGACGGTCTCTCCTCGGCCGATCGAGTCGTGATCAAGATCTCCTGGCTGCGTGAGGGCAGTCATATTGGGGTTTCAAATGGGTAGCTATATTGAATGTCAAGTGAGGGGGACTGACATACCTTGGGAGAATCAATCTATGAAAGTTATTCATTTGAGTCTAATCACACTAATGCTAAGTACCTTTACCTTGTCTGGTACAGTTGCGTTCATCTTGTTCCAAGACTTGTCACAGACATTAGAAGGCAAAGGCCAGAAAAATTCTAATTTACAAGTTGTCAGAGTTGCTAATTAGTGTTTTGACAATGCTTCCCCCTCATCTGCTGGAAGAAGCTAGTCTGCCTCCACCACGGTCCATCAGTGTTGGCGAGGGAGTAAATTTGGAAGGTAACTTATCGTGTACTCCAACGCCTCCGGAACCTAGATTGCTAACACCACTGCTAGTTCAGAAGATGGGCTGTAACCAACGATTCCCTCGACCTCAACAGCCCACACATCAGTGAACCTAGTTCTGGGGCGGTGAACTTCGTGATGAGACCTTTAAGCGATTCGCTTAATCAGTATTTGAGTGCCTATTTCGGAGGAAATAAAGGCCAAGTGAGAAGTCATAGCTACGCACTGATTTAATTGAGCAGTAAACTGCCAATACTGAAATCTAGTAGCTCAAAAACGATGGCTATAGGAATCTCAATACTGTCTGCATCTGTAGGCTTGGGTGCATCTTAGGTCAGTATCCTTTTTATACCAATGCAGCAATATTTTTTGGCTTTTGGGTTAATGATAACTTGGTGGAAAGACTGCATTCCCAGCATCAATTTGAGTAGCTGAGAAATGTAAGTTGGTCGGCAAAGGCTCACCCATTATTAGAAGGGGGAAATGATGAAGATCAAGCATTGCATCAATCTTCATAAAGGAACGACCTTCATATTTATCCTGGGCTTGATGCTGGTTTATCAAAACTTCATGCTAGGGGCTTGGGTTTATCTGGTCTTGCATGGCACCTATGGGTTGCTGTGGTTATTAAAAGATCAGCTGTTTCCCGATAAACAATGGGAACAGCAATTTCCCTGGCCAATTCACTTGCTGGGATTTGGACTCATCAGTCTATATTGGATTGCCCCATACATTTTAATAAGTCGTCGTATTGAACCGACTGTGCCTTTAATAGCTGGTGCTATAGCACTTAATATTGCTGGCGTATTTCTCCACTTTGGGAGTGATGCTCAAAAATATTTCATTCTCAAGTATCAACCGAGATTGATTACTGAAGGCTTTTTTGCTCGTTGTCGGAACCCTAACTATTTGGGTGAAATATTTATTTATATATCCTTTGCCATGTTGACAATGCATTGGTTGCCTTTTGTCATCCTTGGCGGGTTTTTTGGGGCTGTTTTTATTCCCAATATGCTCAAAAAAGATCGCTCTCTATCGCGATATGCAGACTTTGAACAGTATCGAGAAAATACGGGCTTGTTTTGGCCAAAACTCTTTGGGAAAAAGTACCCCACTTCCAAAGATGTAGCTAAAGTCTAATTTAATTCATAGCAATTCTTTGAGGCTGCTATGAATTACGCATTTTATTTCTTTAATAAGATAAATGGTAGTTCTTTTAGAAGGAGACTAGGAATAGTTTATGGCGCGGCGATATAATTGCATTCAAAGCCGCATTTGAATGCGATCGGCTATCGATCTCCATTCTTTTTAGGAGACACGCTATGAATCATGGATTTCGTCAAACAGTTCTGGCCTTGGTCGTCGTTACACTTCTCACAATGGGTACGATATTTGGCTGTTCTGGGGCAGGAATTGCAGCAACCAATTTAGCAAAACAACCTGCTGTTGATGTATATGTTGCATTGGGAAATGAGGCAGGAGCCTTGCAATTTTTCCCCGATGATCTGCAATTTGAACCGGGTCGTCGCTATAACCTGCACTTAAGCAACCCTAGTGACCAAAAGCACTACTTCACCGCTAAAGATTTTGCAGATGGGATTTGGTCACAAAAAGTTGATGCTGGGAATGTAGAAATTAAAGGTGCAATTCACGAATTAGAATTAAGAGCCAATACTGAAGCAGAGTGGGTGTTTGTTCCACTGCGCTCTGGTATCTATTCACTTCGATGTACGGTCCCAGGCCATACCGAAGCAGGCATGGTGGGCAGGATTGAAGTCGTTGGCTGAAATTCTGTCTGAACGAGCCTTACCAACGTCTGAACATATTCCCAACCTTGACGGAACTTGTTGTCTTTCCCAAATTAATTTGCTGGAGCGTCACCTGTCGGAGGGGCAGCGGGTGCTGCTGATGGAATGGGTGCTGCTGCTGGAGCAGCGGGTGCACTAGGCGCTGCTGGTGGAGCTGCTGCCGGAGGCTGAGGACTAGTAGGTGGGGCCGGTGCCGGCTGCGGAGCGGCGGGTTCAGGAGGTAGATCTGAGTTAGTGGGTGGCTCTTGGATGGGGACAGCAGGCTGCACTGGATTACTGGGGGCTGGTGCTATAGGAGCAGGGGGTTGGGCTGGCTGAGGGGGCAGAGCCGGAGCTGATTGGGCTGGAGGTTGAGGTGCAGTAGGGGGAACAGGCTGTGCTGGATTCACCGGAGGTAAATTAGGCTGTGGTGCTGCTGGCGTAGGGGGAGTAAGCGGTTGCGCCGGTGAAGGAGTCTCAGGTGCTGTATTGGTGGGTGCTGCTGGTTTGGGAGTCGGAGCTGGAGTGGCTGGAGGTAGAACAGGTTCTGGGGTAGGTGGATCAGGTGTCTTGACAGCACAAACTGATTGAGAATATTTAATGTCGAAGGGTAAAACAACAATTTTGTTGGCGTCCTCGGCCTTGATTTTGTATTTTTTAGCCGCATTTTGGACCGCCCGATCGAGAATGGGCGAGTTGGTAGATAGAACAATATCGGAGACTACAGGAGCCGCTTTTGAGCTGACCCAAATCCGATATTCAGCCTTACCTTCTAAGCGATCCTGACAGGCGTCTTTGGGATAGTCGTAGGCAACAAAACGTTTTACACTTTGGGCCGGAGGGGCGATGGAAGAGGAGGCCAGGGAATTACTGTCGTTAGGGTTATCACTACTGTCTATCCCGCCCACATTGGCTGGGTTGGCAGGTGGGATATTGCTCGCAACCGGACCGGGTGCAGTGCCTGGTGGAGGCAAAGGACCTGTAGATCCTGGATCCGGTGGCAAATTCGGTAAATCAGAGGTTCCATTGAGCCATGCCTGGAAGTCCTCATCACTCAAAGATGGACCGGAGTTACTGGGGGGTGGCGTTTGCTGAGGTGGGGCAGGCGTTCGTCTCGGGGGTAATGATGCTAAAGAACTGGGATTAAAGGGGGTAAAACTAGTCTGCGGTGGCGGAGGAGGTAACTCAACAATAGAAGAGGCAAAGGGGTCAAATGCTGGATTGGGGGTATCAGTAACGGGCAATTCAGCTAGACCATCAGGGGTGGTGATGTTCAGGGGTAAACCGGCTACACCGGGTGCAGGGGGTGGAGCGTTTGGATCAATGGCTTGGTTTGGTCGAGGGCCTGGATTGGGTTGAGATTTGAGAAGGCTAACGACTCGAAGTTGTTTTTTGTCTGTTTGCTGGCCTGTTGCTGGAACCAGTGCTAGACCAGCAAATAAAACACCATGGGCAGCGACCGAAGCCATCATGGCAAGATTCCCAGGTCTTTGCCATGATTTTGAAAACAGTTGATTAGAAGAGCCGTTCATAAAAAAGTAAAAATAGGTAGTTATGGGTCAGCAATCAGGTCGCCTAGGGGCTTGGCCTAAGGTGATATTACTGTCAAGACGGATCAAAAAGTAGGTTGTTTCAATTTCTGATCGCATTTAAAGTTTGGATATTTTCCCTATGATAACAACCCGTATGAATAGATTTGAAAAATGCTTTAACTAAGGAATAATGAGCATTCGCTTGTCAAGGTTCCCAAAGGTTACTAGAGTAGGGAAGGACGATTCAGACGCTGTTTTAACGCGTACACAAAGGAGTTATCACCGTGGTAGAACCTCTGTTAGCAGGTATTGTACTTGGCCTAGTTCCAGTGACTCTAGCTGGACTATTTGTCGCTGCATGGCAACAATACAAGCGTGGAGAAGAGGTTGGCTAAAGTTTGTTAAGCCTCGAGGAAAACAGCTCTGTTGAGCTGTCCACAATATTTGTTACCTGTAAATCAGAGAGATGAGCCCATCTCTCTGATTTTGTTTATGAAGGCTGCGTGACCTGGAAAAAGGTTAGGGCCGTGTTGCCATAGACGCGTGCATGACTGATTTGGAAGGCTGTGGGAATAGAAAAGGGCTGCTGGGGACGGTGTTCGACAGCAAGTTCTCCAGTTGCTTGGAGGAGGTTATACGTTGCGATCGCATCCAGTACCGCTTCATATAAACCGCCATCATAGGGGGGATCAAAATAAATCCGATCGAAGGACTGGCCTTGCAATTTAGCTAGCCGTTTGACAACATCTCCTCGCAGAACTTGAAATGTTTGAGGTGGGTTGGCTACGGACTGCCAGTTCTGGCGGATGATGCGGCAAGCCTCTCCTGCCTGTTCAATTCCATAGACCACTGCGGCTTCTCGGCAAAGGGCTTCGGCCCCCATGGAGCCACTACCAGCACAGAGGTCTAGCCAATGGCAGCCCTGGAGATGATGTTGCCAACGATTAAATAAGGCTTCTCGCACCCGTGCGGTGGTTGGGCGGGTTTGTAAGCCTGGCAGGGTTTTAATCTGACGGTTACCGTAAATTCTGACCATCAGTCTGGAGGTTCAACATAGCCTTGGATATTTTCGGGATCATATCGTTGCAGGATATCGGTGGCTTTGCGGGTCAGTGGGTCTGTGCCTTTGACCACCACGATATATTTCCCGGCGTTTAAACGATTGCGATAAACCAATGCATCTCCACTGCCGGTCGTTAAACCGGTCAGGCCGCCTGAAAAGAGTCCGCCAAAGGCTCCAAAGGAAGCGCCGAGTAGTCCTCCTAAGATGACATTAATCACCGTTCCCACTCCAGGGAAGAGGCGAATGCCAGTATATAACTCAAAGGTTGATCCAAAGATCAACCCTAAAGGGATGGAGAAGTTCATCAGTCGTCGAGCTTGTTCTCGGGCTGGCTTTTTGGGGTCGATAAAACCAAATTCATCGGCGCTTTTATAGCCTCTGCCCAATATTGAGACTTGGGTGAGGGGAATTCCTGATTTTTCTAAATCGGTATAGGCGGCTTCTGCTTGGATTCGATCAGCTAAGACTGCAATTAAGTAATTCATGGGAGATTTAAACAGCGGGAGTCGCCAAGGTAGCCTGCACCTGCTCAACAAAGTTAGCCAGGATTTGTAGTCCGAAGGTGGAGGATTTCTCAGGGTGAAACTGGACTGCCATTAAGTTGTCCTGGGCAATGGCTGCGGTAATGGTCTGAGTGCCGTGGGTGACGGTGGCTGCTTTGACGGTAGGGTCAACCGGATCAACGTAATAGGAATGGACAAAATACATCCAAGGATTAGTAGGAGAATGACGCCACAGGGGTAGATCGGGCTGTTGATACTCCAGTTGGTTCCAGCCCATATGGGGAATTGTAATGTCCGGTTCGGATTGGAATCGCTTGACCGTGCCGGAAATAATGCCTAATCCAGCTTCAGTCCCTTCTTCGCTACCCTCAAACAAAATTTGTAGCCCTAAACAAATCCCCAGAAAGGGCTTGCCGCTGGCGAGAATGTCTTGGATGACGGGGATGAGATGACGCGATCGCAAATGCTGCATCGCTGGATCAAAAGCTCCCACTCCGGGGAGGACGACTGCATCGGCAGATACCAGATCCTCTGGGCGATCGCTGACAATTGTTTGTGCTCCAGCTTCTTGTAGTCCCTTACAGGCTGAATGCAGATTGCCCATATCGTAGTCAATCACGGCGATGATAGGCATTCATCCCTTCCTTTCCCAGCTAGGCCACATCTTTACCTTATTACCTTATCGCTTTCTATTCGGTTTCAGCGGGGTGGCTGGATTTGGAATAGGCACTATTGGGGAAATTGATGATTACGAACATCATCACAAAATTGCTTCACTGCTCCAGTAATCGATTCCTGCAGATTGGTATAGGCTTTGGCAAAGGGAGGTTGCCATGCAGATAAGCCCAACATATCGGCTGTAACCAGCACTTGGCCATCACATCCTGCACCAGCGCCAATGCCAATGGTGGGGATGGCTAACGTTTGGGTGATTTTCGCGGCTAGGGGGGCAGGAATATGCTCCAGAACAATCGCAAAAGCGCCTGCTGCTTCCAGGGCAATGGCTTCTTGTAAAATACGGTCTGCGTCTGCATCAGAGGTTCCTTGGCGTCGATAGCCGCTGAACTGATGGACAGACTGGGGAGTTAAGCCCACATGTCCCATCACCGGAATCCCTCGCTCCACCAAATAGTGAACGGTTGCTGCCATGTCTGGATACCCTCCCTCTAGTTTGACGGCAGCTACTCCTGCCTGTTGCAATAGGGTTCCAGCGCTTCTCAGGGCCTGTTGAGGGCTTTCTTGATAACTCAGAAAGGGCAGATCACAAATCACTAGGGCATGGTTGACCCCTCTGGTGACAGCTTGGGCGTGGTAGAGCATTTCTTCCAAGGTCAGAGGTAGGGTGGTGGAATACCCTAAGGCAACCATGGCCAAAGAGTCTCCTACTAGTAGGACATCGACTCCTGCTTGGTCTAATAAAGTTGCGAAGGGAAAGTCCCAGGCTGTAAGGACTGAGATGGGACGTCCCTGTTCTTTCCATTTCCGTAGCTGATCAATGGTCACAGCCATCGCCTTATGGCTCCTTTGTGTCTTCTTTCCCAGAATAAAGGGTCTTCGATCGGTTTCAGGGAGAGGTATCCTGACTTGCACCTGTAGACAATGGAGATCTAAAGAAAATTTTAAGTCTTGAATTTGGTTACTTTAGGCAAAAAAAGTGAAGAACCTATTCACTAAAATGGAGATATCTGAGGAAAATCCGATCCATGTGTCAATTTAGACGGGTAAATCAGCTCACTCAACTTGTGAAATTCAATGCTATCCCCGTTTAGCTAGGTTATTAATTACAAAGAGAGCTAAAACGATGTTTAGATTAACGTTCGTTTGTACAACCCTATTGATGGTGGTGTTGAGCATGGGGGGAGAAAATGCCATGGCTCAACAAAGAGGGCAAAATCGGCCATCGGCTTCCTCAAAGACTGGCGATGCTAAAACTCTTGGGGTTCAAGAAGTGGGAATACGGTCTTGGCAACCTCAGCCTAAGCAGTTACCCGAACCCCAAGAAATTAGCATTGGCATCCCTCCGCAAGTGGAGCTGACGCCGGGACCGGATAAACCAGGCGATATTCCTGAGAATGAAGATCATCGAGGGATTCAAGTGAAAGTTTTAAATCCCTAAAAAATAGTCTTTGAACAAAATTTCGGTCAGCGTTTTTCAAAAACTCAAGCCCTTTAGATATGAAATCTAAAGGGCTTGAGTTTTTGAATTTAGACGTGCTCAAGCCCTGGACTTAGGGAGCTAGAGCATTACCCCGAATCAAGCTACCTAAAGTCTTAGCGGTAATCTTGATCTGCTTCAGCGGATTCATGGGAACCACAGTCTTATACAAATAACTATCGAAAGTCATTTGCTGTACATCTTCATCCGCACACATTTCCACAAAGGCTTCCCGAGTGGCATCAGAGCGGTAGAACACGCGCTGCAAAATGTCCAAGACCTTGTAGGTCATGCCGTAAGCTTTGTCCCAACGCTTCAGATAGACCTTGAGGTCTTCTTCCGAGGGAATGCGTTCACCATTGTTAGAAAACTCAACGATGGTTTCTGCACACATCCGCGCAGACTTGGCGGCAAAGTAAATACCTTCACCAGAAGACTTGGTTACTGTACCGGCAGCGTCACCGACTAGGGCAACCCGACCGACGACCCGGCGAGGACGAGGATGCTCGGGAATGGGGTGAGCTTCCACTTTGATGATTTCACCACCGACGAGGCGATGGGCAGCACGAGCACGAATACCCGCTTGCAGCTTCTTGATGTCGGCTTGGTTGACCTTCATGGTGCCAGTGCCAACGGCGACGTGATCGTACTTGGGGAATACCCAGGCATAGAAGTCCGTAGAGACATCATCACCGACATACATCTCGGCACGATCTTGGTAGTACTCCATGTACTCATCAGGAAGGCGGATGCGCTCCTGAAATGCGATCGCATAGTTGTAGTCGCCTGCTTTAATCTCTTTAGCAATTCTGGAGTTGGCGCCATCAGCACCAATGACCAAATCGACTTGAAGGGTTTTCATTACCCCTTCAGTCCGACCACCAGTTAAGTCGGCATAGTGAATCGTGTAAGGCTGATTGGCCCCAGTGGGGAAATCTAGCTTATTGACAGTGCCGTTGATCAACTTCGCACCTAATTTAGCGGCGCGATCGCGCATAAATCCGTCAAGTACTTCTCGACGGCACATGCCGATATACTCACCCTCGTTTTTGATATTGATATCCACCTCAATGTTAGAAGGAGAGATCATTCTCATCTTTCTAACCTGTCGGTCAATAATCTCAAGGGGGAGATCAAATTCATCCACCATGCACAGCGGAATCGCACCACCACAAGGCTTTGCGTTATCTAATTTACGCTCAAACAAATAGGTCTCAATACCAGCCTTTACCAGCGTTTCTGCTGCTGATGACCCGGCTGGCCCTGACCCAACAACTGCTACCCGTAGTGTCAAGGCGATCCTCCAAACTTTTAACGGCTACGTAGCGAATCGTATCACGGAGATCTTGACCAAACCCTATCTACAGAAGTTCTTAAGGGTAAGTTGAAACACACCTTAACTTTTCCGTTACAGACCGAAATGATTGAGTTCATCCGTTTTGCAAATGGCTTCATCGGCTTTTGCCATCAGTCTGATTTGTTTAAAGCCGTGGTCTATTGTCTATGACCGTTATACAATTGCGCTGTTCCCTGGGATACGGAACGATTTGCCAAATTGAAACCCAAACCCTAAGAAGTGTAAAATACACTCCTTTGAAATCATAGACATCTTATTGCAAAATATTACGATAGGTTAGCTTCGGAGAGCTTCAGAAATAATGGAAAAACCGTTCGATCGATTTAAAAAGGACTTAAGAAATTTTGCCAAAGCTGGCGCCAAAATGGTCAACATTGACGTGCCCGAGGTTGAGGAAAAGCCTATCATCGCAGAGCCAGCCCCCGAAGCGCCCGCTACCCCACCTCAGTCAGCTAAAAAGGCTAAGAAAAAAGACAATATCCCGGTTAATATCTACCGCCCTAAAACGCCCTATATCGGCAAGTGCTTATCGAATGAAGCCTTAGTTCGAGACGGAGGCGAAGGTAAAGTACAGCACCTCACGTTTGATCTTTCCGAAGGGGATCTACGCTATATCGAAGGCCAAAGCATTGGCATTATCCCTGCTGGAACAGACGCCAACGGCAAACCCCATAAGTTACGCCTTTATTCCATTGCCTCGACCCGTCATGGCGACCGGGTAGATGATAAAACCATTTCTCTCTGTGTTCGTCAGCTGGAATATGACCATCCTGAGACTGGAGAGCGAGTCTATGGGGTGTGTTCCAAACATCTATGTGACATGAATCCCGGTGATGATGTCAAAATTACGGGTCCTGTCGGTAAGGAAATGCTGTTGCCCGACGATCCTGAAGCCAACATCATCATGATGGGAACGGGAACCGGTATTGCGCCTTTCCGAGCCTATCTGTGGCGGATGTTTAAGGAAAAACACGAAAATTATAAGTTCAAAGGCTTGGCCTGGCTCTTCTTCGGTGTCGCTTATACCCCCAATATTCTTTATAAGGAAGAACTAGAAGAGTTACAAAACCAATATCCTGACAACTTCCGCTTGACCTATGCCATTAGCCGTGAGCAAAAGGCTGCAGATGGCAGCAAGATGTATATCCAAAGCCGAATTGCTGAGAATGCCGACAAATTATGGGAGTTGGTCCAGAAGGAAAACACCCACACCTATATTTGTGGTTTGAAAGGTATGGAAGGCGGCATTGATGAAGGAATGTCCGCTGCTGCTGCTAAGCATGGTGTGGATTGGTCAGACTATCAGCGAGCCTTGAAAAAGGCCCATCGCTGGCATGTAGAAACCTACTAAATCCATTACAACGCCATTATTCAATAAGCCATACAAAAAGAGCCTCCCATAGGGGAGGCTCTTTTTCTGTTAGAGCTCAAGCCTGGCCTTAAGCTGTTTCTAGAAGAGATATCCTTTTGTCAAAGTCAGGGTTGCTTGCTTTTGGAAGTCGCCCTAGTTTCTCTCAGATCTCTTGCCTATTTGGCCTACTGTTCCGTTTATAGCTCAGGTGCAATCGTAGGCGTATCGGGATGAATGGCAGCAACATCGATAGTTGTGGGGATTGCTGCTTGTTTAAAGCGAGGAACATCCGCAACCGAGCTATTCACAATCGTTAGCAATGGGTTGGAAAGGACTCCAGCCAAAGAGGTAGCAATCAGCGTGAGGACCAAGCCGATTTGTAAGGGGCGCATACCCAAGGGTTTCCAAACAATGCTGGGATAGTTCTTGATCACCTCAGACATGTCTTGGGGCTCTTTGACCACCATCATCTTGATCACTCGAATGTAGTAGTAGATCGAGACCACGCTGGTAATTAGGCCCAGAATGACTAGGCCATAGGCCCCAGCCTGCCAACCGGCCCAGAAGAGGTACAGCTTGCCAAAGAAGCCCGCAAGAGGCGGTATCCCTCCTAAGGAGAGCAAGCAGAGGCTCAAGGCTAGAGTTAAAAGGGGATCTTTGAGATAGAGTCCAGCATAATCACCAATTTCATCTGTTCCAGTGCGGAGAGAGAACAGAATCACGCAGGTAAACGCACCCAAGTTCATAAACAGGTAAATCAGCAGGTAGAAGACCATGCTGGCATAACCTGCTTCCGTACCAAGCACAAGGCCAATCATGACAAAGCCTGCTTGGCCAATGGAGGAATAGGCGAGCATCCGCTTCATACTGGTTTGAGCAATGGCGACCACATTGCCGAGCACCATGCTCAAAATGGCCAA
Source organism: Acaryochloris marina S15 (assembly GCF_018336915.1). Lineage (GTDB taxonomy): Bacteria > Cyanobacteriota > Cyanobacteriia > Thermosynechococcales > Thermosynechococcaceae > Acaryochloris > Acaryochloris marina_A. The sequence goes on along the minus strand of NZ_CP064923.1, from coordinate 4,753,720 downwards.
GGCAGTGAAGATAAATTGCCACTGCTCCACTAAGTTGGGGAAGGCTTGCGTTAACAGACGAATAGCCAAGGCAAATCCAGCTGCTTTGGACCCTACGGAGAGGAAGGCAACCACTGGTGTGGGAGAGCCTTCATATACATCGGGTGTCCATTGGTGGAAAGGCACTGCCGCGATTTTGAAGCTAACACTGGCAATCACAAACACTAGGGAAATGACTAAAGCCAAGGATTTTGACGTATCGGCTAGGGCCAGGGCGATGTCATCCAAATGGGTTTTGCCCCCGGAAAGTCCGTAGAGCAGGGATAAACCGTATAAGAACACCGCCGAACTCGATGCACCAATTAGCAAATATTTCAGGGCAGCTTCATTGGAGCGAGCATCGCGCTTCATGTAGCCTGTCATCAGGTAGGAGGCGATACTCAAGGTTTCCAAAGAGATGAAAATCATGACGAGTTCTTCTGCGCCGCAGAGGAACATGGCGCCGACTGTGGCGGTCATCAGGATCGTCATAAATTCGCCAATAGAGCTGCCCGCTTGTTCGATATAGCGCACCGACATCAAGATGGTGACTAGGGTCGACAGGGCAATGATGGCTCTAAAAACAATGCTGAGGTTATCGGCATGAAAACTACCCAAAAAACCGATGGGATTAGCTTGATCCCACTGGGTATATAGCAGATAGAGGCAGGCTACCAAACTTGCGATCGCAAGGTATGGGGTCCATTTTGCCGATGAACGACCAAAGGTAATATCTCCAAGGAGAACAAGAATCAACGAGATCACCAAAACGCCTTCAGGCAAGATGGTGGTGGCATTTAGCTGGCTAGCGAGATTGGCAACGTCCATTAGTCAAGATTGGTAATATCTTTGGCGACATAAGCCCAGTCATCAAATAGTGAAATTTAATGGCAAGGATTATGTTGAGAATTTTAACGCGCAAGCGCCAACAACCAAGATACCAAGTTAAGGGACGTTCTGCCGGGAGAAGCGGGCTAGACTTGAGGAGCTACTAGTTGATCAAGTGACAAAAAACTTAGGGTACACTCGCAACATTTGCTATAAAAAATTTGAAGGGGTTCATTGAGCTACCCACTGAATCGTCTGATTAAGGTTAGGGTAGGTTCATATCGCAACTCAGCCCTTCATAAGCAAGAATTTAGTTCTTCCTTTGTCTGTCCGCATGAATTCGGTTGGGATTGGCAAAGGCAGCTTATCTTTTGTCCATCACACATTCCCCATTGAGACTATGTCCACACTGGTTATTGTTGAATCTCCTACGAAGGCGAAAACGATCCGCAATTATCTGCCTTCGGGATACCGGGTTGAAGCATCGATGGGGCATGTTCGTGATCTACCGCGGACTGCATCGGAAATTCCTGCAGCGGTTAAAGGTGAGAAATGGTCCAGCTTAGGGGTCAACGTTCAGGCAGAGTTTGAACCCCTATATGTTGTCCCTAAAGATAAGAAAAAAATTGTCAAAGAGCTGAAAGAAGCCCTCAAAAATTCTGATGAGTTAGTGCTAGCCACTGACGAAGACCGGGAAGGAGAAAGTATTAGCTGGCACTTGCTGCAGCTTCTGAAGCCCAAGGTGCCGACGAAGCGGATGGTTTTTCACGAAATTACTGATGAAGCGATTAAAGCAGCCTTAACCAATTGTCGCGATGTGGATCAGCGGTTGGTTCGTGCTCAGGAAACCCGCCGTATTTTAGATCGATTGGTGGGATATACCTTATCTCCCTTGTTATGGAAGAAAATTGCTCCTAGCTTGTCAGCTGGGCGAGTGCAGTCTGTGGCGGTGCGGCTGCTAGTGACCCGTGAGCGAGAGCGGCGCGCCTTCCGCCAAGGTAGCTATTGGGACTTAAAAGCAGCTCTTAGCAAAGATAAATCGGCCTTTGAATCTCGTTTGGTGACTCTAGCCGGCAAGCGGTTAGCGACGGGCAATGATTTTGACGAGAACACTGGGCAAATCGTTGCGGGTCGGGATGTGGTCCTGCTCAATGAGGCTGAGACCTTGGCCTTACAAACGCGCCTTGCCGATAAGACTTGGACTGTGGCCGGTGTAGATGAGCGCCCTTCCACCCGTAAACCAGCGCCCCCCTTTATCACCTCGACGTTGCAGCAGGAGGCCAACCGAAAGCTAAGGCTGTCGGCACGGGAAACCATGCGAGTGGCCCAGAGCCTCTATGAAAAAGGATTTATTACCTATATGCGAACGGATTCGGTGAATCTGTCGCAACAGGCCATTGCCGCCGCTCGTGGCTGTGTGGAAGACCTCTATGGTAAAAACTACCTTAGCCCTGAACCCAGACAATATAAAACAAAAAGCAAGGGGGCCCAGGAGGCTCACGAAGCCATTCGTCCCGCCGGACAAACCTTCCGTACTCCCAAAGAAACGGGCCTTCAAGGCGCAGAGAGTAAGCTGTATGAACTGATTTGGAAACGTACTGTGGCCACCCAAATGGCCGAAGCGCGTCAAACCCACATCACGGTTCATCTAGAAGTCGAAGATGCTGGGTTCCGGTCTACGGGTAAACGAATCGATTTTCCTGGATTTTTCCGCGCTTATGTGGAAGGGTCTGACGATCCAGATGCGGCACTAGATGATCAAGAGGTGCTGTTGCCTTCCCTGAAGCAAGGGGATACGCCTGAATGCACGGAGCTGTCGCCCATTGGCCATGAGACCCAGCCTCCTGCTCGCTTTACAGAAGCATCTCTGGTTAAAACGCTGGAAAAAGAAGGGATTGGTCGTCCTAGTACCTATGCCAGTGTTATCGGCACGATTATTGACCGGGGCTATGCCCAGCGCCAGGCAAATGCTTTGGTGCCTACCTTTACCGCCTTTGCGGTTACCGCTTTGTTAGAGCAGCATTTCCCGGACTTAGTGGATCTCAGCTTTACAGCGCGCATGGAGCGGAGATTGGATGGCATCTCAACGGGTGAGGTGGAGTGGCTGCCGTATCTGAGCGATTTTTATTTGGGTGATGAAGGCCTGGAAACCCAAGTCAAAAATCGGCAAGACCAGATTGATCCCGGTGAAGCTCGTACGATTGACCTCGACAATCTAGAGGCCAAGGTGCGGATTGGCCGCTTTGGTCCCTATATTGAGACGGAGCATGAAGAAAAACCAGTAAAGGCGTCTTTGCCCAAAGATATGACGCCGGCGGATTTGACCCCAGAACAAATTGAGCAGCTCCTCAAACAAAAGCTGGAAGGTCCACAACAATTGGGTTCTCATCCAGAGAAAGGAGACCCCATCTATATTATGCTCGGTGCCTATGGCCCCTATGTGCAGCTGGGGGATGTCACTGAGGAAAATAAAAAGCCCAAACGAGCCTCACTCCCCAAAGGCGTGGCGATGGAATCGGTGACCTTAGAAATGGCGGTGGAGCTGTTGTCCTTGCCGCGGTTACTGGGACAGCATCCTGATACCGATTGCAAAGTCCAGGTGGGTTTAGGCCGGTTTGGCCCCTATGTGGTCCATGACCAAGGCAAAGAAGGCAAAGATTATCGATCCTTAAAGAAAGAAGATGATCTGTTTACCATTTCTTTTGAGCGAGCCTTGGAACTGTTGGCAATGCCGAAAGGGACTCGGGGACGACGAGGCACGAAAAAAGCCTTGAAAGAACTGGGCAATCACCCTGAAGATGAAGCGCCAGTCAATATTTATGATGGCCCCTATGGCCCTTATATCAAGCACAATAAGACGAATGTCTCGATACCCGAAGGTAAAAAAGTCGAGGATATGACGTTGGCAATGGCTTTGCCGTTATTGGAAGAGAAAGCCTCGACTAAAGGCAAGAAAAAGACAAGTCGTGCCAAATCAACCACCAAAAAGAAAACGACTAAGAAGACCACTGCGAAGAAGACAACTACTAAAAAAACTGCTGCCAAAAAGACCACTGCTAAGAAAACGACAAAATCTTAGGGAGCAGCTCTTCAGGGGTATCGGTATCTCAAGGAATGTTCATAGTGCCTGAAGCTGATGGAGGCGTAGTCTTACGCTGGCCTATTCTGTCTTTTGAGTGTTGCAATTCTTGTAACGATAGATAGTGGGCTGAAAAGGTTGAGCTAGCATAGACCGAAATTCAGTGACGGTTTCTTGGGATCATGAAAATTAAACGTTTCCTTAGTGCTTGTCTGGTGGCTGTGCTGATGTGGACTAGCCTGTCGCCCGATGTTTTGGCCTTTTGTGGATTTTATGTCGCTAAAGCCGATACGGCTTTGTATAACGAGGCGTCTCAAGTTGCGATCGCAAAAGATGGCAGTCGCACCGTTCTGACCATGGCCAACGACTTCAAAGGGGACGTTAAAGACTTTGCCATGGTGGTGCCTGTCCCTGTGCTCCTGCAGGAAGACCAAGTGCATGTGGGTGATCCCACCATCTTGCAACGGCTGGATGATTTTTCCGCTCCCCGATTAGTAGAATATTTTGACGATAATCCCTGCCAGGTTTTTCGTAAGTCTAATCGCGTGTTTTCACCTGCCCCCAGTTCAGCTCCTGTTCAGGAATCTCTAGCTGAAGCTGATTTAGGGGTCACCATTGAAGCTCAGTTCACTGTGGGCGAGTATGACATTGTGATTCTCAGTGCCAAAGAATCCAATGGTCTCCAAACCTGGCTCAATCGCAATGGCTACAAAATCCCTCGTGGGGCCCGATCGCTCCTCAAGCCTTATATTCGCCAGAATATGAAATTCTTCGTTGCCAAGGTCAACTTAGAGGAATTTGAAAAATCCGAGTTTCAGAAGCTGCGGCCTTTGCAGATGGCTTTTGATTCTCCTAAGTTTATGCTGCCGATTCGGTTGGGCATGATTAATGCCAAGGCGGAGCAAGACTTGATTGTGTATTTGCTCTCTCCTAAGGGGCAGGCTGAGCTGGTCAACTACCGCACTGCCAATATTCCTACGGATAGCGAGATTCCCGAATTTGTGAAAGATGAGTTTGGTGAGTTCTATACCGCCATGTTTGAGACCGCCCATGCCAAAGCGGGTAAGCGGGTTGCCTTCCGTGAATATGCGTGGGATATGAGTAGTTGCGATCCCTGTTCGGCAACGCCGTTAAACCCAGAAGAATTGCGTAAAGCAGGCGTTTTCTGGCTGCCAGAAAGACCTCAGGGGGACTTTGTGGTGCCCCCTCGTTCGACGGGCGTATTTATCACCCGGCTTCATGTTCGTTATAGCCGTGATAAATTTCCCGAAGATTTGATGTTCCAAGAAACCAGCAACCGTCAACTCTTTCAAGGGCGGTACGTGATGCGCCACCCCTATAAGCAAGAGGCGGATTGTCCGGCCGGTCGTCGCTACAAGCGGTCCCTCCCGGCTCGGTTTGAGAAGGAAGCCCAAACACTAGCGAAGTTGACTGGCTGGAATATCCAGGATATTCGCCAGAAGATGGACTTTCAAAATCCTAAACCCGAGCCTTGGTGGAAACGGTTATGGAAATAAAGGGATGACAGTCTAAAAACAGCTGTAAACCTCTAGCTTTGTTTCATGAGGTATTACGGATTCAATTTATGCCACAATCTGGCTTGGATTATTAGCCCTCTACCATATCGTTAGCTCGATGATGCAAGAGGTCTATTCTATGTATCCTTGCTTGGCACTTGGCCACGAATTATTGCCCAAGTGAAAGTGATATAAAAAAATAGGATGCCTACTCCAAAAGGAATACGGCAGGCTAAACCACTTTGCTGAGTCCATCCCCCATGGCCATGAGCTGAGCATTCTCTTATCCCTGGTCCAAAAGCTATCCATCCAAAGGGCAGGCAGAGCAGTGTTATGAGCAGCAGTATCAGCCCCTTTTGTAGATCAAGACGGTTGAGGTTGACGGTAAATGCTAGCAATCCTGAGACCAAGAACACACCAGCACTGGCATAGGCAACCCATGCTGGAACCTGAAGTAAATCGGGTCGCACATAGATGAGAAAAGCAAACAAGATGCCAAACAGCAAGAACACTATCCCAAAAATTAGGCTTTTTGATTGCTTTTCTGCCATGTTGGAATCTTCTCGGTCAGCATCTTTGGCTAGCACCATAAGACTATGCCTATCCTAGCCCAACCCAATCGGGAGCTAGAGAGTAAGATGGCTTTGAATATTCTCCCCGCTGCAGGCTCTGGGCTGGGGCGAGGGGCTGGTCTTGATCAACAAACGGGTATGCTAGAGCCGAGAGCGACGCCTACCTCTCTTGCTGATTGATTGGATATTCCGGAATGGTGAAATTATCGCCCCATAGAACCCTGCTGCGTTGTCAGGCTGCATTACTGGTTGCGCTGAGTACGGCATGTGCCGGTGGTCCCAATAGCACCACAAGCCCCTCTTCGAACAATCAAGGCATGGAGGTAACCTTTCTAGTTGGCAGTGCGATGGGGGAATTTTGCCAACAAAGCATGAAGCGATTCAACCAAACGGGACCCACGCTAAAAGATGGCAGTTCTTTTTATGTAAAATGTGTCGCTAAAGGCAGTGGAGATGTCGTATCAGCGCTGTTAACCCAGGCAGACTCTCTAAAGAATGGTAGTGTTTCCGCTGAGGACCCCAGCTGGCCTACCCTTGTTTCCTTGGATGGTGACATCTACGTTGACCAGTTAGCCTATCAATTTAACCAGCTTTTTCCGGGACAAAACTATTTGCCCACCGTGGCCGATGCTCCCCTGCTGGCCAATAGCCCGATGGTGTTTATGGTGCGGGAGGATTTAGCCCAAAGCCTGCGGAAGACTAAGGATCCCTTTCAAGCTTTGCTAACTGCCAAGAGCCATAAGGACTTAGATGCTGGCAGTCAGCCGCTGCCCCTGCGATATGTACATACGGCCCCTACTCGTTCTAACTCGGGGCTACAAACCCTGGTGGCCCAGTTTGCCTCAGTCTCAGGCAAGCGACCGGAGCAGCTTACGGTTGCTGATGTGACTGCTCACCAAGGCAAAGTGGGAGAAATTCAGAAAAAAATTACCCGTTATGGGACATCAACAACCTCTTTGGCTAAGGCAATGGTGACCAATGGTCCTTTTTGGGCTTCGGTGGGGTCTGTATATGAGTCTTCTGTGATTGCAGCCAATGCCCAAGTCCCGGCTGGGCAACCTCGCTATCAGGCGGTGTATCCCGGGAATACCTATACCTCTAACATGCGGGGAATTCTCGCGACGGGGCCGTGGATTAGTTCAGCAGAGAAAGAAGCCGCAGAGCAAGTGATTCAATACCTCCGCCAGCCAGACACTCAGCAAATTGCCACAACGTTAGGATTACGGCCCGGAACACCAGGGGTGTCTCTGGGGAACAAGTTCACTAAAAATTGGGGTGTAGAAACTCAGCCCAAGTACGATTCCTATCGGGTGCCGAAGCCGGAAGTGGTTGAAGCGATGATCCAGTCTTGGCAAACAGCAGCCAAGAAACCCTCTCAAGTAGTGATTGTGGTGGATTCGTCTGGATCCATGACGGGGGCCAAACTGGCTGCTGTGCAGTCTACCCTCCAGACTTACCTGAAAGGTCTAGGCCCCAAGGAAAAGGTCTCACTGATTGACTTTGACTCAGTGGTTCGCAAGCCTGTATCAGTAGATGGTACGCCAGAGGGGCAGTCAAAAGGGATTGAGTTTGTCGTAGCTTTAAAAGCAGATGGAAATACAAAATTGTACGATTCCATTCTGGCAGCGCAGACTTGGCTCACCCAAAATTTGCGGTCCGATGCGATTAATGCGGTGATTGTGCTGACGGATGGTGAAGATTCTGGGTCTAGCCAGCAATTATCTCAATTGTTGGCTGGACTGAAAAAAAGTGGTTTTGAAGGTAAACAGCGGATTGCTATTTTTACGGTGGGGTATGGAAATTCGGGAGATTTTGCCCCGGATGTGCTGAAGCAAATTGCTGAAGCGAACGGCGGCTATTACCGTCAGGGAGATCCGGCCTCAATCGCCTCATTGATGGCGGACTTACAAGTTGAGTTTTAGTGAGGAGCAATTGACTGTGATGAGGATATTGAGGTGAAACTCGTTAACCCCTTGTACTCTCCCTTAGCTGTATTGGCAGGTGGGATTGTTTTAGTTGGTGGTGTCAGGATTGCGAAGCTCAACAGTTTCATCATGCTGCCCTTATCTGTAGGGGTTGCCATAGTGGGAGCTGGAATCATTGCGCCGGAATCGTCGAAGGCTGCCAAGCCAAAACAGCGGAGTCCAGCCGTAGAACAGGAGCTGGGAAATTTGCGAACTCAGGCAAATAAGCTCGCTCAAAAAGCCCTATCGCTGAAGATAGAAGCCCAGGAGCTGCTGACGCAATCGTTGCAGATGGAGTTGTTGGGGACGTTGCAATATGCTTGCGATCGCACCACCGAATTGCCCCAAAAGATCGAAGCCATGGCTGAAAGACTCCATGGCGATGATTCAATTCTGTCCGTGCAGGAGTTACAACAGCAGCGGGTGACAGTTCAAAAAAAACTGGCTCAAAGTTCCGGGGCGACCCAACAGCAACTGCAACAGCTCGACCAAAGCCTCCAGCGCAACATTAGCCTGGCCCAGCAAGGGCAAGATGCTCGACAAGCCCAGCTTCTCAGTCTGTCCCAGCTCATTGCCGAGTCAGCTGGCGTATTACAGGCGATGCAGAATCAGTTGCGCAGTGCGGACTTAGCTGAAGCGAGTCAATCTGCTGAACTGAAAAATCTTAGTGATGAACTGCGAGATTTTCAAGAAAACCTGGATGTGTTGGTATTGACCTAGGGAGAAATATGGTGAAGTCTCAGCGATCCTTATATATTTCTCTGGCTATTATTGCAGCAGCCTTGGGATTAACGTTTTACCCACTGCCGGATGATCAGGTCCAAACCCTAGTGGTGGTCAGTGGCTCTGAGTTAGAGCCTCCTCTAAAAAAGCTGATTGAGACCTTCCATCAGCAGCAATCCAAAATCCGCATTGATCTCAAGGTGCAGGGGTCGTTGGATATGGTTAATCGATTTATCGATGACCGCAATGATTTTCAGCCTACGGTATTAATTCCCGCTAATCAGGATACGCTTAAACGCCTGGAACAGCGGTGGACGGATTCAGAGCCTGCATTTTACGGTGAACCTCAACCTCTAGCGAAAACCCGCCTCGTTGCGATTACCTGGCCGGAGCGCGGCAAGGCCCTATTCCCAGACGGCAAATTTAGTTGGAATCGAGTAGAAATGGCCATGAAATCCCAGCAGTGGGGATCTTTTGGTGGCTCTGCTAACTGGGGTAGTTTTGATTTTGTGATGACGGATCCCACTCGATCTAATAGTGGGCAAATGACGTTGAGTCTCTGGCTGTCCCATAAACTGCAAAAGTCTTCTCTGCAAACAGCTGACTTGAATGGCCCGACCGCCCAATCGGCAGTGTCTACCTTGAAACGCTCTATCTATCAGCCTGCCCGGTCCAGCGATATTCTGATGCAGGAATTTGTGGCCCGAGGGGCAAATGATGCCGATATCATCACCAATTACGAAAGTGTAGCCCTGAATCGATGGCAGCAGTCTAAAGTGTCCCAGGGGCAGCCCTATCAAATTTATGAAATTAACCCGACGGTGGAAACTAAACCCACCGCGGCCATCGTTCGCCGTCAAGTGGATGAGCCAATGGCAAAAAAAGCCCGAGACTTTATTGAATACCTATCACAGCCGGATCAGCAGAAGGTGTTTATTGAATATGGCTTTCGTCCGGTTCATCCTGATGTCAAGCTAGAAAATAACGCTACAGCATTGTGGAAACAGAACACGGGAGTCTTGTTGAAGCCTAAAGCTCAGGTTGTAGATCCGCCTGCAGTGACAGTTTTGAGAGAGTTGGGAAGATTATGGGAACGCTCTCAACCTTAACGGTTGATTCTAACGGCTCTAAAAAATCTGGGCTGTGTGATACAGCTTATCTCGAAAGCTGGCTGTACTTGTTCAAAATGGATTTACCTTAAAGTCTATATATGTGCGTGGCAGCAGATTTTCTATCTCTGGCGGCAGACGATTCAGTTGATTTTCACTGAGATAAAGATATCGCAGATTGGTGAGCTGTCCGATTTCAGGTGGTAGGCTCTTCAGTTGATTTCTACTGAGAGAAAGAAATCCCAAATTTATAAGTTTTCCGATTGTAGACGGCAGACGATTCAGTTGATTTTCGCTGAGGTAAAGTCCTTGTAAATTGGTGAGTTGTCCAATTTCCGGTGGTAGGGTATTCAGTTGATTTCTACTGAGGTCTAGCTTTTTCAGCTTCGCGAGTTGTCCGATCTCTTCGGGTAGACTACTAAGTTGATTATTACGAAGATCTAGCCCTTGAAGATTGTTGAGTTGTCCGATTTCTGGTGGCAGTCTACTCAATTGATTATTCCTGAGACTGAGCCCTTTTAAATTGGTGAGCTGCCTGACTTCTACTGGCAGGTTAGTAAGTTGAGTTTTATTGAGATCAAGAAATCTTAAATTTACTAGTCTACCGATTTCTGATGGCCAACTCCTCAATTGATTTCCCCTAAGGTTTAAGGTTCGCAGCTTGGTAAGCTGTCTGAATTCTGGTGGCAGACTCCTCAATTGATTTTCTTTGAGGTCTAGCCCTTCCAGATTGTTGAGCTGTCCGATTTTCGGTGGCAGGCTCCTCAGTCGATTGCCTATAAGAAATAATTCTTGTAGGTTATTGAGCTGTCCAATTTCTGGTGGTAGACTCTCAAGTTGATTTTCGCTGAGGTCTAGCCATTGAAGATTATTAAGCTGTCCAATTTCTGGTGGCAGACTATTCAGTTGATTGTTGCTTAGGAACAGCATTTTTAGCTTATTAAGCGCTCCAATTTCTGGTGGCAGGCTATTCAGCTGATTCTTAATGAGGTATAACTCTTGCAGTTTAGTGAGCTTTGCAATTTCTGGAGGAAGTTGTGTTAGTGATAGTCCTTGCAAATCTAAGGAAGATGCCTGAGATGATAGAGCCTCTTGAATGCGGCGCTTTGCTTCGATATATCCTTGCTTAGTTTGGGACATCTTTTCAGATTGTTTCGAATCTGTAGAACCCTCAGTAGCTGGATTTGCCAGCACAATTGAATACGGTCGTCCCTCAGTGTTGCATAGCCCCATCACTAGACATACCAACACTATCAATCTCTTGGACAATCTCTGAATCTGTGGCATGTCTCGCAACCTCTTCAGAGAAAGGAATGACTGGAATAAAGATTTAGATGCAACCTACTAACGTTTCTGAACATATTCCATCTGTAAAGATAGCAACCTTAAACTCATTGATCTCACTTATGATCTTCGCACATAGATATGGGACAGTTTCCAAATCTAGACTCAGGGCATCTCATAACCAAATAGATTCGGATCTACCTCACCTAACTTCAGATCTGCCAGACCATATTCAGCCCAGCGGCGATCCACCATGGCTGCCACGCCTGGATCAGCTTTCAGAGGCTCTCCCCAAGAATGATCTGTTTCAGGGGGGATTTTGGTTGTGGCATCGATGCCCATGCGACCGCCTAACCCAATCTTGGTACAGGCAAAATCAAGGGTATCAAAGGGTGTTTCCGGCAAGATAAACACATCTCGCACGGGATCCACCTTAGAAGAAACCGCCCAGACTACTTGACGCGGATCGCGGATATTGACGTCCTTATCGACGACAATCACGAATTTGGTATAGGTGAATTGGGGTAAGGCACTCCAGAAGGCTAGGGCTGCCCGGCGAGCTTGCCCCGGATAGGCTTTATCAATGGAAATAACGGCTGCCTTATAGCTCAGGGCCTCCATCGGTAAAAAGAAGTCCACAATTTCTGACACCTGCTGTCGCAAAATCGGCGTGTAAATCCGGTTGAGGGCAATGGCCATCATGGCTTCTTCTTTGGGAGGGCGACCGCTAAAGGTAGTCAGATAGATGGGATCTTTGCGGTGGGTCATGCAATGAAACCGAATCAGTGGGGCGGCCTCATTGATACCGCCGTAGTAGCCCATATGATCGCCAAAGGGACCATCTACACCCGTTTCACCCGGAGTGATCGTACCTTCCAACACAAATTCACTTTGGGCGGGCACTTCTAAGTCCACCGTTTTGCACTTGGCTAGATGAACCCCACTCCCACCATAGAGTCCGGCAAATAACCATTCTGAGAGATCTACGGGGATAGGCGTGGCTGCGGCCATGATGATTAGGGGGTCGATACCGATTGCGATCGCAATCTCTAGCTTTTTCCCCTGCTCTGCTGCTTTGCGTAAATGCCGTGCGCCGCCCCGTACCGACAGCCACTGCACCGTCATGGTGTTCTTAGACTGCAACTGTAGACGATACACCCCCACATTGGGCGTCCCCGTTTCACAGTCCTTGGTAATCACTAGACCAAAGGTGACGACCTTGCCGCCATCGCCGATATAGGGCTGAATCATGGGGATTTTATTTAAATCCACTTGCTCATCTTTCAGCACTACCTGGTGGCAAGGGGGCAGCAAATCTCGCTGGGGTTTGGCCTTGACCACATCAAACAGGACTTTGCCAAAGTCGATAAACTGGTTCAGCTTCTTCGGCGGCTTGGGCTGCTGAAGCATCGCTAACTTTTTGCCCAGATCCTCTAGTTCGGATTGGGACTCCATATTCATCGCCCAGCAGGTGCGCTCCACAGTGCCCAACAAGTTCACCGCCACGGGATAGTCAGAGCCTTTGACGTTCTCGAACACCAGTCCTGGCCCACCCTGCTGCAACATCCGATCCGAAATTTCTGCAATTTCCAGTTCGGGATCCACCAAGGCTTTGATGCGCTGTAGCTGTCCTCGTTCTTCGAGGCGTTGGATAAATTTTCTCAGGTCTCTAGCCATGGATTCCTTTGGGGCGATAGTCGTTATGCACTTCTTCTATTATGAGCAGAATTGAGGACATCCCTGGGGCGCTCTTTCCTTCGAAGCTGGGGAAACTGGCGCACTCGATCTGTCTATAGGTTCGCTATTCTAGACCTGTTGACTCTTCAGACCTACCCCATGTCAAAGCTTCCAGCTTCAACATCCGATGGTTCGGATGCTTTTAACTCAGCGTATGTGACCGAGGTGGCCAAGCTATTAGGGCTATCTATTCCCTCAGATCAGCTCCCAGGTGTGGTTGAGAGCTTTGAGCAGATTCACAGGATTGCTCAGCCTGTCCTAGACTTTCCTTTGCCCGATACCTTAGAGGCTGCGCCTCAGTTTGAACCATGAGTTTGACGGCGGCCCAAATTGCCCACCAGGTCAAAACTAAAGAGCGCTCGGCAACGTCTGTCGTTAAGGCAGCATTGACGCAAATTTCTAACCAAGAGAATCACAATTGTTTCACCACACTCCTAGGTTCATCTGCCTTAACCGCAGCAGAAACCCTTGATCGTCAGCTGGCTGCAGGAGAAACCGTAGGCCCTCTAGCAGGGGTGCCCTTTGCAGTTAAAAACCTGTTTGATATTGCTGGAACCGTCACCTTGGCCGGGTCCAAAATTAATCAAAGTCATACACCCGCTACCCAAGATTCAACCGCTGTAGCCCGACTAAAAGCTGCAGGTGCAATTCTAGTAGGGGCACTAAATATGGATGAATATGCCTATGGCTTTGTCACTCTCAATCATCACTATGGTGTCACCCCCAATCCCCACGATCCGTCTCGAATGTCCGGTGGCTCCTCTGGTGGATCGGCGGCATCTGTAGCGGCTGGTCTCGTGCCGCTGACCTTAGGTTCAGATACGAATGGCTCGATTCGGGTGCCAGCGTCGCTCTGTGGGGTCTATGGTTTCAAACCCACCTATGGTCGTCTGTCTCGGGCAGGAGCCTATTTGTTCTCTAGCAGTTTGGATCATATTGGTCCCTTTGCCCGCTCTGTGGAAGATATTGCCCTAGCCTTTGAGGTGCTTCAAGGGCCGGACTCTCGTGACCCCATTTGTACGGATCGTCCACCGATTGCACCTGATTTATCCGGGGATATGACCGGGATACGAGTTGCGATGGCCACAGGCCGGTCGAAGACCATCGCAACCGAGTATTTCTCCCAAGGTATGACTGCCACTGTGGCCCAAGCCCTAGAAAAAGTATCGTCCGCATTACAAGTCACTCAGACTGTGACCTTACCTGAATCGGCTCGGGCCAGGGCCGCCGCTTACCTAATTACCGCCAGCGAAGGCAGCCAGCTCCACTTGCAGCGATTACAAACCCGCCTACAGGATTTTGACCCTGCCACCCGCGATCGCTTTGTCGCCGGAGCGATGATGCCCAATAGCTGGTACCTCCAAGCCCAGCGTTTTCGCCGTTGGTATCGTGATCAGGTTCGAGAGATTTTCAAGACTGTAGATCTGATTATTGCTCCTACGACTCCTTGCCCTGCCCCCTTGATCGATCAAACGACAATGGAACTAGACGGACAAACAGTACCCATTCGTCCTCATCTTGGCCATTACACCCAACCCCTCTCTTTTATTGGCTTGCCCGTGCTCTCAGTGCCGATCTTCCTGCCAGATCAACTGCCCGTTGGTATCCAGCTGATCGCCCGTCCCTACGATGAGAACACGATTTTTAAAGCGGCTGTGGCTTTAGAAAAACTGGGGGTTACGGAAGCTAAGGTCGCGAGTTCCATCGGATAGCTCTATCCTTAATTTCAGAATCCACTATGCTGAAAGCAGGCTACCCTTCCAGAGAGAAGCATTACAGCGGTATATCGCCTGTCTCCTTATTTTGTTGAGTTATTCGAGGTACATGGCATGGCTTCATTCAACTATCTCAACCCCCAATCCACCCAAACCCTACGCCAAGGGATTTATGAATTTCACCAAGTTGAAGTGGTGGAGAATGATGCATCAGAAACAGTTGCGCCGGAATTGCTAACCGACATTGATATGCATGATGCGATTCATGTCCTGTTTGGCTGTCCCACTCATTTAGGGGGAGAGATTATTGCCCATATTTGGACCGCTTTGGGGACAACCGTGTCGTTACAAGCAATGCATCAAGTCAATCGCCACCCAGATCATCGGAGTGTACTGGCAGAGATTGGCCATCGACATTTGATTAAGACCTGGGTGCGAAGCATTCCCCAGATCTTGATAACTGTACTTCGGGCACTACGAATGAAGCGTCGTTGGCCTGCTGAAGAGTATGCGGCTTATTTGGATCAACGCCTTTGCGATTTACGCCATGAGTTTAAGATTCATATTCCTCCGCAATCTTCTCATGGCGGCAGATCAGGAGCTGCATTGCGCACTGTTCATGCGTCTTAACCCCCTTCCTTAGATGAATATTGCCCTCAGTTCCCAGAATGGATAGCCCTCGCTTCCAAGTGGCAGATGACTCTCATATTGCAGTCTTACTGCCGTTAGTGCGGGCTTGCCACGACTTTGAACAGATTGTTCTATCGCCACAACAACGGCGTGATGCTTTATTGCCTTTGC
The DNA here is from genome assembly GCF_018336915.1 of Acaryochloris marina S15. Classification (GTDB taxonomy): domain Bacteria; phylum Cyanobacteriota; class Cyanobacteriia; order Thermosynechococcales; family Thermosynechococcaceae; genus Acaryochloris; species Acaryochloris marina_A. The sequence goes on along the minus strand of NZ_CP064923.1, from coordinate 4,738,373 downwards.
TCGGTCCTGATTCTCAATTTGGACGAATCTGGTTAATCTTCACCTCCCAAAAAGTGGTGGGGTACGTTGCCCTGTGTTTTGGCTACAGCATTGAGTTGGGAGGCCGCGATGCATTTATTGATGAGCTATTTATTATCGAGGAAGCGCGGGGGCAAGGGTTCGGTAGACAAACTTTAGAGTTTGTAATCCACCAGTCTGCCAGTCTCAAGATTGCCGCATTGCACTTAGAAGTTGCCCGCACTAATGACAGAGCGAAACGACTTTACTTACAGGCAGGGTTTGCAGCCAGAGATCGCTATCATCTAATGACGTTCAAGGTGGCGTCGAATTAATAGCTTTGGATCAATCAACGTGGACTCGACTGGATTAACTGCGGTCTCTGTAGCCGAAATCCTGCAATCCCCTCACCAGAGGCTGCTGGCCTATCCGGGGGATGTAGTGGGTTGCGATCGCATCTCCGAATTGGCAGATCTGGGCGTCACGGCAATTTATGACTGGGGACCCAAGCAAGTTCAAAGCTGGCACTGCCTAGGATTAGGCTATTGCGGGTTAGTTTTGCTAGTCCAGTGCCAAGGGCAGCAGATCGCCCTGAAGGTTCGACGCACAGATGCATCCCATGCCTCATTGGCTCAAGAAGCCTCTATGTTGACTCTTGCCAATACTCAACAAGTCGGTCCTCAACTCCTGGGCCACAGCCCCAATTTTTTACTAATGGACTATGTAATGGGGCAACCATTGTTGGCTTGGCTGCAAGGGACCCATTCCTGGACTCGTGCGACCCTGCAATCCCATTTAACCCAACTCCTCTGGCAAGCCTTTCAGCTGGATCAAGTAGGCTTAGATCATGGCAATCTTCGGTGTGTAACGGCACATAGTATTGTGACAAGCCAAGGTCCTGTATTACTGGATTTCAGCAGTGCCAGTACAACACGTCGACCGGCTAATGTAACGACTTTGACTCAGGGCTTGTTTTGGGGAACCACCATTGCACCGCTACTCGTTCCCCATTGGTTCCACCCCGATATACAACCCTGTATTGAGAGGCTGCGACGCTATAAGCACCATCCAACGACAGAAAGTTTTCAGAGATTGCTAGATTTACTGTTTGATCGTTGAAACCACAAATCATTCATCGTTAGGTCACACCATCGATTCCCTAGGATAGATCCTATGGCGTTTCTGCTGATTCTAATGGCTAGGAATGAATCCAGAGGCATTGCTAGTTCAGCCGACACCCCCTAAGATATTGAGATCTGCCCTACCTTTTGCAAGGCATGGCCCTAGGTGCAAAACGATAAACTCTTTTCGATTGGCTCGTAATCAATGCCTCTAACGCTTTCTCAAATTGGCAATCAGATGTCTGCTTTGACGGGTGTTCGCGCCATCATGAAAGACATCATCGAAACCTTGAGAGCCAATCCGAATGAAGCTTTTATCAATCTCAGTGCAGGTAACCCTGTCATCCTGCCTGAAGTCGAACAGCTATGGCGGGACTGCACAGCCCAATTGTTAGAGAGTCCTGATTATGGTGAAGTCGTCTGTCGATATGGCACTAGCCAGGGCTATCAGCCCTTAGTAGAGGCGATTCAAAAAGATTTTAATCAGCGTTATGGCTTAACCCTTAGCGATCGCCAAATCCTGATTACGCCAGGAAGCCAAGCCCTATATTTCCTAGCTGCTAATGCCTTTGGAGGGATAACTGAAACAGGTCAGCTCAAAAACATTGTGTTGCCCCTATCGCCGGACTATACCGGATATGGTGGCATTTGCCTGACTCCAGAAGCCTTAAAAGCTTATCAACCGACCTTAGAAATTGATGAAACGGCGCATCGGTTTAAATACAGACCGGATTTTGATCAGCTCCACTTCGATGAAAACACAGGCTGTATTATTTTTTCTCGGCCCTGTAACCCCACAGGCAACGTCCTGAGCGAAGCGGAAGTCCAACAAATTGCCGATCTGGCCGCCCCTTTTGATATTCCAGTGTTAATCGATTCGGCCTATGGGCCACCCTATCCCAGCCTGAATTACACCGACATAGCCCCCATTCTGGGAAATAATGTAGTCCATTGTATGAGTTTGTCTAAAGCAGGCTTACCTGGAGAACGGGTTGGTATTGCGATTGGAGATGAGCGTATCATTCAAACCTTAGAAGCCTTCCAAACCAATGTCTGTATTCATTCTGGACGATACGGACAAGCGATCGCAGCCCAAGCCATTCAATCCGGTGCCTTAGCCGATATATCAGTCCAGGTGATCCGTCCTTACTATCAAGCCAAGCTAGCTCTCCTCCAATCCGTCCTCGACCAACAGATGCCCTCGACCCTGCCCTGGTTTTTACATCTAGGTGAAGGGGCTATCTTTGCCTGGTTATGGCTCAATGAATTGCCGATGTCCGACTGGCAGCTCTATCAACAGCTCAAACAAGTAGGAGTCATTGTTGTTCCCGGCCACTCCTTCTTCCCCGGTTTATCGCAAGATTGGCCCCACAAATATCAATGTCTACGCATTAGTCTGACGGCAACTGACGAAGAAATTACCATTGCTATGCAGCGACTCGTTCAAGTTATCGAAACAGTGTATCAAACCTAAAATGCAGATGTTGTCTTTCCAGCTCATTTCAACTAAAAGGACACAACTGTGAGTGACGCCCTTTCCCCAGATCTACCAGTGGATGAGACTGCAGAAGAATGGTTAGAAGTTGGCACCATCGTCGGTGCCCATGGATTAAATGGTGAGGTTAAAGTTTTCCCAGATTCAGATTTCCCTGAGCGCTTTATCCAGCCGGGACCCCGTTGGCTAGCCACCCCGACTCATTCATCGCCTCCTGAAGAAATTCAACTTCTCAAAGGACGTCTTCTTGAAAGTAAAGGACTGTACGTGGTGAAGTTGGCCAATGTCAACTTTAGAGATCAATCCGAAGCTTTAAAAGGAACCAAAATTTTAGTTCGAAGTAATGATCGCCCCATCTTGGCAGAGGGCGAATACTATCTGTCTGATTTGATTGGGGTAACGGTTGTTGATCATCAAACGCAAACAGTAGTAGGTTCAGTCGTTAGCATTGCCAGTGCAGGTAATGATCTACTTGAAGTCCAACTCGCTGGTACTACCGAGACGATACTGCTGCCATTTGTCTCAGCTCTAGTCCCTATCGTTGATATAGCAAGTAAACGAATAGAAATCACTCCCCCTAAAGGATTGATTCCCGAATAAAGGCAGTTGCTACAAAAAAACCGCTTTCCTAAGAAAGCGGTTTTTAGATTTGAACCTGTTTTACTGACTGCCAAATACAGCTAGTAAAACAAAAGCTCGATATATCTAGATTCGAGTGGGCTTTTCGCGGAAAAAGACTGCGAAGAAAAATAACCCGATTAGACAGGCAAGAATAAATACGTAAGCAATAACTTCCATAGGATTAAAACCCCTCAATAAATGCTAATCAAAAGTAAGAAGGCTACCTATACACATTCTAATCATTTTCGGACTTAGAAGCGTTCAGTAGCCTTCATTCTGAATCTAGTAAGTGCCAATTAGCAATTCACTAGAATTCAACATCCTTTTAGGACTGACTAAGCACGGGTGGATGTGTCACCAACTTTCTGGAAGACACCCCATTCCACTTGCTCTTCAGGCAGGTTAGGATCAACACCCTCGAACACATCCTTGAAGATGGTACGAGCGCCATGCCACCAGTGGCCGAAGAAGAAGAGTAGTGCGTAGCAAGAGTGGCTGAATGCAAACCAACCACGAGTGCTGGTTCGGAAAACGCCATCAGAGCCAAGAGTCTCACGATCGAACTCGAAAGGCTCACCCAGTTGGGCTTTACGAGCATACTTCTTAACAGAAGGAGCATCGGTGAAGGTTTGACCGTTTAGAGTACCACCTTCAAAAGAGACTGTTACGCCTTTCTGCTCAAAGCTGTATCGAGATTCAGCTCGTCGGAAAGGAATGTCAGCGCGGATAACGCCATCTTTGTCAGTCAAGATAACTGGGAAAGTTTCGAAGAAGTTGGGCATGCGACGCACGAACAACTCACGACCTTCAGAATCAGTAAAAGTAGGATGACCTTCCCAAGAACGGGCGAGACCGTCACCACTGTTCATAGCACCTGTGCGGAATAAACCACCTTTAGCAGGGCTATTACCGATGTAATCGTAGAAAACAAGCTTTTCAGGGATTTGATCCCAAGTTTGTCCAGACTGCACACGGCGCTGGATTTCAGTTTGGAAGTAGCCGCTATCCCATTGATAACGAGTAGGACCAAACAACTCGATTGGAGTAGTTGCACTTCCATACCACATGGTTCCAACCATTACGAATGCAGCAGCAGCTACAAAGGCAACAGAACTGGATAGTACGGTTTCAACGTTACCCATGCTAAGCGCGTTATAAAGGCGCTCAGAAGGACGAGAAACAGTATGGAAAATACCACCAATAATCAAGGCAATCCCTGCAGAGATATGGTGAGTGACCAAACCTGTGGGATTGTACGGGTCAAAGGCAAATGGTCGCCAATCTGGGCTAACCCCTTGCACATGACCTGTGAGGCCATAAGGATCCGAAACCCACATACCTGGGCCTAAGATGCCAGTTAAGTGAAGAGATCCAAAGCCGAAACAAACAATTCCTAATGTCAGCAAGTGAAGGCCGAAAATTTTAGGCCAATCGCTAGCTGGCTCGGAAGAACCATCGGGATAGTAGATGTCTAAATCCCAGTTAATCCAGTGCCATACGGCAGCTAAGAAAAACAAACCTGCAGCCAGGATATGCATGAGGATGACACCCTCATAACTAAAGAAGTTTAGGTGTGCGCCTAAAATTCCTGGCTGTGAAACCCAAGGCTCACCAGTAACTGTCCAGCCACTCCAAGAGTGAGTGACACCAATGCGAGTCATCACAGGCATGACGAACGTGCCTTGACGCCACATGGGGTTTAAAACTGGATCGCTTGGATCGTACTTGGCCAACTCGTAGAGTGCCATGGAGCCTGCCCAGCCGCTTACCAGGGCAGTGTGCATTAAATGCACAGATAGCAGCCGTCCTGGATCATTCAGGACGACTGTGTGTACTCGGTACCAGGGTAGTCCCATCGACTACGCTCCTCCTCTTAAAACGTCAATACTTTAAACTTGCAGCATTTTTTTAATGGGCCGATCCTAATAAGACTTCACAAACTATTGGTTTATGAAGCCTTTCTTGTATCAATTGCAGTAATTCAGTAATTTAAGCCAACTGCTGTCGTCACTGTGATTCATTGAATCATACTTAGTGCTTACATGGCAGACCTAAGTTGACATTGAAGTCACTAGGACTCAACGGTGCAGGCTAATATGCTGATTATTATTAAAACAAGCAAGACACACTCAAACTTTAGAAAACAGTAGTAAATGATTCTTGAGTTTGAATGCTTGAGGGCAACCTAATGTACTATACGAAACAATAAAGTGTATAACGAAGTGTAACTAGAGTAGGGACTCAATGCAAGAGAACTTAACGATTTGAAATTCGGGCATATTGCCAATTGCTTGGCCTGTCTGCCGATTAACTTGTTACTAGACTCTCTACCCTGAACCCTTTCCCTGTAAACATTTACTAAATAAATCTCAGATCCAAGGTATACCGCCAACTATGTCCAGCATTCTGTTTGTTAATGAAAGCCAAGAAATAGATGTTTCAGAAGAAGACGATCTACGCTCAGTGGCGCTGGATAACAAGATTGACCTCTACACGTTTAAGGGTAAGTTAATGAACTGCGGAGGCTATGGCCAATGCGGGACATGTCTTATTGAGGTTGTTGAGGGTATGGAGAACCTTTCTCCTCGTACGTCCGTAGAAAATGCCAAGCTCAAGAGAAAACCTGAGACCTATCGTTTGGCTTGTCAAACTTTGGTGCTGGGGTCTGCCTCCATTAAAACGAAGCCTTCGTAGCTCCGGAATCATTCAAATTGCAGCTCGTATAAGGGGAAGTGGGGTGGCCATTACCATTGCTTCTATATAAGTGTTGTTCAAGCAGGTATTGGTAAATCTTTCCAAAGAGGTTTAGCAAAAATGGTATTGTAAAGTTTATAAATGCCCAGATGAGATAGAGATTAATTCCTATGCCAGTTAATGATTTAGGTGCAATTGCTACCGCTTTATTCGTATTCATACCTTGTGTGTTTCTGATTCTTCTCTATGCTCAAACCGCTAGCCGGGGAAGCTAGTCGAGAATCCTTGCACGATATTTGAAAGGATGACTGAGGGTACCTAGTTATCGTTAACTAGGTACTTTTGTTCGAGCTTGCCGTTGAATACTCACGCTTATAGTTAACCCTCAAAAGCGATTTGCCTTTGGTAACTCATTGGGTTTAGTACTCTAATTCAGTACATCTGCTAATAAGCAAATACTCTCGAAATCCCCCTTAAGTTCAAGGGTTCAGAGTGCGGTGGTCGCTGAACCAGAATTGTGCTCCTCAATCTTTTTGATGTGGACTAAACGCTAGCGAAGCTTGTATTAGACACCTTTAATAAAAATTTTTCAAAAAGAAACCGCTTCATCAATTGAATAATGAAGCGGTTTCTTTTTAGGGAATGGCCTGAATTGCGAGACTAAAAGAAGATCAAATCGTAGTATCTGTCCCATTAGCCACTTAGGCTCCCGACATAGATTCAATCTTGAAAGGCTAAACGTGCATAGTTAAAGACAAACAAGGATATTATGGGGCGGTGAATTATCGCTCGCGAGGCTTAGCTTTATTGACTTTCAGCTGCCGTCCCATCCACTCAGCACCATCTAAATCAGCAATCGCTGTTTCTTCTTCATTATCTTCTGTCATTTCCACGAAAGCAAAACCTCGCATTCGGCCTGTTTCACGATCTACTGGGAGTACAACTCGCTTAACAGTGCCATACTCATTAAAAACTTCGCGAACATCGTTTTCAGTGGCTTGGTAAGACAGATTGCCAATATAAATGGTCATGGTAAAACTCAGAGATTAGAATTGAACGGTAAACGAATGCTTGGGGATGGACAACAATACACCTAAGCAGCAGTTATTTCAGCGGCCATAGCAAACCGATAACATTAAGCAATGCTCGCTGTTAGTAACAGTATTCGCTAGCCTTTAATAACTAATTGGCATCTGGTGCTTGAGATGGCAAGCCCTAAGCTCTTCTCTCGACATATGTATTTTATTACTCTTGCATTGTCTCATAAGAGCAGACGGTCAACTTGTCTTTGGTGCCACATTGGTTAGTAGCAGCTTATAGACATTCAAAATGTTATTAAGAGACGGCTTTAGAGGGGAGTCCTAATATCTGCTGATACATCTCATTGTATTCTTTTGCAGATTTAGCCCAGCTAAAATCAACTTTCATTCCTCGTTGTTGCAGTGCTTGCCAAGCATCATGATAATGAAACCCTTCCCAGGCCCGAATCATACAGGTATATAGATCGAGCGGTTCATACCGATCAAAACAATAGCCTGTGCCTGTTTGCTCATTTGGATCGTGGTGCACAACTGTGTCTACTAATCCGCCTGTGCGACGGACGATAGGAACACATCCATACCGAAGTGCTAGCATTTGGCTGATGCCGCAAGGCTCGTAGCGACTGGGCATTAGAAATGCATCGGCTCCGGCGTATACTCGCCTAGATAACGACGGATTGTAGAGGAGCTGCGTAGACATCCGACCATTAAATTTCGAGGCAATTTGCCATAGTTGGGTTTCATAGTAGCGATCGCCGGTTCCCAATAGCACAAATTGTGCATCTGTATAAGCCATAAACCGTTCTAGAACCTGAATGACTAGATCTAAGCCTTTTTGCTCGACTAAACGGGCAATCATTCCTACTACAAATGCGCCTGAATTAACCTCTAAACCCAACTCTTCTTGCAACGCAATCTTATTGGCTCGCCGTTTATCTAAAGAGGTAACTGAGTAGTTTTGGGTAATGTATTTGTCAGTTTTTGGGTCAAAGGACTGAACATCGATTCCGTTTAAAATGCCCACGAGCTTCCCGCTGATGAAGGACATGAGTCCTTCTAGGGTTTCTCCATAAGCAGTGGTCTGAATCTGTTGGGCATAGGTTGGAGAGACTGTATTCACTTGATCTGCAAATTGGACGGCTGCAGCCAAGGTGTTATGTCCCTGCATATACCATGGACACCAAGTCATCTGTTCTAATCGCCATCGCCAAGGACCTTGATACCCTAGGTTGTGAATGGTAAATACGCTCGATATATCTGGAGATTGATGCATCCAAACCGGTATCATTCCGGTATGCCAATCATGGCAGTGGACAATATCAGGCTTCCAATAATTCCAACAAAATTCAGCGGCCCCGTTGGCAAAGAAGGTAAAGCGCCAGTCTTCATTCTCCCCACCGTAGATATGGCGGGGAGAAAAGGTTGAATGTTGGAATAAATATAGCGGAACGTCTCCTTGAGATAACACTGTTTCAAAGACGGTGAAGTCTTCGAACATGGCTGACCCTGACCACACCGGTTCCTTGGGAATCGTAATTTTATCTGGGAGGAAACCGTAGTAAGGCATAAATATGCGCACATCGTGCCCCATCCGTTTCAGGACAGCAGGAAGTGCACCAACCACATCTGCCATGCCACCCACTTTGGCAAATGGAGCAACTTCTGCTGAAACGAAAAGGATGCGCATATTGTCCTGTCCAATGAATCTTGCCAATTATCATATCGGGCAACTGCCCGCTTTGCTGCTCATTGGGGCAAAACGCAACAACAGCACATAAAACTCATGTGCTGTTGTTGGCAAGTATGCAACCCACTACAAGAAGTATTGGGGCAGTCATTTAGAATAGGAGTCGGAAGATACCGAAGCCACTGGTGATTGGGGAGAGTACATTTCGGAGACCATCACCAATTCTAGTGATACCGGAGCGACCAACAACGATGACATCATTGTTCCTTAATGCAGGATTCTTCTCCTCATTAAGAGGCTCTTCAAAGTCAATCTTTATTTCCCTTTGAGTGACTGTCCCATTGGGATTCAGGCGAATTAGCTTGACTTTACTCTTGTTTGCTCTGCTGTCATCGAAACCACCAGCAGCCAGCATTGCTGTATTGAGGGGGGTATTCGGTTGAATTTTGACAACTCCAGGTCTTTTTACTTCACCTACGACGTTAACGTCAATGGTTGCAGGGGCGAAGCTAATAGTTGAGAGTTCAGTGATTTCAGCGGCTGTCAACCCTACGGCTTTAGGAACGACAATCGTATCTCCTGCCTGTAGTGCAATATCTTGAGAAAGATCGCCCTCTTTCAAGAGTTTCCACAGATCGACATCAATTTCTTGCTGAGTACCATTGTGAGGACGTCTGAGAATTTGAACTTTGCGAATGTCAGCTTCGGGTTTAATCCCCCCTGCTGTCTGAATGGCTTGGGTGACCGTGGGAAGTTCGGATGAGGCGGCTCTAGAATTGCCGAGGGTGCCTGCGTCCTGGACATCGGCGCTGCCGGGACGGATGGTGTGAGGACCGGGCCGATAGACTTGACCAATAATAGCAACGTTTATAGGTTCAGACCGATCAGCAGAGAAGCTGGCATTACTGACCAGTAAGGAGTTGGTAAAGTCTACTTCTGCTGTGGCGGGAATGATAACGGTATCTTTGTCTCGCAACTCCAGGTTTTGACTTAAGTCCCCTTGTTGTAGTAGCTTCATGAGATCGACAGTGATGTATTGGTCCCTGCCATTGAGTTGGGGACGTCTAACTTGAATTTGACTTAGGTCTGCAGACTGAGATGTACCTCCGGCCAGCTGAATCAGCTGAGTAACGGTAGGTATTTGATTAGGGGATTCAACAGGGTAGGTTCCAGGACGCCTGACTTCGCCTGTTACGGCTAGGGTGACGGTCCGGGCTTTCACTAAAACCATGGTGACGTAGGGGCGTCGGTATAGGCGAGTGTAGCGTAAAGAGATTTCTCGCTCAGCTTGACCCAGGGAACGACCTGTTACAGGAACCCGACCAATGAGGGGGAGACTGACGGTCCCATCTACTAATACTCGGTAGTTAGAGGTAAAAAGCTCAGGTTGCCCAAACATTGTGAGCTGAATTTCATCTCCAGCTCCTAATACATAAGCTTGCTGATTAACTAGGGCATTACGGTCAGGGGTTAAAGTGTTTTGAGCAACGGTTAAAACCTCTGAGGCTGGGTTTACTTCTGAAGTGGATACTTGAGCTTCAGCAGATATGGGCGTTATAGAGGCTGCGATAGCAATTAGAGCTGCAGAATGAAGAGGCCTAATCATAGTTAGTTAAAACCCTAGTTAATTTATATACCTAGAAGAAAACAATTATTATAAACGATTGTTTATCTGAAGACGTTGTGCCGGTCGGTATGTTTCTAGTAGCACTAATGTGACATAGAGACAGTTGTTCTGGCAATTTTCTCTGCTGGTTGAGTTGAAGATAACCCATATTTCTGGGGATTGATTGAAGTTGGTGTCAGGATACAGACCACAGTATTCGCAGATTAGACTGATGACAGTGTTGGTAATAAACAAAGTGGCATTTCTGCATGGAAGTTAGACGAATTATTGAGTTGCTTCGTCACGGGCAGCCGGGCGATAGCATTAAGGTTCAAGCTTGGGTTCGCACAAAACGAGAGCTGAAAGAGTTTGCATTCTTAGAGGTGAATGATGGGTCATCGTTACAGGGACTGCAAGTGGTGGTCAACCAGGACTTGCCAGAATATGAGCAGACTCTAAAGCGATTGAATACGGGTTCTTCTGTGTCTATTGAGGGAGAATTAGTTGCATCACAAGGAAAAAATCAGCGGATTGAGCTGATCGCAAATGCAGTTCAAGTGTGGGGAACTGCAGATTTAGAGACCTATCCACTCCAGAAAAAGCGACATTCTTTTGAGTTTTTACGGACGATTGCCCACTTGCGATCGCGGACCAATACCTTAGGGGCAGTCTTCCGAATTCGCAATGCCTGTTCTCAAGCTATTCATCAATTTTTCCAAGAACGGGACTTTATGTGGATCCACACCCCCATTATCACGGCTAGTGACTGTGAAGGAGCGGGGGAGCAATTAGCTGTCACTAGCCTCAATCTGCAACAGGTGCCGCTGGCTGAAGACCAAACAGTTGATTACAGTCAGGACTTTTTTGGTAAACCGACCTATTTGACGGTGAGCGGTCAGTTAGAAGGTGAGATTATGGCCTCTGCCTTCTGTAATGTTTATACCTTTGGTCCGACCTTTAGAGCAGAAAATTCCAATACCTCTAGGCACTTAGCAGAATTCTGGATGGTGGAACCGGAGGTGGCATTCTGTGATTTACAGGGGGATATGGATCTGGCAGAAGCTTTTCTCAAATATGTTTTCAAATCGGTATTAGAGAAATGTCCTGAAGACTTTGAGTTTTTTAATCTGCGGATTGATAAATCTGTTTTAGAGACTGCAGACAAAATCATCAACAGTGAGTTTGAGCGGATTACCTACACCGAAGCCATTCATCAATTAGAGAAAGCCAGTCGCAAGTTTGAGTTCCCGGTGGAGTGGGGGCTGGACTTGCAGTCAGAGCATGAACGGTATTTATCGGAAGATCTGTTCAAAAAGCCTGTCATTGTCACCGACTACCCGAAGCAGATCAAAGCTTTTTATATGCGGATGAATGATGATGATAAAACGGTAGCTGCAATGGATGTGCTGGTTCCTAAAATTGGTGAGATTATTGGTGGCTCTCAGCGAGAAGAGCGTCTTGACCTATTGGAGCAACGCATCATAGCTCAAGGACTGCCTGTAGAAGATTATTGGTGGTACCTCGATCTTCGCCGCTATGGCACCGTTCCTCATGCTGGCTTTGGTCTGGGCTTTGAACGGTTAGTTCAGTTTATGACGGGGATGGCGAATATTCGGGATGTGATTCCGTTTCCGCGTACACCCTTGAATGCTGATTTTTGATGGTAGGTAGTGATATTAGAAAAGCCACTCTGAAATCAATCAGAGTGGCTTTTCTAGATTTGAGGAAGGACTAAATAAGAATTTCGAGTTTACTAGCGTTTTGACTCAAAGCTATTCAGCCACTTACGAACTTGTTCTCCAGCAATGTCCATGCCGCCAAAGCCAAAGGCTAGCGCTAGGGCCACAGCAATGGCACCGAGTAATAGGCCAAAGGCGAGATTGACAATATTGGTAGCAATGCCCATTTGTTGTAAAGCCATAGCCGAGACTAAAGCAATAATGGCAACTCGAGCAGCTTGAGCAACCATACGAGATTGGGCGCCGCCGGAGCTCGAAACGATGTTAAAGGTCATATTGGCTAGGTAGAGGCCAATGCCAAAGACTAATACACCTACTAACACCTGACCTAAGATGCTCAGTAGTCCAGAAATCATTCCCGTTAAGGGTTGAAATTCAAGAACATCTGTGGCAGGGATCAGGAACACTAGAATAGTGGCGACTAAAACAACAATCCCAGCAATTTCTGAGGGAGTTTTATGGGAGGACGTATTAATCGGGCCATCTTCAGAAATGCTGTCTGTGGGCTCTTGAGCTGCTTGTAGTCCCAATATTTGGAAAATGTTATTGAAACCGAAGTTGGCAAGCAAACCGGCAACCAAATCGCCGAGAATTTTACCAAGGACGTAGGCAACTCCTAAAATGACTGCGGCTGTGAAGATGAGAGGAATAGCTCCGAGAACATCTCCCAGCATTTCTACAGCAGGCTCAGAGATGGCTGCTATCCCTAACGCTTGAAAAGCAGAGATTCCAAATGGGATAAGGATGAATACGTAGACAACACTACCAGCCAAGGTGGAAAGGCTTTGACCGCCAATGGCCTGAGTTAAGCCCAGTTGTTGGCCCCATCGATCTGCACCACTTGCTGAAAACAAGTTCGTGACAATCATGCGAACAATACGGGCAACGAACCAGCCCGCTACACCGATCAGAACAGCTCCCAAGACATTGGGTAAAACTGCCAAAATATCTTGAACCATTGCCTGTACAGGCTGTAATGGTCCTTGTAGTTTTAGGGTTTCTAAAATTGGGAGTAGGAACAGCAGGAAGATAAACCAGTAAATGGTGCTACCTAATGTTTCGCTGATGGATACAGGCTGCTGTCCACTGGCATCTGACGGACCAGAGGCCGAATTTAATCGCTCATCAACTGATAAGGACTGTAGGATTCGGACGACTACTATTTTGGCGACAGTCGCTAGGATCCAAGCCACCCCCATCAGTGCAATGGCACCACCAATTTGAGGTAAATACCCCAAAATCTTATTCAGAAGGTTGGTGAGGGGGTCAGAGATGGTGGTAAGTTGCAACGACTGCAAAAAACCGACCACTGCAAATAGCATTACGATCCAAAAAGCGATCGAAGCGAGCAGTTTTTCGACGTTGGCTGCTGCGCGCGAGTCGTCAGTTCCTGAGAACCAACGGGCAATACGGTTATCGATATCTGTTTTGGAGAGAAGGGCTTGTACAAACCACTTAACGAAATAGGCGACAATTACACCAATAATCAGAAAAGCGGCTGCCCCAAGCAAATTGGGAATCGCTTTCCCCAATTCTTGTGTGATTGTATTTAAGAAGGCATCCATTGATTTCTAGCTCTAAGTCCAATATCTGCAATAGGGAACCATTTGGAACCTGGTTCAAGAAAATTTTCGCTATGCCATTTTATGTACAAAGCAAACATATTTTGTTTGCTAATGCTGACTATTTATAACAGACTATTTCAGACTTACCATAATCCTTCATTGCCCGAAGCGATAAAGTCTTAATAAAGCCTTTGGATCTTATTTGCTATTGTCTTGTCACTTATAGTCTAAAGCCTTTGATATATATGCTTTGCACTTATGTATAGCTATTTTCTTTATGCATGAAGAAAAAAATCTAAAATAGTTGCCTTCATCTGAGTATTAGTAATAAAAAGTTAAATCTAGGCCCTACTTACGGCTTGAGATTCTTGTTGATGAAGCCATTAAAGTACTCCTCTCTAAAGTTATTGTTATTAAACTAGAAGTAGAAATATTAAGAAGTGTTTACTAATGGCAACTAAACAACTCGGCCCTAATGGACCTCTGGTGTCAGCTGTGGGCATTGGCACTTGGTCTTGGGGCGATCGGATCTTTTGGGGCTATGGCGATCAGTATGGTGAAACTGAGGTCGCTGATGCGTTTCAATCTGCAATCCAGGCTGGCATTACTTTGTTTGATACGGCTGAAATATATGGATGGGGAGAGTCTGAGCGATTGTTAGGTAAGTTCCACCAGGACTGTCAGCGTCCTGTTTGTCTGGCGACTAAGTATGGCCCAGTGCCCTGGCGCTTGAGTGAAGAGGCAGTTCTTCAGGCTGTGAAGGAAAGCCTGCAGCGGTTACAGGTGGATGTGATTGATTTGTATCAGGTGCATTGGCCGTTTAATTTTTTTATGAGTTTTGAGACTCTATTTCAGGCGTTAGCTAAGGCGGTTAATCAGGGATTGATTAAAACGGTTGGTGTCAGCAACTACAGCCCTAAGCAAATGCAGACTGCTCATGCTTTGCTGGCGGATCAAGGGGTGCCCCTTGCTGTGAATCAGGTGCGATATTCCTTGATTACTCGTCAGGTGGAGAGTCAGGGTTTGATGGCTAAAGCTAGGGAGTTGGAAGTCACGATCTTGGCCTATAGTCCTCTGGCTCAAGGGTTACTGACGGGTAAATATACGCCCGAACAGCTTCCAACAGGTGCCCGCAAAGCCGATCAGCGCTTCAAACCTGAGGGATTACGCAAATTGGCCCCAGTCACCCATTTGCTTCGTCAATTCGCTGAAGTTCATGACAAGACGATGGCGCAAGTGGCGTTGAATTGGTTAATCGCTCAAGAGGGTGTCATCCCCATTCCTGGGGCGAAAACCGCTCAGCAAGCGATAGAAAATGCGGGGGCTTTGGGATGGTCCTTAACTCCTGAAGAGGTGACTGCTTTAGAGGAAGCGAGCCGTCCCTGGTTGTAGGTGGAGTTAGTAGCGCTAAGGTGCAGACTGGCTTTGAACCGCTTGCCGTAGGTTGCCGTGATGCTGGTCTAAAAGAGCTTGGCCCTGATCGGCGGAGAGTCCTGTCCAATGGACGAGTAGGGCTAGTTTTACTTTGCGATCGCATCTCCCTAACAACTCGGCAGCCTGCTCTCGGGGTAGCTCTGTTAGATCAGCAATAATCCGCAAAGCTCGATCTTCTAACTTACTGTTAGTGACGGAGACATCCACCATTCGATTGCCATAGACTTTGCCAATCTGGACCATCGCTCCTGTAGAGATTATATTTAGGGCTAATTTGGTGACACTGCCTGCCTTAAGGCGAGTGGATCCAGCCAGAATTTCGGGTCCAACCAGTAACCGCACGTCAATATCCACATCAATGGTGAATTGATCGCTTGGAACGCAGGCCATAAAAACGGTGGTGGCACCTCGTTCATTGGCTGCGTGCAAAGCACCACGAACAAAGGGGGTTGTCCCGCCAGCGGTAATCCCCACGACTACATCTGTTTCGCAGACATTGCGATCTGCGATGGCAGCCGCACCATCATCGGCTCGATCTTCTAAAGCTTCTGAACTTTTGACTAAGGCAGCCTGACCTCCCGCCAAGATTCCCTGGACCATTTCTGGAGGTGTACAAAAGGTGGGGGGACATTCGGCAGCATCTAAGACCCCTAAACGACCACTCGTTCCGGCCCCGACATAAAATAACCGTCCGCCTTGTTGCAAAGCCTGCGCCGCTTTCTCAACGGCGGCGGCTAAAGGCTCACGAGCGGCAGCAATTGCGCTGATCAGCTGCTGGTCTTCCTGATTGAATAAATCAACTAGCTCTAACGCGGTCAACTGATCGAGATTGCGGCTGTTGGGATTAATCTGTTCGGTCAGAAGATGTCCACGTTGGCTCAAAGGCTGAGGAGTAGAAGTCAAGGGAATTACCTGAGATCGTCATACTTAAGCGGTCACCTCGACTCTACCCCTAGAAGGCATATCCTGAAAGATGCGTTAGAAAATCGGGGATAAATCTAAGATAAAGTCTTGTAGAACGGACTCACCAGAGAGTTGGGCTGGAGCTTGGACCCTTTCAACGACCTGGTTGGGGCGATAGATTTCAACGGTCTGCTGTTTGGGATCTATCAGCCAGCCCAACCGCGCACCATTTTCTATATACTCTTGCAGTTTGGCCTGTAGAGGTGCCAAAGCATCACTCGCTGACCGCAGCTCAACCACAAAATCGGGACAGAGGGGGACAAATCGTTCCTGTTCGGAGGACGTTAAGGTTTCCCAGCGCTCAATGGTCATCCAAGAGGCATCAGGAGAGCGAGTGGCTCCATTGGGCAGCTGGAATCCGGTACTGGAATCAAAAGACTTCCCTTGGCGAGTTTGACGATTCCAGGCTCTTAGTTGAAATGTTATGTCGGCATTGCGATCGCCTGTTAACCCACCTGTTGGGGGCATAATGATCAACTCTCCTAGGGAGGTGCGTTCAAACCTTAAATCGCTATTGTCCTGGCATAGTTGAAAAAATTGCTCATCACTCAGGTTAATGCGGAGGGTTAAGGCGGACGCTATAGGGGGGGGAGCTATGCTGACCATAATCTTTAGTTGGAGGTCTCAGCTAACGCTAGATATCTGACCTTAATATAGCTGGCGTGATCAAGCAGCCTGCGGCAGACACTATAAATCAAAAGACGTTTGGGGCTAGTTCTGCTCCATCACAGTCTTAACCCATCATGATCTCTGGGAGGCATAAACCTTGATTAGCAATGGTCTTGGGGTGATATCAACACCTTGGAAGAGAGGTGCCCTCTTCCTAAAGGCACTAAAATGAAGTGGTCAGGGTGTAAAAATGTACCGTGTGCGATAGTTTTTGTGACATTGTAAAGGTACGATTAACAACATTTACCCCACCCAAAAACTCAAGAATTCGGCTCAGGATTCACGCATGGCAATATCTGAACAAGTTCAACAACGCGCTGACTTTATCGGTACTCAAGTCATTACTCGCAGTACAGGTAAAAAACTTGGTGTGATTACCCAGCTTTGGGTGGATGTCGATCAGCGGGAAGTCGCCGTTGTTGGTTTGCGGAATACCCTGGTTACTGGGGATGAGCGCTACATGTATCTCAGTAATATTCGGCAGATTGGAGATGTGATCCTGGTCGATGATGAGACCGCGATTGAAGAAATAGATACCTTTGACTTCAGTACCTTAATTAATAATGAAGTGATCACCGAAGCTGGAGAACTTTTGGGCAAAGTCCGAGGGTTTAAGTTTGATACCAGCACCGGTGAAATTACCTCTTTGGTGATTGCATCGATTGGAGTACCACTCATCCCCTCTCAGGTGTTGAGTACTTATGAATTGCCCGTAGAAGAAATTGTCAGCACAGGGCCAGAGCGCTTGATCGTCTTTGAAGGAGCTGAAGAGCGCCTCAACCAGCTGACAGTAGGTCTTCTGGAGCGAATGGGATTAGGGATTCCGCCTTGGGAACTCAGCGATGAAGAAGACTATATCCCTAAGACGGCTTCTACCACGAACCAGCTTGGCCCTGGGGAGCCCACGACAGCCTATGCACCAGCCCGTCAATCTGCGCCTACACAGCAAGCCTGGCAAACAGAAGCCTGGGAAGCGGAACCCGTGCCTGTAGAACGTCAAGAAGCGGCACCACAGCAGCAATATGCGTATCAAGAAGAAGATAACTGGAGTGAGGGTGGGTCTTCTACGCCGCCAGCCCCTTCAGAACCGAAATATGAGCGGGAAGGGGATGTTTGGGACGATGATTACGAGCCCCAAGAGCTAAAAATCCCGGAACCCCAAAAAATTGCTGAGTATGAACGCGAAGATTTTTAAAACCCTGTCGTTAAACAACTAAAACTGTGACTGTCCTAACGAATTCTCTTACTGAGGTTGCTCAACAAACTCGACAAGCGGCTATTCATCTGGCAGGGGCTTCTACAGAAACGAAAAACCAAGCGTTAGAAGCTGTCGCCCAGGCTTTAGAAGCAGCAACGCCAGAGATTTTAGAAGCAAACGTTCGTGATTGTCAGCAAGCTAAAGAAGCAGGAATTGCGAATGCCCTTTACGCTCGGTTAAAGCTAGATGCCACCAAGCTCAAAGGTGCGATTGCAGGCGTACGCAGCGTCGCGAATCTTGAAGATCCTGTCGGGACCGTTCAACTCAAGCGCGAGTTAGATACGGGGTTAGTGTTGAGCCGGGTGAGCTGTCCTTTGGGCGTGCTAGGGGTCATTTTTGAAGCTCGGCCGGATGCTGTGATGCAAATTGCAGCCCTGGCGATTAAGTCTGGAAATGGCGTTCTGCTTAAAGGAGGCCAAGAAGCTCTGCATTCTTGCCAGGCTTTGGTGAAAGCTATTCAGCATGGACTATCCAATACAGCTGTTTCACCTAATGTGGTGGCGTTATTGACTAGTCGGGAAGAAACTCTCGAATTGTTGAATCTTGATCAGGATGTAAACCTGATTATTCCTCGTGGCTCTAATGATTTTGTCCGGTTTGTGCAGGAAAATACCCGCATTCCCGTGTTAGGCCATGCGGAAGGGATTTGTCATCTGTATGTGGATCAGGCGGCGAAGCTGGACCAGGCGGTAGAGATTGCCGTGGATTCGAAGATCCAATATCCAGCGGCCTGTAATGCAGTGGAAACGATTTTGGTGCATGATGAGATCGCACCCCAATACCTCCCTCAACTAACAGCAGCTTTACAGGAAAATCAAGTCAAAGTTTTAGGTGACTCCAAGACGCAAGGGATGGTAGATGTGGCTCCCGCATCAGATGCTGATTGGGCTACAGAATATGGTGATTTGATTGTATCTATCAAGGTGGTGGCCTCCTTAGAAGAGGCCATTGCTCACATCAATCAGTATGGCTCGGGACATACGGATGCCATTGCTACTGAAGATGCCCAAGCGGCGGCTGTCTTTATGAACCAAGTGGATGCCGCAGGTGTGTTCCACAACTGCTCGACCCGATTTGCCGATGGCTTTCGCTATGGATTTGGTGCGGAAGTGGGCATTAGCACGCAGCGGATGCCACCCAGAGGGCCCGTTGGTCTGGAAGGATTAGTCACCTACAAATATCAGCTCAAAGGCCAAGGCCAGATTGTAGCGACCTATGCCGGGTCAGATGCTCGCCCGTTTACCCACAAAGACCTTTAAGTTTACCCCTATTCAATAAGCATCATCGGGACAAGATTATCGTCCTGATGATGCCTTGATGTGGCGGATAGAGCTGGGTTAGCGGCGAGATGACGTGGCCATGACGATTCGGAGAATGTACCAAAACAGCAGAGCGACAGAAGCGAATAACTCCAAGGATGCAGCCACATAATGTCTGGTGGAATAGTGCTTCATCACCTTAGAGGTGTCATACAAAATCGCCGCTGAAGCAAACACCACCATCAAGACGGAGAAGAATAACCCCAGGGAGAAGCCGAAGATATAACTGCAAGCGATCAGCCCCAGAGCGACAAAGCTACCAATTTTAAGGATGCCACCGAGAAAGGTGAAATCTGTTCGGGTTGTAAATGCGATCGCAGTCAGTCCCCCAAACATGGTGAGGGTTAAGATTGCGGCGGTAGGAATGACGTTAGGGTCGGAAAAAGCGGCTGCAATGTAAAGTAAGGGGGCAAAAATCAAGGCTTGGGCAACTACATAAATGCCTAGCCCTGCGTACTGAGTACCCACCTCATCCGCTTTGGCCACTAGTCCTCGAGACATCCAGCCGAGTAGTGAGAATGCACCTAAAATTAACAGCCAGCTAAAACGACTTCCCGCGACAAATTGGAATATTGCTTCAGCAATCCCCAATTGGAACAGCAGAAATTCAACGACAATAAAAGCACCAATGGCCCCTGCTAGGTGTAGATAGGTTTTTTGAATAAAAATGGCGCGTTCAGATGGGCGTGACTGGGCAACGCTTAACATGATTTGTATCCTCGACAAAAAGCAGTATGAAGAGTCCTGCTATACGTCCAGTTTAAGCTAC
Organism: Acaryochloris marina S15; assembly: GCF_018336915.1. Classification (GTDB taxonomy): domain Bacteria; phylum Cyanobacteriota; class Cyanobacteriia; order Thermosynechococcales; family Thermosynechococcaceae; genus Acaryochloris; species Acaryochloris marina_A. The sequence continues at coordinate 4,718,396 of NZ_CP064923.1, read as the reverse complement.
CCATAAATCAATTGCCTGGAAGTTGCCGTTAGCTTGCGGCGTATTACCTTGCGGCCAATACCAGACTTGAACCAATGTGTATGGGGATGAAAGTGGACTTACAAAGTGTAGAGGTTAGCATTTCTCCCATCCCCATAACCGAAAGGATGGTGCTGGCCAATTTAATGCAGTTGTATTGCTACGATTTAAGTGAGTTTAATGATGATGTCATTAATGAGTCAGGACTATTTGCTGAGTATCCTTACTTCGATGCTTATTGGACTGAATCAGAGCGCTTCCCTTTCTTTATCAGGCTCGGTCTACAACGAGTTGGATTTGCTTTAGTTCGAGAATTAGCCGTGAACCAGTATGCGATTGCTGAATTTTTTGTGGCTCGGAAGTATCATCGGTTAGGGGTTGGTAAACAGGCTGCTTTGCAACTATTTCAGCGATTCCCGGCAGAATGGCATATTGCTCAACAAGCAGCCAATATCCCAAGTCAGCAATTCTGGAGAACGGTTATTGCCGAATATACCAATGGGAGTTACCAGGAAGTTTTCAACGAGAGCCAGCCCAAAGGACCAAAACAGATTTTCAATGGAACCTAAATCCTACTGGGCGATCTTAAAAGAATGCTGTGACTGTCCCGGACTGGAGGGTTGAGTTTGTATGGTAGACAGTGGGCAAATGCCCAGGTCCGATCAAACCATTCTGTTAACGACCTATTCTTAAACCCATAAGATTGCTTCGTCATCTCGTGGGGGATCTTCAGTTAAAGCTTGTAATTCACAGGCAGGGAGTCTTTTATGTCTATTGCTTATACCCCGGACTTGGTGGTCAGACCTGCCCCCCTTAGTTTGCCAACCGCCAATGACTTGGCACCACTACCTCTTCAGCGGCCCTTACTAATGATTGGCCATGGCACTCGTAATGAAAGTGGCAGACAATGCTTTCTAGATTTTGCAACCCTTTACCAGGAACTCGATCGATCACGACCTGTGTTCCCCTGCTTCTTAGAACTAACGGGTCCCAGTATTCAAGAAGTCGTCGATCACTGTGTTGAGCAAGGCTATACCGAACTGTCGGCCCTGCCCATCTTGTTATTTGCCGCCCGCCATAACAAATTCGATGTCACCAATGAACTAGACTTGGCTCGCAAGCGCCATCCTAATCTGAAATATCACTATGGTCGTCATTTCGGCATTACGCCTGGAATTCTAGACCTGTGGAAACAGCGATTAGAACTCCTGGACTCTCCCGAGCATAATCCCCAGGGCATTTCCCGCGAAGAGACTGTCCTGCTATTTGTCGGCCGGGGCTCCAGTGATCCTGATGCCAATAGTGATGTCAGTAAAATGGCTCGGATCCTATGGGAGGGCAGTGGCTATCAAACCGTGGAGACCTGCTTTATTGGCATTACCCATCCCCGGTTAGAAGAAGGATTTCGGCGAGCACGACTGTACCAGCCGAAACGAATTGTTGTGGTGCCCTATTTCTTGTTTACAGGCACTTTGGTAGAAAAGATTTTTGATATCTCGACTCAGCAACAAGCAGCCCATTCTGATATTCAGATTACCTGCCTACCCGAAATGGGTCTGCATCCAGCCCTAGTACAGGTCTTGCGCCAGCGCGAACTGGAAACCCAGTTGGGACAGGTTCAAATGAATTGTGAACTCTGCAAGTTCCGGCTCGCAGCGCTCAATGGTGAAGAACCCCATAGCCACAGCCATGATCATGGTCATGGGCACGATCATAGCCACGGTCATGCCACTATCAATGTGGATAAAGAAGCGGATTATCATAATCGCATTTGGCAAGTGCCTTAAACAGAGGTGGTTTGTAACGGTTTAAGGGTTGGCTCACCTGGAAAAGTAGGGCATGTCCCCACAGTCAGTTGGTGAATCCAGCCTAGATATCGGGTGCTGACATTTTCAAAGCCAGCTTCGGTCGTCCAGTCCTGAATGCTCTCTTTGGCATAAACCGTGGAATAGGGTTCTCGGAAAAGTCGAATTAGCCAGTCTGCATGGCGGAGGCGCTTTTGATTGCCGTCCAAAATAATTAGTTGCCCACCCGGTTGCAGCAATCGGCGACATTCTTGCAAGACCAAGCGAGAAATGTGTGGGGGCATTTCATGGAACACCATGCAAAGGGTTATCACATCAAAGCTGTGAGCTTCTAGATCTGTAGTTTCAGCTAAGCCGTGGAGCCAGTGGATATTGAGCTGAGCCTTTTGGCTTTTGTGTTGGGCATGACACAACATATAGGGTGATAAATCTAAGCCAATGACTTCAGCTTGGGGGTAAGCGGCTTTGAGTATCAAGGTCATGGAACCCGTCCCACAGCCTAAATCGAGAATTCGTTGAGGCTGACCCTGAATAGATGTCAGTACTTGCTGTCGAAGGCGAGTTTCACTGGGGGGAGAGGCAAAGGCGGTAACGGCGTCGTAGGTGACAGCAGCTTCTTTGCAGAGATAGCCCCCTTCCACTCCATGAAAGTTGGAGATACGGTAGTACTGGGGGTAGGTTAGGTCTGGATTGCGGAGGGCATGACATCCTGCTTCCCAGTCATAGGTATCGTATTGTTTCTGATTGTCAGCACCGATTAGGATGCGTACAAACCCTTTCACACAGATTTGCCATAGTGCCTGAGGTACCGTTGTCTTCAAAATCTTGGGGTTGTCGTCTACAGTGAAGTGAGTCAATCGGTGGGCTGATAGGTCAGTACAGGTTAGAGCTGAGTCCACACCGTTAGCAGGCCGTCCAGATTGCACTCTTGCTCACCATGATAAAACCAACTCGCTCCCCTTTCTATCAAGCGGCAGAGGATTCACTTTTGTCAGGGGCAGGGGGCAGTCAACCCCCTCTCCCCTATCGGTCAATCCCATTGCGGGGGGCTTCGGTTGCCTTTGTTGGTGAATTCGATGCTCCGTTGGATACCTTACAGGCTTTCTGTGAGCGGTTTGAAGCGGAGGTTGTGGCGGATCTTGAAGAGGAAACCACCCTTTTAGTGGTGGGCAACCATGGCCCAACTATAGAAACTAGTGCCACAGTCTGTTCAGAACCAGAGTTGTTAAATCTGACCGATTGGGTACCGGTATCTTTCCCCGCGTTGCTTGATCGCCTCATTACAGAAGGATTTGATATTACCTATCGCGCGAATGAAGGGGATGGATTTCAGATGACTTTTCAGTGCCCCACAGAGAACACTGAACTATCCTCAGCTCTACTAGCTTATGCAAGACAGTCAGAGGTTGTTCAACGCATTATGGCAGATGCCCCCCGTCGCTACTCCGCCCGACAATTAGCTAAGGTTTCAGCAGATTTTGCGCTTTTAGATCCCCAAGATCCTAATCATGGCTGGTATCAGTTTCTGGAGGTGTCTGAGTTTGTCTGGGATATTGATGCGATTAGCGATCGCATTATTGTCTCAGGTTTGTCATTACTCAAAACAATGCAGGCTTGTGTAGGGGATATTGCTGTTCTCGCCATTCATGATCAGGCATTAGAAAATAGTGTGGATGCAGTTCATATAATTGGAGGGCTGGATCCGCAAGGACAGCTCATTGGTTTGATCTTGCATCGGGTATGGACATGATGACTCAACTGCAATGTATCCCTGCTTCCATGTGGGGTTGGAATTATGGAATTGAGACATCTCAAGGAACCGCTATGGTGGAATTCAAGGTGATGAAGGATGAAGGTGAAATTGTCCTCCCCCAGACGAGCTACTCTATTGAGCATCCCATGCTGTCTGGAGAATGGATGTTGAAACAAGTCACCGATGGCAAGGATTCAATGGTTGCTCGGGCCCGGAAGCCGAATCCTCTGAGACGAAAACTTGAGCTAACCTTTGGGACTAAAAAACTATTTTTACAGGCCGTTTCACCTTTTCGGCGCGAATTCCAAATTCGTCAAGAGAGTCAGATCTTGGGTCGCATTCGTCCAGACAGTTTTTCGTCGAGACAAGCCACGATTGAGGTAGATGCCCCGTTGGATCTGAGGATTCAATTGTTTCTGTTCTGGCTAACCGTGATGCTTTGGCGTCAAGGAGCTTCGTAAATAATCCACTACTGAGAAGCTATGAAAAAGTTTTACCCAGTCATCAAAGTTCTTTCCCCTATCCTGATTTGTGCGGCGATTGGCGTGGAAATATGGACGCTATATGCGCTGCAGACAGGAAGTCCGTTACCCCCTCTGCCCATTGGGCTACTTTGGTTTGGACGATTTGCCCTGACAGCCCATGCTGTTGAAGGGGTGGTGGCGAGTCTATTCGCCAAGTCTCGCGAGCAATCCCCAATTCCTTATGGGCTATACACGTTTTTTGTCGGTACGGTGGGTTTACTGGAACTATTGGAACAACCAGCTTCTACCAATCTCTAGACTCACTAGAGGTGATAATCGTCTCACTGAACCATGGCTGCACACGACCTAGATAAGATCAAAGTCATTTCTTTTGATGGCGATATGACTTTGTGGGATTTTGAGAAAGTCATGCATCATTCTCTAGCTCTCACGCTCCAGGAATTGAGACGTCACGTTCCTGATCGAGCTACAGCCCAGTTGACTGTAGACAAAATGATCGATATTCGCAATACAGTTGCAGCTGAGTTGAAAGGAACAACCGTTGATCTTGAACAAATAAGGCTAAAGGCTTTTCAACGAACATTGGAGTTGATTCATTGGGATGATCCAGCACTGGCGGCTGTCTTGAACCAGCTCTATCTAAAACATCGGTTTGAAGATGTCGAACTCTATCCTGATGCCATCCCTTGCTTAGATGCTCTCAAGGATCTCTTTGCCATTGGTCTGATCTCTAATGGGAATAGCGATCCAGAGCAGTGTGGCTTGTCTGGTTATTTTGATTTCGTAATTTTGTCTCAGGGTATTGGCGTCAAAAAGCCCCATGCCGAAATATTTCTGTCTGCTTGTGCACAAGTGGGTTGTGAACCTGAACAACTGATGCATATTGGCGATTCTTTAGAGTCAGATGTTGCAGGGGCTAATGGAGTTGGAGCTATCTCAGTGTGGCTCAATCGACAGGGAAAGCGTAATACATCAGATACTGTCCCCGCCTTTGAGATCCGTTCTCTACTTGAAGTGACAAAGATCGCTGAAAGGTAGCAGTAAGACGAAAAAGTAACGCTAGGTTTTTTGAGTTGGTTGCGAAGAACAGATTATTGGACCTCTTACTCCATGATTCTCTGTTAGCTCTGTAATGACTGACCCACTCAACGAACTTGCTCTAGTCTTTGTCTGGTAAAAACTCCCCATTCAGGGCTTGTTCTATTGAATAGGGGCACTCCGTTGGAAAAGTGGCTAGAAGTAGGCCAGTTTCATCAGCGGCTTGTAATCTTGCTTCCGTATAGCAATCCTCATATTCTTGCTGGAGATAAGCATTCAGACTAGGAGATTCTTTGAGGATGCGGGCGATTCGTCGTCGGTGTTCTCGAATGGAGCCGCGCCAACTAGCAGATCGTTGCTCTGGTTGAAATTGCCATTTGAGTAAGTGAAGCAGCACAATTTCCAAATTGCTACAGAGTGCACGCCGATCGCGTTTCCCCAAGTCTTCCACCTCTTCAATCAGGTTCTCAATGTCCAGTTCGTCAAATTTTCCCTGCTGTAATAGCAAGGTGGCTTGAGTGATCCATTGGGCGAAATCAGCGTTGTAAAGTTGTTGATGGGATGTGGTGGGTCTCTGTAGGCTGGTCATATTGGCTACCGTCGCTCCCTATACTCTGACATATATAAGAGCGAAGGCAGAGAGAGCTGCAATGATTACTGCACCGAGAGCGTACCGTCCATTGCCATCAATTGATTGACGGCAGTCAAGGCAGAATAACTGACTCCTGCTGTGCCTTCGCCGGGATGAGTGGAATCCCCCACTAGCCATAGCCGCTTGATTGGTGTTCGAGTTGCAAATCCAAAGGGGCCAAAGGTAGACAGGCGCTGACCGATGCCACCGACGATGCCTTGGCTGCGGCCTGTAAAGTGAGCAAAGGTTCTGGGAGTCGCTGCCTCCTGGTGAATGATAGTGTCTGGGGTGAGGTGAAAATATTGACTCAGGCGTGCGATCGCACCCTCAATATACGCTTGCTTCAACCCCTCATAATTCTCCGCCTTTTCCCATAACGTTGGATCCGTAAAGGAAGACGCGATGATGGTGGCTTTACCTTCTGGGGCGCGGCCATCCCCTGATCGGCTCACCGATACAAACAGAGAGTTATTTTCGCCAATGGGGCCGTCATAGTCATAGAGAAACTGCAGATGGGGCGGGCAATTGGCAGGAATTGCGTCTTCCTCTACCCCGAGATAAATCACAAAGGCCCCAGAGGAGGGCGGCAGTTTTTTGACTCGCTGTTGATATTGTCGAGGCGCATCCTCTCCCAGTAAGCGAACGAGATTTTGTACCGTCACATTCGCCACTACATGGTCCGCCGATTCCGTCCAAGTCTTACCTGTTTTTTGCTGACGGATTAATGCACCTAAAAATTCCTGGTTATGCACCTGGATTTGGTCAACGCTATGGCCCATATGCAGTTCACCCCCATGTTTTTTCAGGGCTTCGACGATGCGATCGCTGAGCACCTGCATACTGCCATGCAAATGAAACAAGCCTTGGGGCGCTTGTGATACCCCTAGCGCCGTGGCGGCATACAGTAAAGCGGTCTGATCGGCATTGACCTGGGAATAAAGCTTGAGTTGGAGGTCTAAAAAGGTTTTTAAGCGGCGTTGATTGCCTAGGCCCGTTAGTCGGAGGAGTTGACCCACCGTCGTAAATAGATGAGGCACGGTTAGTAAGGTATCGGGGCGAACCGCTTGTAAAAGCTGCCATCCATCCCAAAGATTACGGGGAGGAATGACTGGATCGCGGGATTGAAACCCCCAGTTGTAACGAAACAGGTTTGCTAGGAGCTGCCAAAACCTATCACTACCGGGGAATTGTTTTTCCCGTTCTGCCTGCCATTGGTTTGGGTCTCGCCAGACGGAGATGGGTTCAGTTTCTCCGGGCAAAAAGACTGCACAAGCCGGATCGCAATGGCTGGCGGTTGGAATCTCAACCCCCAATTCCTGAAAGATCCGATGATGGATGCCGCCGGGTTCTAAACCCGCTACTTGGGTTGCCCCCACATCAAAGGTAAAACCCCGCCGTTTAAAAGTAGAGGCACAGCCTCCTGGTACCCAGGCTTGATCAAAGACTTTGACACGATAACCTCGCTTCGCCAACAATGCCCCTGCTGTTAAGCCGCCAATGCCTGCACCAATAACAACGACAGCAGTTTCATGAGGTGACTTAGACATGGGGGAGAGATAGGCGTGTTACATTTCTTAATGAAATTATAACCTTAACTTTCCCCTGTCAGGGTGCTGACTCTAATGGAAGATTATGAACATTGCCAGCCCCAGTGCCTCTCTCTCAGCCCTCTCTCTTTTTGTTCGCTGGAGTTGGCCAGTGTTTCTGCTGTCCATAGCTTCATTCCTGCAAGGACTGGATTGAAGGAAGGGCTAAATTGAGTATCTTCACTGTAGAGAGCACCCTTTAAGTTCGCATCTTGGAATAAACAATCCATCAGATTGGTATCGCGGAGATCTGTGCCAATCAATTGAGCTTTGTGGAGATTCGCTCCCTGAAGATTGGCCCCCATCAAGTAGGCATGAGATAAATTAGCCCGCTGTAAATGGGTCTGCTGCAACGAAGCCATTTCTAAGTGGCTGCGGTAGAGATAACATTCCCGCATATTCGCCTGGTCTAAGCATCCAGAGGTCAGAATCGATCGTTGGAGATTAGCCCGCTGTAGGCTGGCTGCCTGCAAATTTACGGCTGTTAAATCTAGGTGTTTGAGGACCACGCCATCCAAGTGAACCCCGACTAGATCTATGCCGCGAAAAGATGTTTGACCCATCAGGCATAGGTCTAAAAATGGCAGTCCTTTGCTCAAAAATGAGTCTAAGAGATTGATATTCATCAATTCTGAGTTAAAAGCAGTGAGGATGTCTAAGTTTCAGCATTCCCGACTGGCAATATTTTATTTCTCAAGATAAATAAAGTTTATGATTGTGAGCAAAAAGATGAATAAATATGAACGGCTAGGGGCAATTAAATCCCTAGCACTTCCTTAGATGTTGTTTAAGTTCCCCAGTATTGGTCAGGTCACCTTCTACCCTATGGGTATGGATCAATCCTCAGCCAGGACAGGCAGATTGATCAACGATTGGGGTTCGTTTTGTTACCCCAAAACCCTAGCCAAATTTCTCCCAAATGGCGGAAGGAGTAAACAATGTCAGACTTTCAGGATTGTTTGAAGCGGCGGTTTGCATCAGTAGCGATTGGTGAGTTCAAACCGGGTAAATTTGCAGAGGTTCGACACCTGTATGAACAAGCGATCTCAACTTATTCTGATGGCTTTGAAGGAGCCTATCTGTTCCAAGAACCCGGCACAGACAAAGGCGTATCGGTCATTCTCTGGGACAACTTAGAAGATATGGAAGCCCATGAGGGTGAAGAACAAAAAGCCATTATCAATCAAATGGCTCCTTATTTCTCAGAGCCGCCTAAAGTCTCTGTCTATGAACTCGTTTGTAAAATTGACCCGAATGAGACCCCAAAATCAGGCACATAAGGGGTGTGGTTATAACAACGGAGTCATTCAGTCTTCCGTATAGGGCTGAGGGGATTCATGCAGCCTATGCTGCAGAGTTTTAGTTGAGCAACAAGTCATCTTCACGCAGCTATCATTCCTCTTTACCCAGATTTTGTGGAAGCTCTATGAGAAGGGGTAAGTGTTTTCTTGATTCAGTTTGATGACGAGAGGGATCAGGGAGGGGGATGATCTCAATTGGCTATTTACTGTTTTTTGCGTAGCCAAAGAACCAGCATCAACAGACTGAGTCCTGCGCCAATACTAATGCTGAGCCATGCAATCTTGGGTAGACCTGATTGCGATGAAGATTGGGGAGGATCTGTCGGCTGGGCCGGAGAAGACGGTTGAGGGTTGCTTCCCTTGGCGACTGTGACTGGAAAACTAAACTGAAACGGTTGGAATGCGTCACCCGTTTGCGGCTGGCCTTGAATGCTTAATTGGTAAGCACCCGGTTTGGGAAAAGTTACATCAGCGCCCGGAATATTTTGGTATTGCTCTGCGGAGATGGCGGTTAAGGGAGGTTGAGAAATCGCCTGCCCATTTTCCTCGGAAATGACCTGAAATTTACAATCGCATTGGGAGAGAGGAATCGTGCGGCCTCCCTTTTGGGTGAGGACAAACCAGACTTGGGCAGGTTCTCCCGCCCGTGGGTTGTGATCGGGTTCTAAGTGGAAGGTGACCGCAACGGATCCGGAGGCTTTGACGGTGTGAGCCTGTCCTGGTCCGCTCCATAACCCAATCGCTAAGATGGCTAAACTACTGCAGTGGAGAAGACGCACCATAAAATTTCTCTAGTGAAAACAAGGCCCAGACCCAGCGGCAGCGCAGGAGTAAGACGAGGAGGATTGTAGTTGAGATCGCAACGGTCCTGCCTAAATGTACGCCTGTCCATTCCAGCCCCCCTAAATAATGGGATCCGATCATCACAGTATGGCCGCCTGCTAAGAGGAGAGCCGGGATACTCAGGAGATGGAGCCGTCGCCAATGGGGGCCTAATCGTTTAACCATCCAGTTGGTACTGGTGGTGGCTAAGGGAGTGAGCAAGGTCAAAGCAACGATACCTGCCCAGAGGCCCGCTTGATGGAGGGGCAGCATAAAGGGAAGGGCTGTGAGAGACCACTGAAAAGAATGGTCGAGAACCCGCAATACATGGATCAGCGACAGCACAAAAGCTCCGACCCCTAACAACCGACGATAGTGCAGTGGGGCCGACCATACAGGCTGGATGGGACGGGCCAGTAGGGCCAACATCAATAACAGCAAGGCGGTATGGCTACTGTAGTCCTGCATCTCTCCAGTTCTGAGGACGGTCAGTAACCCAATGATCAGCATCAGCCAGCCCCCTACCTGAAAGAGTTGGCTACGTCGATCCTGGCTGAGAACGGCAGTAGAAAAACCGACGCCTAATAAGGTTGGCATCGTTCCCAAACCGAAACATAGCATCGTGGCACTTCCTAGTAACAAGTCCCCTGTGGCAGCGGCTTTGATTTGGGCGGCATACAGAAAGCCACAGGGAATTAATCCCCAGACCATGCCTAGCAAAGCAGGAGTCCACCAATGGGGATGATGAGCTAGCCCCACCATGGCTCGGTTGAAACGCTCATGCAGCCCCAATTTCAGTAATGGATGTGGCAATGGTAATTTAGGTAACCAGTCGGGGCGAATTTGCCGAATTCCCAGCCAGATCAACAAAATACCCATCAAAAAAGCAATGCTCCGACGCAGGATACTATCGATACCTGCTAGTTCTCCACCCACAGCCAGGACAGAACTGAGGGCACCAATGGCTGCCCCGATTAGGCCATAGCTCAAAATTCGTCCTAGATTGAGTAGAAAGTGAAACGTCAGCTGTTGTTGCCAAGTTCTGGATTCACCTGAGGTCAAGGCAAAGCTGGCTGCTAATGGTCCACACATACCGACGCAATGGCCAAAGCTGCCTACAAATCCCAGGACGGCGACAAGCAACAGGTCTAGCATTTCTTAAGGCTGGGGCGCAACCTGAATCACTTCAGTGTCGCTGATGGGCTGTCCTCGATGGACGAGGGATTCATGCCCGTTACTGTTGAGGGTGACTTTGAGAGTGTTAGAGCCAGATGGTAACTCAGAGAGGTAATACCAGTTGCCGTAGAGGCGAGTTACTTTTTTATCATTGATATATAAGTGGGCATGGCCTTCAGAAGTTTTGCTGGCAGCGTTGACTTGAGCTGGGGCAAAGTTGAAATTAGTGACTTTTAGTTCTAGATTCCAGCCTTGGACCTGATCGGGATGAACGACTAACTCAACGGTGGGGGTGGCTTGATTGGCAGAAATTTCTAGTTGTTTGTGGTGGTGATGTTGGGTTTGGCTCTGATCGGCTGATGAAATGGTTTGGGGTTGAGTATGGTGGGATTGCACGATTCGGGGTGTCACCAATACCCCAACGCTTATATAAGTGGCCAGTAAAGCCCATCTTCGAACAGAAGTCATAACCAGATTCCCCAGAGAATAGAAATGCGATCGCAAGTCAAAACCAACCTGCAATTTTACTAGCAAATAATTTGCCCAATCTATCCTGAGCGACCCTTTCTGGAAAAGTCAAAAGACAACCTGTCGTATTGAGCATCTACGCCCTGCTTGCAACCATATCTCAGGGAATGGGGATACTTAACCTTCCCAAATTTGCAGTTGCCGGGATGCTGCAACGAAGCAATTCAACATTTTGGGTGGATAGAGAAAGTGGTCATAGGCGACAGCCATCTGCCGAGCGGCTTCGTGATAGGGAACTCGACCAATCCCTGTTCCCAAACCAGGACAGGCAATACTTTCTATGGGTCTATGGGACTGTTGATTATGCTGCCGAACGGCTAACAACATGGCCCACATGGCGCTGTAAGGAATATCTGTTCCTTTGATGATCATGGGCACCCGCATGGTTGGGGTGTGAGCTAGGTAAGGATGTTGAGGATGCCCAGTTTCGACAATCATGGATGTGCCAATGGGCTGTTCTCCCAAATACGTTTCTAGGATTTGGGATTTAACTTTCCATTCCAGATCCACTCCAAAAAATTTCGTGATAGCGGCGTCCATGCCGCCATCCATCATGCCGAAGGAGTTGGCAGGACTCACCAGGCAGTCAAACTCGGTCAACCACTCAAAATAATTATGAACGACTTCAACGTTGGGTAAATGCTCGAAGGATTCGCAAAACGCCTCGTACAGCTCAACTGCAGGCGCTACAAGGATTAATTTTGTCAACTAAAAGCTCCATAGGGCTTGAGTCTAGCAAGCCAGAGCAGCAGCGTCAATTTCGCAATGGGTCGCTTCATTACTACCTTGTTTTTGGGTAGCGCGTATCGTGTGAGAAGTCTTACTATGTCATTCTCCTAGGGAGATTCTCAAAAATGGCAGATTTGCGACTCAATCTGGGATGCGGTGCTAAACAGTTGGCTGGTTATATCAATGTTGATCGGTTTGGCACGCCTGATGTGCGCTTTGACCTAGAGACGTTTCCTTATCCTTGGGAGGATAACAGTGTTTCTGAAATTGAATTACACCATGTTTTAGAGCATCTGGGCCAGCAAACCGACGTTTATTTGAAAATAATCCAGGAACTCTACCGTGTTTGCCAGCCAAAAGCGACGGTGCATATTACAGTGCCCCATCATCGCAGTGATCGTTTCTTTCATGACCCAACCCATGTTCGTCCGATCACACCTGTAGGATTGAGTATGTTCTCGAAACGGCTCAATCGAGAATGGCAGGAAAGTGGAAAAGCTTTTACCCTGCTAGCACTGTATTTAGATGTCGATTTTGAGTTGACGCATTGTTCCTACACTCCCAGTGAAGTCTGGGTTGAGCGGTATCCCAACCATGTCTCTGATGAAAAGCTACTGCTGAAAGAAAGTGAAGTCTATAGCAATTTAATTCGAGATGTAGACATGGTTTTGACGGCAATTAAATAGATTAGAGTGATAGTCAATGTCTGTGTTGATATTCCATTGAGATAATATGGTGTTGGACTGATTGTCTTGGAAGTTGATGCGGCAAGTTTTTTCTAGTATCGTGATTGCAAAATAATCGTAAATTACTCTAGTAAAATATGAACAGCAGTATATACAATACGATCGCAAGTAATATTTATGAAATTCGATTAGCCACATAATCTTAATGATGATTGGTCTCATGAAGATGCCAAATAATCAAGTCGTTAAATATATTCTGACTAAAATTTTTCAATGACTCTGAGAATCTTGAATAACGGTAGAATTTCGTCTTATTCTTATCTCAGGATTTTGTATATAAGAATCATTGAATAATGATTCCAACTCCAATATAGTTAGTAGATTTTTTGCAATATTCGTTTCATGATGTGTTATTTACTCAATAAATGTAAATGCTACGATCTGACTTGGATTTTTAATCCTCTACATATCATTAGCTGAATTATGTAATAGATCTAGTAAAGAAGTAAGCTTGTATTATAGGTAATATAATTTTGAATGAATTGTGAAGAATCTCTGTTTACGGAAGAGTTAGAAATACTATTTGATCTTATTGATAAGGATTTTAAGTCTTACCAATATAAGGAAGAGGAAGAGGAAGATAAAAAGGATAATAAAATAAATTTTTGCATAGATTTATTTATGCAAAAAATAAGACTGGCATTTATGCATTTAAGCCAAAAAGACTTCAGGCGGAGGTCTATTACTTATTTTGTAATATTTTTTATTTCATTGTCTATAGCATTAGCCAACCCGTTTTTGGAATTCAGGAAATTTTTTGCTTTCATTTGCTTGCTTGCAATATCCTTAGCAGCCATTTATCTGTTTTTGTTGGTATTGCGATGGGTGGTTGATAGCTTTCAAGCTTATGAGACTTATGAGGAACATATTTTCCTTATAAAAGAAAGATTGAAAAATATGTACAATACTCATAAATATCAAAATCCTATGACTTCTCTTGCATGGGAATCGAATGCATCAAGTATAAACACAAGAATTTTATGCATAGATATTGTTGTTGTAAGATTTGAAGAGTCAATAGAAATCATGAAAAGTCGGCAAAAATTGCTACAAAAAGCATCGATTTTTGTGGCAATTTTTATTGTACTTACAATTTACTTTGTTTTTAGATTCCCTAATATTGATATCATGAAATCTGAAGAAATACAGAGGGCTATTCCATATCTTCTTTTTGTTGTTTTGATAATTCAATCTTATTACTTTTCAATTGGGCAATCTCGAATCAAGTCATTTCAATTATCTTTGTCTTTTTTGAAAAGTCTTAAGCAGCTTGAAGAGGTAGAAAAACCTATAGACTAGCTTTTTGAAAAAAATTTCATGCCTATAGAATTATCAAACGATTGATACGTTTACCTGGCTTGTCAGACTTTTTTACCTTTAGACCTTATCGGAAATAGCTGGAAGCCTTACTGGGAAAGCGTTTTATTTTTGGAGAAAAATCGACCTCAAAGACTTACGACATAGACGTTTGAAGTTATTCTCACCCATTTTATTTCCGATAAGGTCTTTTATATCAAGCACTATGGCATCGCTCCCTGACTTTCGTCCCAAGCAGCTTTCTCTCGGTCCCTTAGAATTCGAAATTCTCAATTTGATTTGGGATTTGGGGACTGCCACCGTCAAACAGGTTCATGATCAGATTTTGGCCAACCCCGATCGCGAATTGGCCTATACCTCCGTCACCACTGTCCTCAATCGCCTCACTAAAAAGGGCTGGTTGGCTTGCGATAAGCAAAACCGTAGCTTTGTATGGCGTCCTCTGGTCTCGCGAGAACAGGCCAACTCCCTTTGGGCCTATGACCAGCTTCAGCAGTTTTTAGCAGTGGGAAATCCTGATACCGTTGCTGCTTTTGCCGATCACCTTGATCAGGCCAGCATCGAGCAGATAGAAGCGATCGCAGATAAGATACGGGCCGCTCGTAAAGCCAGGGAGGAACAGTAATGCATTTGTTCATGATCCTCAGCGCCTTGTCCCTGGTCTGGCTTTGTCGAACCTATGGCTATCGATGGCTGAAAGCCAAGAGAAATCAGTGGACTTGGGCAAAGCGATGGCAGGGTAATTTGTTAGTCTTTTTATGGTCACCGTTGTTGTTGTTAATGACTGCGATCGCAGTGTTATGGATGGGACCTCAAGGCCATATGGTTTGGGTCCAGGAAGGTTGGTGGAGTTATGGCTTAGCCATTGGTTTTGTGGGTATGGCAGTTGGCCTCAACCTCAGGCTCATCATCGAAGGTTGGGCTAGCTTACAGCGCATTCATGCTTGCCCTCAAACTCAGATTCAAGGCCATTGGGCCTACCAGGTTGATCATGTCTTACCTTATGCAGCTCAGGTGGGTTTTTGGCAGTCTGAATTAGTCATCACCCAGGGGTTATTGCAGACTCTATCTGCAGAGCAACTGACATCAGTCCTTGTGCACGAACAAGCCCATCAACAGTATCGCGATACGTTTTGGTTTTTCTGGTGGGGATGGCTCCGGCGGCTGACGGATTGGCTGCCCCATTCCACAGAACTTTGGCAAGAACTCTTGCTGCTTCGAGAATTACGAGCCGACCAGTGGGCCGCCCAGCAAGTCGATCCGTTGGTGTTGGCAGAATCCTTGCTGTTGATGGTTAATCCCTCTCCTGCAGACTTTTCGGAGAGTATTTGTGCTGCCATGCAGACGGCAACGGGCCATCGATTATCAGAGCGGATAGACGCCTTGCTTGCCCCGAGTGAGACGGCTCTCCCTGCCTATTCATGGACATGGAGTGGCTTATTAGTGACGGCTGCACCTTTGTTGACCATTCCTTTTCATTACTAGAACCATAGGGAATTCGATGGGATGCCAGACTGATCACGAGGGCAGACCTATGAGTTGCAAAAATTGAAACCAGGGACTGCAAGCCTGATTCATTGCTTAGCATGGAGTCATCTCAATAACTTTGGCCCAGTCTCCCATGAAAAAGTTCTCTGTCACCGCTGGTTTGACGGCATTTTTACTCTCTTTGGTCTCTCTGGCTGTTCAGGCGCGTCCTGCTGCCAATCAATGGTGGTTTCAGTCTGCCACTGTTGAACCCGAACCAGCGGTGTCAGGGGCAAAACCTGAAACACCCAGCACTCAGCCCACTTTAGTCACTGAAGCTGAACCTGTTCCCGAGACTCTAACTCCGGGAATGCAACCCCACGCCCCCTTTGATCCACGCCAGCTTCCCCATGAGCCTTGTCCCCCTTGCGGCATGGGCTAATGACGCCTCAGCTTGGTCTATCCTTGATGCCTCAGCCTAACTTTTGGCAGGCGGCTCAGCCTCTCTTTGATGCGGATGAGATAGACGTGGTGGAGTGGAGCTTTGATATGGGTTGGGGGGGTGTGGTACTGCCCGATCTGTTGTGTTCTGTTTTGCGGCAGTTTAGCCAGGGAAATGGACTGTTAGGGCATGGGGTAAGCTACTCGCTACTGTCTGCTCAACTGGATCGGCGACACTGGTTGGCTTGTCTGCAGGCAGAATGTCTGGACTATTCCTATCGGCATATCTCCGAGCATTTTGGCTGGATGGCGACTCGGAATTTTGCTCGCAGTGCGCCGTTGCCGATGCCTCTACTGCCAGAGACCCTGAAACTGGGATGCGATCGCATCCAGAAATTCGCAGATATCGCCCAAGTGCCCATCGGCTTAGAAAACCTCGCCTTTGCCTTTGGCCTCCAAGATGTCCGTCAACAAGGCGAGTTCCTAGATCAGCTCTTAGACCCCGTAGATGGCTTTCTCCTGCTGGATTTGCATAATCTCTACTGCCAAATGCACAACTTTCAGCTCTCAGCCACAGAAATCTTCAGCCTCTATCCCCTCGAAAGAGTACGAGAACTTCACCTGTCGGGTGGATCCTGGAGTCACCATGGCACGGCAACGATTCGACGTGATACCCATGATCAGGCGGTTCCAGAGCCAGTCTTTGAACTCTTAAAACTGGCCCTTCAACAGTGTCCCCAGGTCGAAACCGTTATTTTGGAACGTATGGGCAATACGCTGAACTCCAAGCAAGAGCAACTTCAATTTCGACGAGACTTTGCCCATATTCGGCAGATCATAAATCACGTTTCTCACGCTGCGGAAGCAGGAGGGGAATGATGCCAGAGCAAGACCTCGCTGATTTTCAAGCCTATTTGCTAGAGACTCTATCTACGCAAGACAATTCTGAGATAATCCTTTCTCAACTCAGTTCACAGCCTTTAGATGAAGGTTTAACAAGCTATATCAGCACGTTTGACCCCAATATGGTGGATATCGCTGCTACCTTGATAAAAAAATGGGGCAGAAAAATCCACCATCATTTCACTAATCAAAGCTTTTGAGGGTTGGAAATTTGTTAAAGAAAAGGAGTTGTGCTCAAAGCCTACCTTGAAAAAATTCTCTCTTGAGAGTTTTTGTTCGTATCTCCCTATTATTGGGGCATTATAGGCTATAGCCTGCGCTACTAATTCTTTGTGATTCAGCGATAAATCTTATCTATAGATGGATTGTCGTTTGAAAAGTCTAATATTGCATTTTTTCTTTCTTTGATTGAGATAAGTTGGCTTTTTCAAGGGATTCGACCCATATCAGAAAAAGCATCATTGTCAGCATTCGTCATTTCTCTAGCTCATCGAAGCAATTCATATGATTCATTCCCAAGCAGCACAAGAACACTGCTTCCAGGTCAATCTGGGGGGCATGATTGAACTTCTTTCTAACCACCTTTATAGTGACCCACGGGTCTATATCCGAGAACTGCTTCAAAATGCGGTTGATGCCATAGAAGCCCGGCGGCTAATTCAGCCTAACCATTTGGGCCGCGTCCTGATTGAAGTCGTGGATAGTGAAGATGGTACACCCACCCTCATGGTCGAAGATGATGGCGTAGGTTTGACCGAGGCCGAAGTTCATGAATTCCTAGCTACGATTGGTAAAAGCTCCAAGCGAGGCGAACTGTCTGAGCAAAGAAGCACCTTTATCGGCCAGTTTGGGATTGGCTTATTGAGCTGCTTTATGGTCAGTGAAGAAATTGCCATTGTTACAAAATCAGCTCGTCATCCAGAAGCACCGCCAGTCGAATGGCGCGGTAAACCTGATGGCACCTACAAGGTTCGCACTCTGGAACGAGATCTCAAGCCTGGGACCCGAGTGTATTTGGTGGCTCGACCTGGGTGTCAAGAATTGCTGTCCGTTAAATCTTTAGAGGTATTGGTTCGCCACTATGGTGGCCTATTGCCTATGGCGCTGGAGTTATCAGCCAACCAGAAAACAATTGGTTTGAATGATGTTCCACCCTGGCGCAAAGGCTGCACCGATGAACAATGGCGTCAGGAAACGTTAGCCTATGGCGAACGGTTATTAGGCGAAAAATTTTTCGATGCTATCCCTTTACCCTCCATTGCTGAAGGCGTTGAGGGGGTCGCTTATGTCCTAGCGAATAGTGGCACGGTTGGATCTACTCCCAGCCATCGCGTATATATCAAAGGCATGCTGGTTTCAGAAGCATCCAAAAAACTGCTGCCAGATTGGGCCTTTTTTGTCCGCTGTGTGGTCGATGCTCGTACGCTACGTCCCACCGCATCCCGTGAAGACCTCTACGAGAATGAAGATCTAGATCAGGTTCGAAATGCTTTGGGGCAAGCCTTAAAGCAATATCTGATTGGGTTGGCAGAGACAGATTCAGCACGTCTCCAACGGTTAATCTCCTTGCATTATCCGGCCTTGAAAGCCCTTGCCGTTGAGAATGATGATCTATTGCGCCTCTTCTTCAATTGGCTGCCCTTTGAAACCTCCTTGGGTAGGATGACAGGCCAAGAGATCCGGGAAAATAGACAAACCGTATGCTTCGTGAACACGGTTGATCGGTTTCGCCAGATAGCTAGTGTTGCTACAGCCCAGTCCATGTTGGTGATTAATGCGGGCTATACCCACGATACAGAAATCTTAGACCGGGCCACGGCTCTTTTCTCGGATATCTCTTTTGAAGTCATAGATCCGGCTGAGTTGAGCGAAGCATTTGAAGAACTGTCCCTCACAGAGCGAGATCGCGTTCATGACTTTTTGCGCTTAGCCGATGTCGTGTTGCAACCGTTTGGCGTCCAAACTGAAGCACGTCGCTTTAAACCGGTCGATCTTCCGGCTATCTATTTACAAAATGAAGCCGCAGAAACTTTGCGATCGATTAGTCGTACTAAGGATATTAGCAATGACTTATTTTCCAATGTGCTAGATGGAATTGCCCAAGGCATTGAATTCCAAGCCCACTCCCGACTCTGTTTTAACTTCGACAATGAAACGTTTCTGCGTATGGTGGACTTGCCAGACCGAGCGCTGCAAGAGCGGGTTGTGCAGATGCTCTATGTTCAAGCTTTGCTATTAGGTCAGTATCCTTTAGGTCACCGAGAAATCAAGCTAATGAATAAAGGGCTGCTGGGTCTCATTGATATGAGTTTGAATTTAGCCAGTCTTAATGGAATGCAATAGCTATGAGTATGACTGAACAGATTGATGAGCTGCTCTATGAATGTACCAACCAACCCAAAGGGTCTCTAAAAATTTCTCTGGCAAAACAGGCCATTGCCCTAGCAGATCAGATCAATGATCTAGACCGAGGGTACGCAGCCCGTGAAGAACTAATCAGCTGCAGTGCTTTTCGCGGTCGGCCAGACTTATCTATCCCCGCATTTGCCTGGTGTCTAGCTCAAGCAGATGCCAATCCCAATCGCTTTGATTTGCGTCATCTATTGTGGATGTATAAGTGGATAGTTGCAGCCTGTAGTGAGTGTCCTGGTATTAGCCTGGCACAGTTTGATGAGCTATTGGAAGACTTGGGAAGACGCTTTCAGGCAGCGGGCTACAGCTCACGTGTTTACTATCAACGAAAAGCAGCGGGGTATGCCGTAATGGGACATTTGTCTGAAGCTGCACTAGCCTACCAGGAGTGGCCGCTCCAAGCTCGTGATACCGTGTCGGATTGCCATGCCTGTGATATTAACGAGTCAGTCATCGTGCTCACTCATCTTGGTCGTCTAGAAGATGCCTTTGAATATGCAGAACCGATACTGTCTGGTGGAAAGCGTTGTGCTGAAGTTCCACATTTGACCTATGCGGTGCTGCTTCTTCCTGCCCTGCGTCTGAACAAGTTAGCGGAGGCTCAAGAGTTCCATCGCCTGGGGTATCAGCGCATTGCCCAGAATCCCAACTTTGTGAAGGAACATGGCATTCACATTATCTACTTATCCGTGATCGGTAATTTAGAGCGAGCAGTGACACTGCTAGAGCGCCATCTACCCATGGCGCTTAAGAGTTCCATTCCTCTGAACCAGCTACATTTTTATGCGGCTTGCCACCTCCTAACCCAACAATTGATCTGTGCGGGGCGTCGCTCTATTAAAGCTCGGTTACCTCAAGATTTTGCCTTGTGGCAAGTAGACGGGTGTTATGACCTGGATGGGTTACAAGCTTGGTTCAACCAACATGCGATCGCATTAGCAGAACAATTTGATCAACGGAATAGAAATACTTACTACTCTGAGTATGTAGCAGAGACTCTAGCATTAGCAGAGGAACTGAGCATGGTCACAATGCAATAAGAAAAGCCCAGCCCCAGTTAATTCTGCTATTGGACATCCACCTAAAGAGGGTGAGTATGGCATCAATTAGATCCAGTGTGGCTGAATAACCCAAAACTCTATTCATCTAGTTTGGCCACTTAAATCACTCTTTATCCTAAGCAACGGCCTACAATGTGGAGGTCTTCAGCCCTAAGGACGGGACATTATGAGTTGGTGGCAACAGCTTCGCCAGAAAAAGTTGGCTCGATTTGGGGCTGCGATTCTGATTACCTTCTATGTACTAGTGATCGGCGCAGACTTTGTTGCCCCCTATGCCCCCTGCGACACGGAAACCATTAATACTGGAGCCTGCCAGCCCCAAGTAAATGGAGCCTTATTACCGCCCACCCAGATTTATTGGAACAATGACGATGGCCAATGGATTGGCCCCCATGTCTATCCCACCACCCTCGAACCTATTGACTGGCGCAATAAGGAATCCAAAGCCTGGCAGACCGGCATCCGTGATTTACAAGTCGATCGGACTCAACCGTCTCCCCTTCGCCTTTTTGTCAAAGGCTGGGATTATCAGTTTCTGCAACTGAAGCTGCCCTTGCCCACTCAATTTTCCTGGTCTGACCCCAAAATTGATCAGGTCACCGTCTTCCCAGGTTTTGCCTTTAATCGTCACTTGTTTGGCACTACTGGCCCTGGCTACCTCAATGTCTTGGGGACTGATGATCAGGCCCGTGACCAATTGAGCCGCCTCCTCTTTGGGGGGCGTATTAGTCTCAGCATTGGTTTGGTGGGCGTTGCTATTTCCCTGCCCTTGGGGATGCTAGTGGGGGGCATCTCTGGGTATTTCGGGGGATGGGTGGATGCCATCTTGATGCGCTTCGCGGAAGTCTTGATGACCATTCCTGGACTGTATTTACTGGTGGCGCTGGCTGCTATTTTGCCGCCAGGATTATCCAGTAGTGAGCGCTTCTTGCTGATTGTTTTAATTACTTCGTTTGTGGGTTGGGCAGGACTGGCCCGAGTTATTCGAGGTCAGGTCTTGTCGATTAAGGAGCAGGAGTTTATCCAGGCTGCCAAGGTGATGGGAGCGAAGCCGCTGTATATCATTACCCGCCATGTCCTCCCCCAAACGGCTACCTATGTGATTATTTCCGCGACCCTAGCCATTCCTAGTTTTATCGTGGCGGAATCAGTGTTGAGCCTAATTGGTCTAGGAATTGAGCAGCCTGATCCCTCTTGGGGCAACTTACTATCTTTATCGACCAATGCCTCTATCTTGATTTTGCAGCCCTGGTTGGTGTGGCCTCCTGCCGTTTTGATTATCTTGACGGTGCTGTCCTTTAATCTCTTAGGTGACACGCTGCGAGATGTCTTGGACCCCAGAGGCTCACTCTAGTACGTTCGGCTGCCACCGATAGCAGCGCAGATCCAGTTTGTCTTGGCTATTGAAGGTGACGCCTTCTTGCTCCAGCAAAATGCGTTGCAGGTCATCGCTTCCCTGGCGTTGGGGAGAATGAGAAATCATACCCTGAGCATTTACGACCCGCTGCCAAGGAATATCTGAATCCGGTGCCACTCGATACAGGGCATAACCAATCTGGCGGGCATGACGGGGCTTGCCTAATAATTCCGCAATTTGGCCATAGGTGGCGACTTTCCCTGAGGGAATTTTGCGTACTAACTGATAAATTTGTTGATAAAAATAGCTTTGACGACCTGAGGTTTTCATAGATCTATAGGTTGGGCTACTGACTATCCTCTCTTAAGGTGAAAACGGTGCAATAGACAACTAAAGCTGATACTTCTCTAAGGTGATGAAGTAAAGCTTGGTACCAAACCAGCAGAAGAAGAGCATGGCTAACACTTCAATATATTCAAATAACCAAATATTGAGGCTGCTTGTATATACCCTAGAAATAAGTGCAGCTAATATCGAGATGCCAATTACATATTGAGAAATTTCCCTAGCCGTATTAATTTGCCCCGTTGCCTGCTGTAGCTCGAATAAGACGATTGCGGGGGCAAACGTAAAGGCAATAAATAACCCTTTATATAAGTCGAAGCTCAAAAGCGCTAGCCGCCATTCTCGATAGATTTTAGACAGAGGCTGCATAAAGTATAGGCCAGCAAGTAGAGAGACTTGTTTATCTTGATTCAGATGGTTCTGGTAAATGTGAAAGGAAATACCGTCATATACAATGACGATATTTTGATCTATAAAGTTTAGGTTTTCGTCATGCATTATGAATTCAGGAGTCATTCCTGACACTCCAGAGAGTGGAAATCGAATGCGGCTAGTCAGTCGATTCGCCTGGATGCCTAAGATAAAATTTGCATGATCTATATCTTCAGCAATCGCCAAAACTACGCCAAAGCCCTTATTGAATTTAGACTTGATTTTGAGGGCAATGGTAAAAGCTGTATTGGACTTCATGCGGCTGATGAAGTCAACGTTACTGCTTTCAACTAAATACCAGAAATCATTGTCTGCCTTAGGATGTAGTTTGGGTTGAGGGGAGGCGTTTTCGCATGAGTCTAGCTCTGAAGGTAAACGATACTGTTCTGCTATATCTGGTTCTAATAGACAGGAAAAGGCTAACGATTCATAGCTAGTAGAGTCGAGCTTGAAGTCAAGTAATGGTTCGATACTATCTGATGGCAATGCTGAATCAAATATGAGAATATTGGATGCTTTACCTAGCCATGGATTTTTCCCTGTTGCAGTATTTCCAATGGTTAAGGGATAAGACGTTTGCCAGTTACTGATCTGGATTTGACTGGCAAATATAGAGAGTCCTAAATAGATAGAAATAAAATACCCAAGAAATGCAACGATGCAAATCTTTTTGTTGAGCCTGATCGAAAATCTTTTGGGTTTTGGTGTTAATAACTGCAGCGCATATAAGCCCCCTAAAAAACCCCCTAATCCATTGAAAATAATATCGGATAAGGTTGGATATCGACCAGGAAGAAAGAGTTGTGCCACCTCAACCAGCAGCGAGGTGGAAGTGCTGATCAAACCAATACTCATCAGACAAAGTAAGGCTTTGTGCCTTGGCAGTCTGCTGGTGAGGGCATAGCTACTGAATCCTAGGGGCAAAAAGAGAATGATATTCGCCAAGATATCAATGGGATTCGTGGGATTCTGAATCCCTAAACGAATGGCGTCTTTGAGATTAAGGTCCTGGAAATTAAACGTAAATGGAGACAGGGTACTAATGGCAATCAAGGTTAGTGAACCTAGCCACAAAGCTACTATCATCACTAACTTTGTTTTTCGATGCTTCATTCTTGATGACTGCTAACCAGTAAAGAAGGCGCTTGCGAATCGAGAATTTTAGAGAAGGGGTGAGGTGTAAGTCCGGGGTCTTGCTATATCTAGGTTTGGAGATGAGTTAGACGCGATGACTTACTGCTTGAGGTGGTGCTTTTGCGGCAATGAAATGTACTGGCGCAATATTTGTGTGTTGCTCAGGGCCTGACTGATTTTCGAGGGCATGGATTGCTGGACAAGAACCATTACAGGTTACCGAATCCGTGGGTGGCCAGGAATTCAGGTGTTATTTCAGGCAGGGTTGTGGTGGCGGATGAGGGACCTGGCAGGTGCAGAAGTTTAGCGACATATTTGCCTAATACATCGTTTTCAATATTGACCTGATCGCCTGGGTTTAAGTCTTGCAAGTTCGTATTGGCAAAGCTATGGGGAATGACGGCAACTTTGAAGTGAGTACCACTCTCGTTGCAGTCGGCAACCGTCAGGCTGACACCGTTGATGGCCACGCTGCCTTTATGGATGATAAAGCGTGCGATCGCATCCGGTACTGTAAAACTCAACTCCCAGGATGTGTCCGTTTGTTGGAGTCCTTGGAACACCCCCACGTCATCAATATGACCCGTGACAAAATGGCCGCCTAATCGATCCCCCACGCTGAGCGCCGGTTCTAAATTGACGGCTTGGTGGGACTGCAGCCGCTGCGATAGGGTGGTTCGCTGCACTGTCTCAGGAGACACAGACACCACAAACCCCTGAGCAACTAGAGTTTCGACGGTTAAACAGACGCCATCCACAGCTACACTGTCGCCGATGGCGAGGTCCTCCCAAAAGAGAGTGGACCCACACTTCACTAAAATTTGCTGTGGGCCTTGGGGCTGAAGATAACCGAGTCCTTGAATGAGTCCTGTAAACACTTACGTATCACGCCATCATTAACATCAGTATTTCTTACATTGTCAAAGTCTGATTGCCTTGGCTAGGATCAGGGTGGGGAATTCTATCTTAATTCTCAAACCTCGTACTTCTGAGATTCTCAGTCTGATCCTTAGAGTATAAATTGCCCTAAAGAAATTGTAGAGAATCCTCAATGGTATGGGTTTACATGAGAAGGTGTCCTCCGTGGCCATTGTTCCATTGGGTCTACAAGCATGATTGAAATGAATGTTGCGGGTATTGCTTTGGATGCCGCAACCCGCTTGCCTATCGTTCTCTTGAAAGATGCGACGGAACGTCGGGCTTTACCCATTTGGATCGGTCAAACAGAAGCTAGGGCTATTCTCACGGCATTAGAGAGCCAAAAGACCCCACGCCCCATGACTCATGATTTGATGGTGAACTGCATGGATCAGTGGGACATCGATTTAGAGCGGGTGGTGATTCATTCCCTGCAAGACAATACGTTTTATGCGGTGCTGACCTTACAGCAAGGGGATTCTAAAAAAGAAGTCGATGCCCGTCCGAGTGATGCGATCGCACTAGCACTGCGCATGGATAGCCCCATTTGGGTGCTAGAAGAAGTGGTTGCAGATGCCTCTATTCCCGTTGATAAAGAAGCCGATCTGCAAGAACAAGAAGAATTTCACGAATTTATCGATAATATTCGTCCCGAAGACTTTACTCAGAGTCGAGGTGGCAGCGAACCCTCGGCTGAATCTAGCTAATCCTCGCAACTCACCATGAAATATCGCCGTTTCGGCAAGACTAATCTGCATCTGTCGGTGTTTTCTCTGGGAACGATGCGGTACTTACAGTCGGCTCAGAATGCTGAAGCAACCTTGGAGCGGGCCTTTGAACTGGGCATTAATCATATTGAAACAGCCCAAGGGTATGGAAAAAGTGAAGTCTACCTAGGGCAGATGATTCAGGCTTTAGGGCTGGCAAGGGAAGAGGGTTGCTATCTGCCAGAGCAAGGCCAGGGAGAGGCTAAACGCCTCTATCTCACCACGAAAATCACGCCTAAACCTGGTGCCCAAGCGATGGCCGAGGCGATTGATTTGTCCCTAGAACGGCTAGGACTGGAGACGATTGATTGTCTGGCCATTCATGGACTCAATACGCCAGAGCATTTGGAATGGGTCCAGGATCCCCACGGATGTATGCAGGCGGTGCAGGCTGCAAAAGCCGCAAATCGGATTCGCCATGTAGGGTTTTCCACCCATGGTTCATTAGAGCTAATTCTGGCCGCGTTGGAGACAGATTTATTTGAGTTTGTGAATCTGCACTACAACTTTTTCTTTCAGCGCAATGCCCCAGCCGTTGAGCTGGCGAGGCGCAAAGAGATGGGCATTTTCATCATTTCCCCTGCGGATAAAGGAGGATTGCTATATACGCCGCCAGAACGGTTACAAGCTCTCTGCCAGCCGCTAGACCCGCTCCATCTCAATGCCCGGTTTTTGCTGAGTCAGCCTCATGTGACAACCCTGAGCGTGGGAGCTGCAAAGCCAGAAGAGTTGGATTGGCCCCTTGAGATTGCAGATCAGATTCACCCCCTCACGGACGAAGAACAGCAGATTCTTGACCGTTTTCAAATCCAGGCCCAGACGCTGCCCGATCTGTGCCAGCAATGCTATGCCTGTCTGCCTTGCCCGGAAGATATCAATATTCCAGAAATTCTGCGATTACGGAATTTGGCCCTAGCCTACGATATGGAAGAATTTGGCCGTTATCGCTATCGTATGTTTGAAAATGCGGGGCATTGGTTCCCTGGACGACGGGGCAATCGCTGTACTGACTGTGGAGACTGCTTGCCTCGCTGTCCTGAGCAGTTAAATATTCCCCAATTGCTCCAAGACACCCATACTCGTTTGCAAGGTCAGCCTCGGCCTCGATTATGGGAGTCCATTTAGAGGCCAAAAAGCAATCTAGCGAATTCTTCTTGATGCTTGATGTATAAGCGCTTGCCCTAGGCGGTCTAGGCTTGAAATCTCGCCAAAAAAGTTAACAATCGTTTATACTACCGTCAAGGAAGCAGAACGCTTGTTTACCCATTCACGAAGTTCTGATTTCTGGATGATAGTGTTGATCAAATTACCTTAAGGTTCGGGCTTCTCTCCATCGAGAACCTGGGCATACTAGAGGAAGAGATGACACAATGAACACAAGCAGATTCTGAGGGTGCTTTATGGCCTTTGACCCCGAAAACGCCAACTTTATTATGAGTGATTCAGAGGAGGCTCAGGCCAATCTCTTAATCAAATATTTACAAAATCAACCGCCAGAAGTCCTGGCCCGGGTTGCTAAGTCCGTCAGCCCCGAGATTAAGCAAATCATCTCGCAAAATGTGCAAGGGCTAGTGGGTGTCCTGCCTAGCGAAGCCTTCAGCGTTCAAGTCGTTACCGATCGCGATAATTTAGCTGGCTTGCTTGCCTCCGCGATGATGACTGGTTATTTCCTCCGCAAGATGGAACAACGGATGGAACTGGATACTAGCCTGTTGGGCAATGGTCTCTCTTTTGATCAAGATTCTGAAGACGCTGAGTAGTGTCAGTCAATAATTAGTTCATGCTCCACGTCTGAATAACACAGCAGTGAGATCACCAATCTGTGCAGACTTGTTCTAAGTGCGGTACTGGGTAAGACTCAGGCCTGCTGAGTTGTCCCAACTGTGGGAGAGCAGGTTCCTGTGGGGCTAGCTTTTTTGTGGCTCGTCACTCCCCGATGGCTCAGTTGTCGTTGCAGATTTCGATTCTAATCACCTGGTTGGGCTTGGTCCTCAACATTGGCACTGGACTTTACTATATGGTCATGGGTGATCTGGTGACTGGACTAATTGCCCTCTGGGTGGGCACTCCTTATCTGTATGCTCCAGCGGTTGTCTTCTCCTAGGTTGCAGAGCGACTATAGTTCTAGGGAACCTTTGCTCAGGTTTTTCAGGTTCGTTTAGTTCGTCTGCGGGCTATATTGCCCTTGGGTCCTTTTTCATTCCATCTATAAATCCGCCCTATGATTCGTCTCAAGGTCTGGCAGTGGGTCATCTTGGCCTTACCCGTCGTTAGCGTGCTCGGATTTCTCGGTGTTGCAGCTGGGCTGCAAATCCATCAGTGGGGACTGAGTTGGATTTGGGCTGTGGTGGTTTTGGTGTTTGTCGGTTGGCGATATTTACTGGCTCGCTGGGTGCGGTTGCCAGATCAGATTGCTGCAGAGGCCAGAGCCTTTATTCAAGACAATGCTGCAGAGACTCCCAGGGCAGGTCAGCCCCGCCGGGAACAGGCCGAAGCCGAAATTCAAACGATTCTGGTCGCTGCTCGGGAAGATGTCTTGCCCTGGGAAGATTGGGCTCAGTTCTTTCGCCGCTGCCAAACCTTGATTGAGGCGATTGCCCATGTCTACTACCCCACTACCAAACGGCCCTTTCTGAATATCTATGTGCCAGATGCCTATGGTTTATTGCGGGGCACCGTGGACGATGTGGATCAGTGGATGCAAAAGCTTTCCCCTGTGCTGGGGCAGGTGACCGTGGGACAAGCCTACGAAACCTACGAAACCTATCGAAAATTAGAGCCGGCTGCCCGCACGGTCGTCAAAGTGTGGCAATGGTCCCGGTGGATTTTTAATCCGGTGGCAGCCTTGACCCGCACCTCTACCCAAACCTATCGGACTCAGGCCAATCAACAGTTACTGGCCAACTTAGGGCAGATTGTGCGAGAGACCACTTTGCAGGCCCTCGGGGAACGAGCGATTGCCCTCTACGGTGGCGAAGCGGTGCGCTCCTTGGAGAGCCTGGAGCTAAAACTACCAGAGGCCGAGACTCAAACCCTACAAGGGATTATTACGGAAGCCGCGCCTGCCGAGACCGTAGAGCAGGCTCCCTTGAATGTGCTCTTGGTTGGACGTACAGGGGCAGGCAAGAGTAGCCTGGTGAATACCCTGTTTGGCCGACAGACAGCAGCCGTAGATGTGTTACCCAGTACGGACACCTTGCAGTCTTACCCTTTCCAGAATGATCTAGATGAAACTCTCATTCTCTGGGATTCACCGGGGTATGAGCAAAGTGGAAGAGATGATCTACGCCAAGCAGTGATCGAGAAAGCAGCTGAGGCGGATTTGCTGTTGTTGGTCACACCGGCGACGGATCCAGCCCTGCAAATGGATCTGGCGTTTTTAGAAGAGATCACAACCCAAGTGGATGATCTGCCCATCATTAGCATCGTCACTCAGGTGGATCGGCTACGACCGATTCGAGAATGGTCTCCACCCTACGATTGGCGATCCGGTGACCAACCCAAGGAGAACTCGATTCGTGAGGCGATTGCCTATCGTCAAGAGATTTTGGGGGAACTCTCGGCGGCAATTTTGCCGATGGTCACAGAGGATAGGAGCCAGGATCGGCCAGCTTGGGGAGGGACGGAACTGTCGGCAGCGATGGTGGATGAATCTGACCCGGCAAAGCAGGCCCGAATGGCGAGATTTTTGCGCGATCGCACCACCCGTATCACCACTTCTGCCAAAATCATCAATCAGTATGCCTCCCAAATGAGCACGACCCAGGGACTTGCGGCTCTGCTTAAGAGTCCGGTTTTAGGCTTTCTATCGACGATGACGACGGGTTCTCCAGCCTTAGCAACAGCCCTGGCAACTCAACTGCCCATTGAGCAGGCCCCTGTCGTGATGGGGAAGCTACAGATGGGCTATGAGTTATTTACGTTGCTTGCTGAACCTGATGCTCATCCTGTCTTTGATTTTTTGTCCCTGTGGCCGCTGCTGCTAGAAACGGCTCCCTCGATTAAGGAAGATGCCTGGGCCTTTGGCCAAACCATGGTGGAGTTTTGGTCTGGCAAGGTGAGGGTCGAGCAATTGCAGGTGCGATACCAGAGCTATCTGAGCAAGGCCACTCTAGCCTAAGCAGGCTTGATAGAGTCCTTTTAAACTGGGGCGATCTGCTGTAGCGACCCCGCGCATTAACCCGGTCAAATTGCACACGCAGGTCTGGCAATCTGTGGCATCTCGCAGGATGCACTTACCGACGCTTTGGCCATCAAAGCCCAAGCTGGTCACTCGCCGAGCCACGGTACATTGGGTGGCGTTTTGAATCACGAAGGGCGCATCAAAGAGGTAGGCATTGACGGCAGGCTGGTTAAAGGGAAATAAGTCCCAACCGTATTGGACCGCCGCTGCTTCAATCATCCCCTTCATGGTTTGCCGATCCGTCAGGGTGAGGGTGTTAGGGTCGTCAGGAGACTGGGTGGCTGCACCGGAGACCATGATGCCTCTAAGTTTGGTGACAGAGGTGACGAGCCAGTCTACGGTTTCAGGAAAGAGGTCGAGGCTAGATTTGGTCAGGGTGATGTGGGCATATGCACCTCGCTCGGATTCATTGATATTGCGGACAATGGCCGCCGCCATGCCGTGGAGATCTTGGTAGGTATGGTTTTTGAAAAAATCTAGGGGATCTCGGGTTTGGTTATGGTGGTCAGGGGGACCATCGATACTGACGCTATAGACCACGGAACGCGGCACTTTGGGGAATTTGCCAGAGCCATTGGTCACGACCCAAACCACCGGAAATTTCCGGCCAGCATATTGAATCACTCTAGGGGCTAAGGTGGGTTCTCCACCCACGAGGGTGGCGAGGACCATGCCTTGGCGGGAAAGCTGGTCTAGGGTTTGGTAAATGGCTTGGTCTTTGGCTTTATGTTCGGCAGGGTCAAGCTGGAGATACCCTTGGACTCGTTGGGTTTGGTTCCAGTCGGAGGGATAGACATAGCAATAATGGCAGCCAGCATTGCAGCGATCGGTGATTTCTACGGAAGCCCCGAAGGGGAGAGACTGTTTTTGCAGTCTCGATTTGAAGACAATGGTTATGGCCCCCAGAAAGGCTCTGGCAATGATGAAGTTACGTTTGACCCAGCTTAGGGTTGAATATTGAGGACGATAGGGAGTGAAGGGCCGGGGTTGACTTGTCTGACTCGATTGCCGATTCTGGGTGAGCATAAATGAGTATGACTAAATTTGGTGGTTTTGATACTGCTGTATCTACAGGTTTAGAGGGAAATACGAGCATCTTACCAACAAGGCTTTAGCCGGAAGGTTTTACGTTTGGGAATAACGATGTCAGTCTTGCGGAGTATTAGGTTGGCTGGGGGATAGCGGCTAGGATAAATAGGCTGACGATACAGAGCATGCCCAATTGTCTAAGGCTGCGGAGATTAGATTCATCGGTGATGTAGAAGCTGGCGTGGAGGATGCGAAATAGACTGTATTGACTTGAATCTGAGGGACTTGGGTCAAATGGGCCACGAGTACGGCTGTAGAAAATCTAGGGAAGGTCTCAAAAGCATTGAGTTGGGCGAGATGGGCGCGGCGGTGCCATCCGGTGAGGGTTTCGTTAAAGGCTCGTGGATTTTGGACATAGTCAGCTTTGGTCTAGCACTGACAGAATCTTAAGGGGCCAGCAAAGCGGTCAGGATACACCAG
This sequence comes from Acaryochloris marina S15, assembly GCF_018336915.1. Taxonomy (GTDB): domain Bacteria; phylum Cyanobacteriota; class Cyanobacteriia; order Thermosynechococcales; family Thermosynechococcaceae; genus Acaryochloris; species Acaryochloris marina_A. Next base: position 4,687,532 of record NZ_CP064923.1, on the reverse strand, counting down.
AGGCTTATGGTCATAAGTTTAGGTAGAGCAGATGCTAAAGATTGCACTTGATCTTTTGTGCGATGGTGGCCCATATAGGGGTTCGAAAACGGGTGGATGGAGCTAAGGTCGAAAGCCTGTACGATCAAGAATGAGTTGTTCTAGTTCTTGCTCAATATTGAGCCAAGCATTATCTGAGTCTTTCCATTGAGTCACTGGTTTGAGATCTCTAGGCAAAGCTTGAAGGGCAAAAATATGCTTCAATAGGGGTGATTTTTGGTTGACTGGTCTGAGGAGAATGGAAATTACGATTGATTTATTCGATTGGGCACGTTCTAAAGCACGTTCTAATTCGACTTCGTAGCAGTAATCTGATGCTATAAAATCTGGACTAAGCAACAGCAGAATAATATCGGCTTGTTCTAGATTTCTGTCTAATTCTTCTTCCCATTTGGCACCTGCAGGGATTTGCCTATCGTACCAACTTTGAATTAAGCCGTTGCGTTGGAATATCTTGAGCCGAAGACTGAGCTGATCGCGAAGCGTCTCGTCTGTGTGGGAGTAGCTATAGAAAAGTTTCAATGCTCCAGAAGAATGCTCGGAGTCTTTGGCAGCCTGGTGTGGTTGGCCTAGGTCAACGCCGTCGAGGAGTTCGTTGATATTGATTTGGATGACTTTTCCATTGATCACCATAGGGACTTCAGTGAGACCCTGTTTTTCCATTACCAATAGATCATCGTAAGTGAGGCTTAGGTGTGGATGGTTAGGAATGGGAACTTTCTCTTCTGGTTTTGATTTGAAGCTGCTGTGAATGCGCTCAAAATCGGAGCGAATAATGGCGAGCAATCGACGACGCCCCTGTTGAGGACCATTGATGCTGATGGTGACACTTCGGTCTTGTTGGTCGGCTTTGACAAGGGCACGATTGCCTTCAAAATCAAGGATGACACCTGTGTGCCAGCGCATTGGGTTACTACTCAAAACGTTAGTGCGGACAATAAAGCGAGGCAATAAACCTTCGGGCAAGATGGGATATTCGTAGCGAAAATTAAGGCAGTCTTCGAGGATAAAGCCCTCGGCTTCTGGTGGTTGTTGTTTGTCGAGTAAGTCTGGGATGAGGTAGCGATCTTGACGGTCTTGGAAGGGAAAACATAGCTCGAATTTGCGCATTAGCTCCATCAAGAAGCCGTGGCGCTCACGGGGATATTTTTGCGAATCCAACAGTTGGGTAAGGCAGCTAAGATCTAGTTCTCCTTTGTGGTCTGCTAAATTATGGGCGTTGAGAATTTTGTAGATGCCATTGGTTACCCAAAGGGGATTGAGAATATTGGTATCTCGCAGGCGAGGATCATCTTTGTAGTTGAGGGCAATCCCTAAGTTGTGAAGATAAAAGGCGAGTTTATCTTGAGAATCTTGATCGGGTTCATCATTTTGACCACAAATATTCCGATATTTCTCAAAGGGAATGTAATTTTCCTTCATACCTGCTAGCTGCTGTTTTATGGCAAACCAGCTTGACGGGAAAGAATCGCGCAAATTTTCGAGGCGATCTGTTTCACGTTCAATAACTTGGCTGAGTTCATCTAGACCATGCTCCGTTTTACAGTCTGTACGTATGAAGTCTTTGATATTAGGAAATTTTTGTTTGAGGCCACTGCGGTTGACATCAAAGGGATGTTCTTTAACTTTGTTGAGGACGACAATGACGGGAGAGTTACCACCAAAACTTTGAATGAGTTCTAGCCAATATTCAGCATCTGCATCTTCATGACCTTGGCGACCATTGAGGACTAAAAGATACAGACTCCGTTCGGTTAGAAAAAACTGATGGGTGGAGTGCATGATTTCTTGCCCTCCAAAATCCCAAACATTTAAATTGACATCTTCATTACCATTCAAGAAAAGCGGCCAATCGGTGATTTGAATGCCTTCAGTTTTAGTCTCACCTGCATCAAAGGTTTGATGAACCAATCGGTTGACTAAAGAGGTTTTACCAACCGCACCATAGCCCACCAGAATCAATTTAGCTTCATTCAAGGGTTGGGCTTTTTTCTGAATACGGAAGAGGTACTCAATGATATTTTGTGGTTTAGCTGGTTTTGCATTTCCAAAGTGAACCTCTCCGTATTTAGGGCCCAGCAACTCTACCGGAATTTTTAGTGAACTATTTCCGTGTAGGTAAAGCTCTTGCAGGTTTGCCAGTTGTCCAATCGCATCGGGAATTGTTGCCAGTTGATTCCTATCTAGGTTGAGCGTTTGCAGGTTTGCCAGTTGTCCAATCGCATCGGGAATCGTTGCCAGTTGATTCTCATCTAGGTCAAGTGATTGCAGGTTTACCAGTTGTCCAATCGCATCGGGAATCGTGTTTAGTTGATTACTGCCTAGGTCAAGCTTTTGTAGGTTTTTCAGTTGTCCGACCGCATCAGGAGTCGTGGTCAGTTGATTCCCATATAGGTTAAGCGTTTGCAGGTTTGCCAGTTGTCCAATCGCATCGGGAATCGTGTTCAGTTGATTTAGTTGTAGGTCAAGCGATTGTAGGTTAACCAGTTGTCCGATCGCATTGGGAATTGTGTTCAGTTGATTCTTGTGTAGGTCAAGCGATTGCAGGTTAACCAGTTGTCCGATCACATTGGGAATTGTGTTCAGTTGATTTTGTTGTAGGTCAAGCGATTGCAGGTTAACCAGTTGTCCGATCACATTGGGAATCGTGTTCAGTTGATTCTTGTGTAGGTCAAGCGATTGTAGGTTAACCAGTTGTCCGATCACATCGGGAATCGTGTTCAGTTGATTCTGTTGTAGGTCAAGCGATTGTAGGTTAACCAGTTGTCCGATCACATCGGGAATCGTGTTCAGTTGATTTTGTTGTAGGTCAAGCGATTGTAGGTTAACCAGTTGTCCGATCGCATTGGAAATTTCTGTTAGCTCCAATCCCGATAAATCAAGTGACACAGATTGTTGCTTGATTGCCTCTTGAATCCGTCGTTCTGCTTCTGTCCAAAACATACTTTTCCCCGCTATAAGAACTTCACGCCATCCTCATTCAGAAAATCAACAGAAAGATCACCTAATAGCTGAATCTAAGGTGAATCTCAGTACTTCATCCCGCTTTATCGGATTGTTTTCATAAACAGTAAGTCTCTGACTCAATAGAAACGAATCAATTAGGCCAACATCGCCCGTGCCATATAAAACCCGCAAATCGACTTTGCATCAATCGGCTCACCCGCCAAAATCGCCTGTTCAAACTCCGCAGGAGTCATCAAAACCGTTTCAATATCCTCATCCTCATCCTGCTCCGGCGGATTCTCCAACAACTCCAACTCCTGAGCCAAAAACGCATAGATAATCTCATCTGAATACCCCGGAGCCAAAGGAAACTCCCCCAACTTACGCCACTTATGGGCTCGATACCCCGTCTCCTCCTCAATCTCCCGCCGAATCGTCACCCCCGGCTCCTCATGGATTTCCACTGTCCCTGCCGGGAATTCCAATAGCCGTCCCTTCAGGGCAAAGCGATACTGCTTCACCAGCACAAACTTGCCGTCATTCGTAATCGGCACCGCCATCGCTCCACCGGGATGCCGTACACAAGACCAATCTCCTTCGCTGCCATTCGGTAACCGCAGACGATTTGCCTCAAACGTATACTTTCGACCGTCATAAAACATCAACGGCTTCAGGACTTCAGGGGGTTCTTGGAATAAAGACATGGGTTGAATATTTAGGTCGGAGGTCAGAATTCGAACTTGAGACTTGCAAGGGTCAAAACGCCAGGTTTTGGGACTATCTAAGAAGGAAGCAACAGGCAATTGTCTGCTTTATCTGATGAGAGGTTAGGAACCGTTTGAATCAGAGGTTAATTAGCAACTGTGGTGCTAATTAGCTAGGCGATGAACTCCCGTATAGTCTACAGCTTTAGCAAGCTCGGCAATGGTTTGCTTGAGCACTGGATGGTTCCAGCCAGGACAAATTTCTGCCAAGGGAGCTAACACAAAGGCCCGCTCATGTAGATAGGGATGGGGCACCGTTAACGTCTGCGTCTGAATCACCGATTGCCCAAATAGCAGTACATCCAAATCTAAAGTGCGCGGCCCCCAACGCTCACGCCGCACCCGACCGAACTGGGATTCAATCGCCAAAAGCTTTTCTAGCAAAACTTCGGGTGAGTAGGTCGTCAATATACTGACACACCCATTTAGATAATCCGGTTGGGGCGGACCAACGGCTGCGGTTTGATACCAATGGGATGTGGCCTGTAATTTAATCTTTGGATCTTGGCTGAGTTGATCAATCGCAGCCATGAGTATCGTCCGAGAATCACCCAGATTGCTACCGAGTGCGATCGCAACTAAGTTACTAGCTTGTGGGTCTGTTAGAACCATATCGATCCTGACTACTCAACATAATCTGAATGACAATGTCAGCTTAATTGACACCAGCTAAAAATTATCTCAAAAATAAATAGTAAGTCCTTTAATCTCAACCCTATGTATTGGTCTACCCTGAGATACGTCAGCCTATTGGGCTCCAGCCTACCTCTGATTTGTCTTGTGTCTCCTGCCGCAGTGGCACTGACAGCTCCAGAAATTAACCAGCTCGCCAAAAGCACAACGATTCGGATTGTCAGTCAGACCTCGGGGTCAGGGGTCATTATTCAGCGGGATAACAACACCTATACCGTCCTTACTGCCGCCCATGTAGTGGCCACCGAAGATAGTTACGATGTGATTACACCGGATGGTCAGACGGTCGCAGTCAATGCCAAGACTATCAAAAGGTTGTCGGGGGTTGACCTGGCGATTCTGCAATTCCAGAGTCCCAACACCTATCAGGCCCTGGAGATCGGCAGCTCTGGCTCTGTCACCGAAGGAACTCGCAGCTATGTTGCGGGTTTCCCACTGCGTACCCTAGCTATTTCTGAAACCATCTATAACTTTACGGAAGGTAAAATTACCGCCAATGCCAGCCGCCCCTTAACAGATGGCTATGCTTTGGTCTATTCCAACAACACCTTACCCGGTATGAGTGGCGGTCCTGTCTTAGATGCCGACGGTAAGTTAATTGGAATTCACGGGCGGGCTGATACCACTTCCAAAGCTCAGGATCAAAATCTCAATCCTGATATCTACATTAAGAGCGGATTTAATTTAGGCATTCCCATCAATACGTTTACAACTTTGGCTCCCCAAGCAGGCATCAATATTGGCGTAGAAGCCCCATCACCTCAAGTGCCCCCTTCCCAAACCACTGCCGATGACTGGTATCTACAAGCCCAAGCCAAAATTCAGCAAGAAGACTACAAAGGTGCGATCGCAGATCTCGATCAAGCTATCCAGCTCAAGCCTGATTATTCCGCAGCCTATTCTGCACGGGGATTTGCCCATGCCAGGCTGGCCCAAGCATCCAGTTCCCTAGCGGACAGCGAACAAGCTATTCGTCTCGACCCGGACAATGCGCAAGCCTATGTGGTCCGTGGTTTGGTGCGCAGTAGGATTGGTGAATTGGATGGGGCTTTGGCGGATGCTAGTCAAGGTTTGAGATTAAATCCTCAGCATCCATCTGGCTATGGACTGCGCAGCACGATCAAGTTTTTGCAGGCAGACTATCCAGGGGCAGTGGCAGATCTGCAGCAGACAGCGAAATTGATGCGATCCCAAGGCAACATCCTAGGGGCTAAAAAAATTGAACAAGGCTTGACAGTACTTAAAAAATTACAGTCCGGCACCGACACCTTTGCTCATTTCTTATCTAGTGCGGCCATTCGACTTCAGCTCCAAGATGCCAAGGGTGCTGCCTTAGACTTTCAGAATGCCTCAGCCATCGCTCTTAAGCAGCAACAACTCGCCCAATTTATCCTGGCTAAAAGCATGTTAAGAAGTACGAATCCCAACTTGGCTCAACGCTATGCTGTACAAGAAAATGTGCAAGCCGCCTTTCCTAATAGTCGCGCCGTTCTCGCCCAAGCAGATGCAGCGATCCGTAGAAATCCCAATGACGGCAATGCCTATCGTCTGCGTGGCTCGCTCCTAGCTGAAGTGTTTGCACAACCCCAGCGAGCATTTGCCGATATCCAAAAAGCGGTAGCCTTCTACCAATCTCAAAAAGATCAGACCAATTACCAACTAATGACCTCTTATCTCAAAGCATTACAGTAAGGGTTAATAGCGGGTTGTGTTTGCAGAAAAGCTCCCCCGGAATTTTGCATATCTAAGGGCAGCTCCGCAATATACAGGAGTCCTGGAAGCTGTTATGCTAGACACTCCAGAAGCTTTTGGCCTTGCCGATAATGTTCTGGCGACTGAGCTAGAATTTTCTAGACTTTTTTATTATATTTTTTTATAGTCTCCCTACTGAGTTTGACTCAATTATCCGTGGAGTTACAACACATTTTTAAATCCCCTAATCCCATTATTGGCGTTGTTCATTTACTGCCATTACCCACCTCCCCTCGTTGGGGCGGAAGCCTTAAGGCAGTCATTGCCAGAGCCGAACAAGAATCTACTGCCCTTGCTGCAGGCGGGGTTGATGGGCTGATTATTGAAAATTTCTTTGATGCTCCGTTCACGAAAGGTTCGGTTGATCCGGCCGTAGTCAGCGCCATGAGCTTGGTGGTGCAGCGGGTCAAGAATCTAGTGCCTTTGCCCATTGGCATTAATGTGCTCCGCAACGATGCCTGTAGCGCCATGGCGATCGCATCCTGTGTGGATGCCCAATTCATCCGAGTCAATGTGCTGACAGGGGTGATGGAAACGGATCAAGGGTTGATTGAAGGGGAAGCCCACCGTCTACTCCGGTATCGCCGCGAACTGGGGAGCGACGTCAAGATTTTTGCCGATGTCCTCGTCAAACATGCCCGTCCTTTGGGCTCTCCCAATCTGACCACAACGGTGCATGAAACCATCGAGCGGGGGTTGGCGGATGGCATTATTATCTCTGGTTGGGAAACGGGTAGTCCGCCCAATTTGGGTGATTTAGAATTGGCGATTGATGCCGCCAAAGACGTTCCTGTCTTTATTGGCAGTGGTGCTAATTGGGAAAACATTCCTAGCTTGATTCAATCTGCCCATGGAGCCATTGTGTCTAGCTCCCTTAAGCGTCGTGGTCAGATCGATCAGCCTATTGATCCCATTCGTGTCAGTCGATTTGTGGAAGCCATGCGCCGCAGCTTAACTAATCAAGACACAGCGAATGTGAAATCATCGGTTATGCTCGAGTCATAAATTTTACGCGAGCTACGTATTGATATGCCGCCTTGGGTTGCCTATGTAGCCCCGATGGCTACTTTTATGTTGATTACCACTGTGGAAGGGGTATGGCCTGGTGCCTATCCCTGGCTCTATGGGGTAAAGGTGATTGTGGTGTCTATGCTGCTGGGACTTTTGGCTCGCCCCTGGCAGGATATACGACCGAGTGCCAAGGTAACGATAACTGCGATCGCAGTCGGTCTCATCGTTTTTGCTGAATGGATTCTCTTCGATCAGTGGATACCCTATCCCCATTTAGGCGAGCGAGTCGGCTACAATCCCTTCGTCAGCTTGCAAGGCTGGATCTTGCCGGTCTTTTTGGCTTTCCGCTTCTATGGTTTGGTGGTGATGGTGCCGATTATGGAGGAGATCTTTTGGCGGTCTTTTCTCCTGCGATACTTGAGCGTACCTGAATTTCAGAAAATACCCGTGGGTACCTTTACCTGGGGGGCGTTTGCCATTTCATCTATCTTGTTTGGCCTGCTCCATAGCGAGTGGCTTGTCGCCATTATTTGTGCAGTTCTGTATACCCTTTTGCTCAAGGCCACTAAGAGTCTTTATGCCTGCATAATTGCCCATAGCACGACGAATCTTGCTCTAGGGGTTTATATTCTGACTAATTCAGCTTGGCAGTATTGGTAATCTCAATTTTTTGGCTTTGATCTGAGTCTAGAGTGTTTATACTCCCTCAAATGTTCAAGGCATTGGCCACAAGGTTGCGAGACAATCCGATGTTAGGGGATAACGGGTTGATTCAGGATATACTCCGCTAAATTTGTTGTCGCTTGCCGAAACATCTTCTCGTAGACCTTGAGAATCAATGGCCCGCCCAAACGCAGCCAAAATGAGAGTTCTAAGCCAACTTTATAAGTGAATTGACTCCGATGTTCCCCCAGGGGAGTGAGTCGATATTCTTCAACTAAGGCATGGACGAGGGGAAGGCTCATGGCTGTGAAGCAAAACGCCAAGCGCTCGTTCTGCTCCCAGACAAAGAAATGTTCTTCTACGGTTACTGTGGTCAGCTTGACCGTGCGAGTGGTGCCGACACCATAGGGTTGAGGACCATGCCATTCCACCTTGACAATTTCTTTGTACCAGAGGGGCCATGCCTCTGCTTTCTCAAAGATCGCAAATACCTGGGCTGGTGATGCGGCGAGTTCCACCTGATTCACAAATTGAACGGGCGCATTGTCCAGAAACTCTATTCCGACGGGCCGGCAGTTGAATTTCATGACTGATTTCCCATGACGATACTGAGTGGCGCTAACGCCTACTGATTAGATATACGTAACCTGCCCATGCTTGGATCTATGCCAGACTCATTCTTTGAAAAATGAGGGCGGTAGCAAACATAGCTGCGAAGGATAATAGGCTTACCTCCCAGCTTTGAACTGATGGGCCGCAGTCTATAACAGCAGAAGCCAGAGCGATTTCTTGGGCTCTGGCTTCTGGGATTAGGCGGAGTGGAATTTACCGGAATAGTCTCAAGGTCTCTATCTAATTACCAGCGGCAATTTCGATAAAGTCTTGAACCTCTTCTAGCAATTCCTCGCGATCGAGCTGTCCTTTTTGGTGAATACTTTGGACCGCATCTCCCAGCTCTAGACGCTCACTGGCTGTGAGATCTTTCGCCGAAACCACAATCACAGGGACATTCTGCCAGTCTGGATTTTGCCGCAGTACCTTCAGGAACTCAAAGCCATCCATCTCTGGCATCATCAGATCTAAGAAAATTAAATCTGGGACGCCATGATCACCGAGGACTTCGAGGGCTTGTTTGCCATTGCCCGCTGTTTTGTAGGGCCAATCTTCCCGTTCGAGTATGCGACCTAGCATTTCCTGGGAAGGCAGGTCATCCTCAATCACTAACATCCAGTTGCGATCTGCTGTTGTGACATATTTATCCAACAGTTCCAGTAGCCGATCTCGCTGTAAGGGTTTGGTCAGGAAGTCAGTCGCACCCAGGGAGAAACCGACTTTTTCGGCATCCACCATCGTCATCATAATAACGGGGATATCTGCTAATTTGGCACTGCCCTTGAGATTCTGAAGGACTGACCAGCCATCGAGTTCTGGCATCAAGACATCCAAAATAATCATGTCAGGCATGAGATCTTCAGCCAGCTGTAGCCCCTCTATCCCCGAAGGCGATACCACCGCATCATAACCAGCATCTGTTAAAAACCGCTGCATGATGTCACGGGCATACTCGTCATCATCAATCACGAGTACTGTCCCACCCGGCTGTCCTTTCGCCGTTTTGGGTAAAGAAATCTTACTCAGTTCGATGGGCGCAGATGGAGTTGGAATGGATGCTGCAGTTTCTGATTCCACTTGGCGAGGAATATGGATCGTAAACTCGGTGCCGTAGCCATATTGGCTGGTTACCGAAATATGCCCGCCCATCATCTCAATGAACTGCTTGGTGATAGTGAGGCCCAGTCCGGTTCCCCCATATTTGCGGGTAGTGGACGCATCTGCTTGGGTAAAGGCTTTGAACACTTTTTCCAGCTGTTCTGGGGTCATGCCAATGCCAGTATCTCTAATGCTAAAGACAATCTCTTCCCCAGCATCTTCCGATACGGTGAGGCTCACTTCGCCGGATTGTGTGAACTTACAGGCATTACTGAGTAAGTTGTACAAACTCTGACGAACTTTGGTTTGGTCAGCATACAGCGTCCCAATATTCTCAGGACAATGCAGGGAAACCATGTTGCTTTGCTTCTCGGCAATAGGCTGTAAGGTGGCAGCAATGGTTCTGACCATGGGGGCGATTTCAAAGGACTCTAAATAGAGTTCCATGCGTCCCGCTTCGACCTTCGAGAGGTCTAGAACAGAGTTGATCAGTTCTAGAAGATGCTTTGCCGACCCAGAAATTTTCTGTAAATCGGGGACAAAGTCATCTTGTCCCATATCCTCGGCATCCTCTTCCAGCATTTCGCTGTAACCAATAATGGCGTTGAGGGGAGTTCGGAGTTCATGGCTCATATTGGCCAAGAATTCACTCTTACTCTTATTGGCTTCTTCCGCTTTCTCCCGCGCTTCTTCGGCGGCTTCCATACTGGATGCTAACTGAGATGTACGAGCCTTGACCCGGGTCTCTAGCTCTTGGTTCATTTGCTTCAGGCTGTCTTCAGCCTCCTTGCGCATCGTCACATCTTGGAAGAACAAGGATAGTCCGTCCACGCTGGGATAGACGCGAATCTCCAACCACATTTTGCTGGGGGGATAAAACACCTCGAAGGAGGTCTTGGTTTTCTCTTTCAGGGCTTGTCGATACTCAGTTAAATGATCGGCACCCAGGAGGTCAGGAAAACTTTGCCAGAAATCTTGGTTGAGCAACTGTACGGGATCTTCTTGCAGAATCTCAGCGGCTTTATCGTTGATATACGTGATTTGCCACTGGGGATTCAGAGCCACAAAGGCATCGGTCAAACTGCTGAGAATACCGGATACCCGCTCACTAGAACGACGCTGTTGCCGCACTACCAAATAGGCACCGCCACTGACGAGAACTAACAAGCAGCCGAAGCTGAGTAGTCGAAATAGGTCGGCTGTTTGAGTTGCCCCATCATATTGATTGATATAAGCCGTTTCTAAAGTGCTGATGGCTTTGGCCGTGGGCAGCTTCAGAATATCGCGGGTTAAGGCATCGACCTGGGGCTTGTACTCCAGAATCATCTGGGTATGGGCAAGGGCCAATTGAATGCCCTTGGATTTTTTACCCTTTAATTGAGCGATTTGGGTTTCGATCTGGGAAACTAGATCTTCATCTGACGACAAGCTGTACAGTAAGACATTATCTAATAGGCTTTCCAGCTGAATCGCCTCATCCCCGGATATTCCTTTTGCAGAGCCCGTGCGAACCTCTTTTACTAGCTCTGGTAAGTAGGTTAAGGAGTTTTTGAGGATAGCGTTCTTGGATTTGAAAGATTCAACTAACTCTTCTTTCTGAGTAAAGACTTGGTTGTTCTCGCTGAGCTGAGATAAAAGGGTCTGTTGATTGCCAATAAACCCAGGAACTTGCTTGAGATCCTCCTGTAAATCGAGCTGTTCGGACATAGCCCGGACGAGGGGATCGTAGGAGGTCAATAACGCATATCTGGCTTTAAGGACACTTTGGTTAACAGTGGCATCTTTGTCCAACTGTTGAGCCATTAAGGTGCGATATTGCTGATGCTGTTGGTTGTCAACGGATAAGCTTTTGGCAATCAGGCCGCCAAACAAGACCAGGGCACCGGAGACCCCGAGGAGGCCTAGAAGTTTTTGTTTCTGCATTAGGCGACCTCTTTAATTTCACCGTTTAAGGTATTTAAGAACTTGATAATTAGGTCAACGTCTTCTTGATCTGCCTCGCGACCGAGTTGATATTTGACCATGATTTTGACGGCTTCATCTAGGGTTTTAGAGGACCCATCATGAAAATAGGGAGCCGTTAAGGCGATATTTCTTAAGCTTGGTACCTTAAACATGTAGCGGTCGTCTTCTTTGCCGGTGACGTTGTAGCGTCCCAGATCCGCTTTGGTTTCGTCCCCGCGATCTTTGATGTAGTCACCAAAAACCCCAAATTTCTGATACATATTGCCGCCGAGCAGCACGCCCTGGTGACAGGCGACACAGCCATAGCCTTTAAAGCGTCGATAGCCTTCTTTCTCGTCTTTGCTTAAGGCGTCAGCATTGCCCCGAAGGAATTGGTCAAATTTAGAGTTGGGGGTGTAGAGGGAGCGTTCGAAAGTTGCGATCGCATCCTTGATATGGTCAGCAGAAATATCGCTGTCATAGAGCTCGTTAAAAGCATTCACATATTCAGGCGACTGCTTCAGCTTGCCAATAATCTCAGGCCAACTCGATCCCATCTCATTGCCCGCATGGACAGGCCCCTCGATTTGCTCTTCCAAGCTTGAGGCTCGGCCATCCCAAAATTGCTTAAAGTGAAAGCTGTTATTGAAGACCGTGGGGGAATTAATCGTCCCCTTTTCACCGTTAATACCGATGGAGACCGGTAGGCGATCGGTGCCACCCATCGATAAGTCATGGCAGCTGGCACAAGAAATATTGTTCGTCTTAGAAAGTTTCGGATCATGGAACAGCTGCTTACCCAAAACCACTTTTTCCATATTTAAGGAAACCTGCATCGGGATCGGTTCAATTGGCTCATCACCAGCAGCCGTAACGGGTGGCCCCAGTTTGGCAATCACAGGTTGCTCAGTCATCCGTGCCAATTGTAATGACAGTAGCGATGCCACCGCGAACAAAACAATCAAGACTAGATGGCGTTTTTTTAACAGTCTGTTCACGCCCAAGACCCTCCTGGAGATAGCATTTGTCTGACCATCGATGCATTTTTTACATGAGTATTAAAGAAGACTATCGAGAACAATGGTTGCACTCTGCCTTCAATCCTTAGTTTGCCCAAATCTGGGTCTCTCTCAACAATATATTTGTAAACAAAAATATCGTAATAACAGGAATTCATGAGAGAAAAGCTAATTCCTTGAAATAAGCTCAATACCCCCATCCATCCTATGTATATCAGTGCTTAAGGTCTATTCTTAGCCTTTTTTTGTCGTCAAACAAATGTTTTTGTAGTTCAGTTTATAACCTTATTCTGGGCAAGCTAGTTCTAGTCTGCATGCACTTATTCCCTCATGTTTTTCTGGGGAATCTTCCATCAGCTAGTAAACTATTGTGGATCTCGTTCCTTAAGATTTCAGTATGAACCGCCGAAAAGTTCTGTCATGGTTGACCTTAAGTTGGATTTCAGGAGTCGTCTCCGTTGTGATTGGCGCCTGTACGCAACAGTCTTCAACCTCCCCAACCCCAGCTCCTAAAACTGAAACGACCCCTGATGGGTTTATCAAGGTGGGTCAGACCCAAGACTTAGATCAAAATGGTCGCATTCTGCAGACCTTGAAAGGGAACCAAAAAGTACTAGTTGTCCGAGATTCAAAAAGCTCAGACACCCTCCATGCTCTCAATCCGACTTGTACCCATCAGGGTTGCCCCGTAGATTGGAAGCAAGACTCACAAGATATTTTTTGTGCTTGTCATGGTTCCACTTATAAACCGGATGGAGCGGTCGTTAAAGGGCCTGCCTCTGATCCTCTAGAAAGCTATGACGTCAAAGTAGAGGGTGATGCCATTTTAGTTAAGCCTAAGGCCAGTTAATCGAGCCAATACGTACACACCTCAGGGATTAGAGAGGTCATCATTCATGCCGAAAATTCTATTAGTTGAAGATAATGAACTTAATCGCGATATGCTCGGACGCCGATTAAAGCGTCGGGGCTATGATGTTGTGATTGCAGTTGATGGGGGCGAAGGCGTCACGAAGGCTCTCACAGAGCAGCCCGATCTCATTCTGATGGATATGAGTTTGCCAGTGATGAATGGCTGGGAAGCGACTAGGACTCTCAAAGCCGGGGAACAAACAGCCGCTATTCCGATTATTGCCCTCACAGCCCATGCCATGGTAGGTGATCGAGAAGAAGCCTTATCGGCAGGGTGTGATGATTACGATACTAAGCCCGTTGATCTCAAACGGTTGCTGCAGAAAATTGAAACCTTATTGCAAGGGACTCCAGAACAATCCCCACGCCCAGTCGAATCTGTGGCACAGGCGACACCCGCAGCTGTAGTGACCCCCGCTGCTCCACCCTCAGAACAGTTAGTCACCGCTGCGGCTAGAACATCTCCATCCGAGGTGCATCAAGAAGGACGTGAGGGGACTCCCCTCGTTGCGAGTACTCCGTCATCCCTACCTTCCTCTCCTCCCCCAAAGCCTGTTTCTGAGCCCACGACTCATAAACTCTTAGTCGTAGATGATGTCGAGGCTAACCGGGATATGTTGAGTCGGCGTTTACAGCGGAAGGGCTATGAAGTTGCCCTAGCAGATAGTGGTGAAGCCGCATTGGAACTCATTGCCACCACCGAGATTACCCTGGTATTGCTGGATATTATGATGCCAGGTATTGGCGGGATCGAAACCCTGAAGCGCATTCGGCAGACCTATTCCCAAGAAGAGCTACCGGTGATTATGGCGACCGCCAAGGATGCCAGTGAAAATGTGGTCGAAGCCCTAGAATTAGGAGCTAACGATTACATCACGAAGCCGATTGATTTACCTATTGCTTTGGCTCGTATTCAAAGTCATCTCAAAACCCGTGATGCTTCGGCAGTTGCCCGACAGCAGTTGTTGGAATCTACCGTCGCAGCAGCACCTCAGCCCTCATTTTGGGATGAGCACTTTCGGTTGGTTGAAGTCATCAGTAAGCATGCCTTCGGACAAACTGCCATCGCCCAAGATCTACAAGAGCTGGATACCCCCCTACGAATTGTTCATACCTTTCGGTTAGACACCAATAGCCCAGAAGTTTTACAGGCTGTGCAAGAGCTGTTTTTAGCCGAAATGGCGACTTTGAAACAGCTGGCTCCCCATCTGCAATGTCTCCCGGTACTCAGCTTCTTACAAGATAGTGAAGTCCTTCATATCGTTCATGAACATATCGAAGGGACAATGCTAAGCAAAGTATTGGTATCTCATGCTCCCTTAAATCCCCGCATGACCTGCAAATTTGCGGATGAGGTCTTAACGATTATTGAAATCCTGCATCAGGCCGATTTGGTGCATAGTCATCCTCATCCTGATTGCTTCTTGCAGCCCAATGAAAAAGGTAAAAAATTAGTCCTGATTGACTATGGTGTTGTCCCCCGTATTCTCAGTAAGCTGAGTGTTCAATTTCCGCAATATCAAAAATTGCTTCAGGATCAAGGGGATGTCTTAGCCCCAGAAATCAGCTACGGGACCTTTAAACCTGAAACAGACCAATATGTGATTGGCAAAACCTTTTTACAAGCTTTGCAACCATCAGCCTCAGAGACCGATCCAGAAATGGTCGAACTCCATCAGGCAACAATTCAGATTTTTGCCCAGATGTGCCAATTTAATATCCAATCACGATACTCGACCATGTACGATGCCAATCGTGCTGTGCGCAATCACTGGCACAAATTATGGAAAGCCGAACTGTCTAAAAAGCAAAGCTAGAGTAGCCCCGCTAAATGCAGGGGACCATAGCCACTGATCAGTTCAACCAGTAGGGCAATAAAGCCGACCATCGCGAAGCGACCATTCCAGCGTTCAGCCGTGGTCGTCATCCCCCATTCCCAACGCTCTTGGGGATACAGCTTAATTTTTTTCTGAGGTCGGAAGACTTGAGAGAATCTTAAAGAGGGCTTGTCTAGATATTCCAGCACCATCTCACTGAGGGTATCGATAAAGTCTGGATGTATATTGACGGCTGGCATCCGGCGAAAATTTTCAATGCCTGATTCGAGCGCTAAATGCCGGTATTCCATATCGATCTCTTGGAGCGTTTCGATATGCTCTGAGATAAAGCTAATAGGCACCACCACTAAATCTTTAACCCCCTGCTGACCCAAATGCGCAATCACATTTGTGGTGTAGGGGCGTAACCACTCCATCGGCCCCACTCGACTTTGATAAGCCAAAATATGGGGGTTGGGGCGTTCTAACGCCTCCATAATCAGCTGAGTACTGGCCTCAATCTCTTGCTGGTAGGGATCACCCGATTCAGTTACATAGCTGAGGGGGACACCATGGGCACTAAAAAATACAGTGGTTTGCTCAGGATTGGCAAACTGATCCAGCTCTTGGCGCAAAAAGTCAGCCATGACCTGCACATAGCCAGGGCGATCATGCCACGAAGAGATGACAGTGTACTTAATCTTCTGTAATTCTGGGTCTTCAGACCAGATCTTCTCCAATAACCGGATACTCGAACCGCTAGTACTGATCGAAAACTGAGGATAGAGCGGCAGAATGACCAGCTCTTCAATCCCATCTCGTTTGATACGGGCAACAGCCTCTTCGGTAAAAGGATGCCAGTAACGCATGCCGATATAAACCTGAGCATCACATCCCTTAGCCTGCAAGTCATCTTGGAGCGCGTGGGCTTGGGCTTCTGTGATTCGTCGTAATGGGGAACCACCACCGATTTGCCGATAGTTGTCCCGAGACGTCCGGGCCCGCAGGGTGGAAATAAACCCGGCAAAAGGCTTTTGCATCCAAGCAAATGGCAGCCGTAAAATTTCTGGATCAGCAAACAGGTTATACAAAAAAGGACGTACATCCTTTAGCTGCTCTGGTCCCCCTAGATTCAGTAATAGAACACCGACACGGCCCATAACCTGATGATTGCCTTTGTTAAACTCTGTTACTTATTTTAACAACATTGCTGGGGTAAAGCATTGACAAATGACCAATATTTCTGATACAAATTCGCAACCCAGGCCTAAGCTGGTTTAGAAATGCCCCAAGACAACTTTCGAACTTAGAGTCGTTGCTCGAAATCGTGTTGAGATTCGGGTGGTTTAGCCGCCCCCCACAATCGTCACGATTTCTAGACGATCTCCCATCTGCAAGCGGGTTGTTTCCCAAAACTGTCGATGCAGAATTTCGCCATTGTATTCTACCGCCACGAGGCGAGGATTGAGGTTTAACTGTACCAGAAATTCTGGCAATACCATGCTGGGTGAACAGGTTTGTCGTTCTCCATTGACTTGGATATTAATCATTTTCATTTAGAGGAATCATTCACAAAAGCGATCCGATAGGGTGAAGTCTCTATCTATATATTAAGTTCAAGATCAAAACTCAACCCTGAATCTTGATGGGGGAGCTGAAGAATAGGTTTGGTCAAAGTTGGCTATATTCAGGCTGTGTCTACGGGGTGGGAGTGGGTGTTTTCGAAAACTGTTTTAACATCTGTTGGACAGCCTGGGTCGGAGAAGGGGCATTCATAATCGCCCTCACCACGGCCACTCGTTGGGCACCTGCGGTCAAGACTTCTTCTAGGTTGGTCTCATCAATGCCGCCGATAGCGTAATAGGGCATGGGCGCATGTTGATTGGCATAGTGGATGTACTCATGGCCGACGGCCGCTTTGTCTGCTTTAGTGGGGGTTGCATAAATAGGCCCGACGCCAATATAGTCTGCTTGCTCTTGGATGGCCCGATCCATTTCTTGAGGGTTAGTCGTGGAGCGCCCCACTAACTTATCTGGCCCGAGCATTTGACGAGCTACCGCCATGGTCATGTCCTGCTGCCCCAAGTGGACTCCATCGGCATCCACGGCCACAGCAATATCAATCCGATCATTAACAATAAACAGAGCATTATATTGATGGCATAGCTGGCATAAGGTCTGGGCAATGGCCAAACGTTGCTCGTCATCTGCTTGTTTCTCTCGGTATTGAACCAGCTTTAATCCTCCCTGCAATGCCGCTTCGACGACAGGGACTAGCTGTTTGTTGGGGGAAGTGACTAAATAAAGGGGGGCATCGAGTAACTGTTGCAATCGATGGCGAGGTTGCAGTTGAGTGTCTAGGGTATACACCTGATAGCGCATCTGCTTACAGGCTGCGGCCATGTTGGTATCGTAAAGCTTGCTATATTCTTCCAGCACTCGCAGGGCTTCTTGCACCCGGCAAAGGTTGGCTTGCACAACCGTTGGTAAGTCAGTGCGGGCTGCCTCTTGGGGGTGGGTAAGCTGTGTGCCTGGATCATTGGGGGTATCTCGGGCCATCCGCAAGGGGGGGTGATGCCAGCTAGCCAAGTCCTGACGGAGCTGTTTGCACTGAGCGCTCAGTTGGGAATTTTCTAGACCAAATCGACACCATTCTTCAATTACCCGCAACCCTTCTCGTGCGCGATCGAGATTGGCATCCAAGATGCGATAAAGGGTCGAGGTTGTATTCATCGTTAGAAAAAACATTAAGAATAAATCTTTTCTATCCTATCAAGGAGCTGAGCTAAAACAAGCGCCACAATGAAGTGGAAGAGAGTTTATATCTTTATTTTTTTAAGATTTCTAATTGATCTGAAAAATGTCCAGGCATGAGGTCAATATTTAGAGCAGACTTGAGTAAATAGAGACCTAATAGCAAAACGGCAGAAATCAGTAGATTCATGGCCACAATTAGCATAAAGGCAGCGATCATATTACCTGCTTTAGTTGCTCGGGATTTGGGGTAAGGACGTTGACCTTTGCGGACGTCTTTACCCACCATTAATACAACGTAGAAACGCGAGAATAATAAGTCAACGACAAAGCGAATATCAATGAGTTTTGATTTGCGCTTTTTGCGGGTAAAATCCTGGCTTTCTAACTGATTATGATTGATGCTTAAATTAGCTGTTTTTTGCGTCACTTCATGGGCAATGGTTTGACTGATAAATTGCTTGATTTCCAGTACTTGTGCTGTATTCAAATTGGAGAGAAGAGTGGGATCGATTTGTTTGATACAGTCAGGCCCAGAGATCGCCTGTGACAGAGAATCCGTAGGGGTAGAGGATACGAAATTCTGATCTTTCGGGTTGGAGTGATTTCTATCTTTTGAAAATGATGACTGAGGCAACCGAGGTATCTCCTGTACTAAGTAATGTAGAGTAGGGCCATCGATGGGGGAGTCGGCATTGATCCTAGGTACAGCAAACGACCGATGATCAATCCTGCGCCTGTCAGCATCAGCAGACGATAAAAAGTCTTTTTTCGAGACCAGCCCAAAGCCTGAATCACTGGCTGAGCAAACGCCAGTAATAGAACAACCCAAATTGCGAATATCCACACCCCTACTAATGAGATTGCCCAAGTTGGCCCTTTCCAGTTCATAAGCAGGGGGGTTGCTGTGGTATATGCAGCAATCCACACGACGGAAACAACCCATAGCATTGCACCTGAGATCGCACCCTTATCTGCCCAGGCGACATAAGCCATCAGCACCACGGTCCAAACCCACATCAGCAGGGGGGCTGCATAGGCTGCTAGAACCCACCCCACAGCCATGTAGGCCATCAGTAGACCGAAGAGATAGCCCCAGGCGATGGGTTGAGCCATGCGTTTTCTATTCATAGGGTTAGGATGGACATTTTTGAGACGGGATTGAACGGGCGTCTAGATAATCCGTCATCGGTTTGAGGCAATCTGTGAGAAATTTGTGTACAGATATATTATTTTTTGAAAATAAAATTAGAATCTAATCTCGTATTTCCACTGGTCTGATGCCTAGAGTCTCAGGCAGGAAATATCAAACTTGATGGTGTTAAATAATACATTTTGGGCAAAGTAACCGATGCGTCTTTGTCTAAATTTTGGTTCTCTACTTTAGAACTTAAATAGCTATTTATACTCAGGAAGTTTTAACTCTTAGATCCTAAGAATAATTGTATTTGTTAACTTATATTTCACTTTTAGTTTTGAGTAAAAAATAGGATAAAATTTGGCACCACCGGCTATTTTGATTCTGGGGTGAATGTGATTTTGCAGCCGAAGAAATCTACGTTCAGCTCACAGGTTTGTCATGGACATTCCTAAAGAAATTAGCCAGTTTTAGTAGCAAGTCACTCACTTTTTGGGAAGCGGATAGGAGTCATGAAATATCATTTGAGTCGGGTTACGGTTGCGATCTCCAGCCTATTTCTGAGCCTGTTGATTCCCCATTCAGCCCAGGCTTATACCTTTGGTCAAGAAGAAGTAGACCAAAGTAAATTTATTGCGATCGCAGTTCCGTTTGCAGAAGGGAAGCAGTATAACCTGATTATTCTGGAGCAAATTTCATCGACCCAGGCCTGCTGGGAAGAAAAGGTGGATCAGCCTGGGGTGATTGACCCTCTGCTCCTACAGTTTGACTTCACCGGTATTTGTGGACGGAGTACGGATAGTAATGGGTATTCCATTCGCCAAGGGGGGCAAGACTATGCCATGGACTATCGTCTCTCCGTGGTGAAGCAAAATGGAAACTTAGTGCTGATGGGTTATCCCTCCCGCAATCCGGGTGCTCCCAAGCTGAAAATTGGTGAAACCCAAAGTCTTACGGATGGCTTCTTGAAAATTCAGCTAGAACCCGGTTGGCGGTTCTCAAAGCGGAGTTACAACGGCAAAACCCTCGGCCATATTTATTTCACCCATGACCAAGTTCCCAGTGCAGATACTATCGCTGAAGCCCCCTCTGATGCTGTTCCCCCCTTAGAGTCTGCCCCGCCCGCCCCACCTGAAGATGGAGTGGATAGTCTCCCCCCTTTGGAGTCACCACAGCCACCGACTCCACCCGCAGCTCCTCCAAAAGCCAAAGGTAAATTAGATCGGTCCCAGGAGCGGGATGAATTAACGAATCTCATTACATCTCCCATTGAAATCCCAGTGCCTAATAGGGGACAGCCATTGGGGTCTGCTCCTTCTATTCCCCCATCCCATGCCCGCAAAACCCCAGGTGCCATCGCCCTCCCTCGCCCGGAAACCGATCCAGAATTACCCGAGTTAGCCGGTGAAAGCCCACCTCCTCCACCTTTAACAGCTCCACAATCGACTCGATACAGACCCTCCTCCAAACCTTCAGCCAGCAAACGGCGAAAACTAGTGAAGTTGGCTGCCAAATCACCGTTATCCAAGGGATTCTTTTCTAGTCCTATTCCCATTCCAGTCCCTTCCCCTCGCCGCACAGCCATTGCCCCTATTCCTAGCGCTCCCATTCCTAAAGGGTTGCCTAACTTGTCGGTTCCAGGATCGACGCTTAACTCTGGCGGTGTTCTCCCTGTACCTCAAGAAAATGTGCCCTTGGGACGCTATAGCCCTGCTTCGGATATTTATACGGCCAGTCGAGATGCAGGGCGTGCCCAGCAGTTAGCTGCAATTTCAGGCACTGGAAATCCACCTCCTCCCCCCTTGGATGAGCGCTCCAGACTTCGCTATCGGGTGATCGTTAAGACTGCAAGTTCAGCGGATTACAAGAGAATCAAAACCCTAGTTCCCGATGCGTTTCGATCTAGATATAAGGGCCGATCCGTCTTACAGGTGGGTGCTTATGAAAAGCGCGGCGAAGCAGATGAACGTCTGGATATGTTGAGCCTAGAAGGAATTGATGGGACCCTTGATATTCGCTAGGGGCATGACTTATCCGGTGAATCTACAGCAGGAGTTGCGGCAATAGCCAAGTGAGCAAAATCAAAAAGCTGTGGATCGGCCAGTTGCGATAATTCGACATTTTGTAGACTGCGAAAGATCGTTTCTAATCGCCCCGGTGTTTCTTGTTCCCAAGTTTGCAGCATTTGCTTGACTTGGACCCGCTGTAGCGTTTCCTGCGATCCACAGAGGGTGCAGGGAATAATCGGGAATTGACGCAAATCGGCATACCGCTGGATATCCGCTTCTGGGCAGTAAGCGAGGGGACGAATCACCATATGTTGGCGATTGTCGCTCAACAGTTTGGGGGGCATGGCTTCTAGCTTGCCGGCATGGAACAGATTGAGAAAAAGGGTTTCGATAATGTCTTCTCGATGGTGGCCGAGGGCAATTTTGGTGGCTTGTTCTTCTTGAGCGACTCGATATAGAATCCCTCTCCGTAATCGAGAACAAAGACCACACATGGTCTTGCCCTCTGGGATGACTCGTTTGACCGTACTGTAGGTATCTTCTTCGACGATGCGGTAGGGGACTTGGAGTTGGTCTAGATAAGTCGGTAAAATCTGTTCTGGAAAATTGGGTTGCTTTTGATCGAGGTTGACGGCCAGGATCTCAAAATCAATGGGGGCAGCCCGCTGTAGGTGCAGCAAGATATCCAGCAGGGTGTAGGAGTCCTTGCCACCAGACAAACACACCATAATCCGATCGCCCGCTTCGATCATGTTGTAGTCACGAACGGCCTTGCCCACTAGCCCTCTGAGGCGAGCTTGTAGTTTCTTCAGTTGTTTGGAGGGATGGAGTTGAGTGGCGGTCATAAATAGATCGGACAATAGAGCAATCAATACTGGGCGATATCTAGTTCACTCAGAGGTGGTGAAATACTTAAGGATAGGGAATTGTATCAAGATGGCAGTATTATTCCTAAATCTAGATTGATAAAACTTCAGCAATCAACTTTCCCATGCTTTCCCATATTACTGACTGGCTGGAACAAGTATTGATTGGATTTAGCCGTGCGACGTGTTATGTGTTTTACCTCGTTCCATTTCGCTTGCAGAAGTTTCGAAAGCAGTACCCTAATGTTCAGATACTCGCTTCTGGTGTGACGAAAGCCAGAAAGATGAAGGCCGATTCTCCGGTGCAGTATGAACTTGAATGGGTAACGTCCCGGCGCGGAATGCTGATTCTGACAGAATCCTATCTATTTTGTGGAGATTGGGAGATTCTCCTCGACACAGTGAGTGAAGCAGTATTGCTGAGCCTAACAGGGGGATATGTACTCAAGATTTCTACGTTGGCAGGAGACTCTTACCAATTCGGTTTGAATAAAAATCTGGCTTGGGAAACTCAATCTGTCCTGCCGCTGACTACACAACAAGGCAGTATCGCTTATTCAACCCAAAGTCTGATCCTCAGAGCCATCGTGTTGATGGGCATCCTCTGGTATCTCTATCAAGGGATTTTAACGGCGAGTCTGGCAAAAATTTTATTGGCGTTGATCGCGTCTGCGCTGATCGGGGTTCCCCTACTTCTGCGCATTTTTCAAAAGCTTCAGCAGAATAGTTGATCGAGATATTCTTATGTTTTAAGTTTCCCTGAACCCGCACTGAGTACTTGAGGGCAGAGATCAAAGAAGCCCCCTAACTCAATTAGGAGGCTTCTGGAAATATCAAGATTTCAACTCAGAGCAAATTCTGATCAATCTATTGCAATCCAACAGTTGGAGACAGTCACTTACCGGAGAATTTGGATGGATACGGGTGCAACACCTGATTGCAGAAGACCAATCTGTCCAGCAGCAGCTTTGCTGAGGTCAATCCCGCAGTTGCATCGATCGTTGATGCGAACACTGACTGAAGCCCCATTATTGAGATTAGTCACCTGGACCCAAGTGCCGAAGGGTAGGCTAGGGTGAGCTGCAGTATTGCCCCATGTATCGAAGATTTCGCCAGATGCAGTTTGGCGGCCCTGGTAGTAATCACTGTAGTAAGTTGCCGTTTGAGCCAAGGCAGCAGACTGAAAAAACACTGATGCTGCAAAGGTCAAGGGAACAATTAATTTCTTGAGCATAATTACTTACTCTTTATGGGGCTTACCGTTCATCACCCTAACAAATTATTACAAATTATGTCAAATCCTCCCAATTGATGACTTTTATAACAAGACTCCCATCCGTCGTAACCGAGTTAACCGAGTCGAAATCGCCCCGCCATGCAGTGGAGAGCCTTGCTTGGTATGGAGTAAACAACAGCTAGGACTGACTGAGAGGGATCTGATTTCCAACTCACAGGCCAAAGGGGGATGATTAAGTGAAAGAGGGCTGGATGCTGCAGGGATAGTCTGTTCGCCTGGAATGAGCTTCCCCAACAATTTGCTGGCTGTTGGGTCCGAGACTGGAAGCTGAATCTGATCTGACCACCCTTGCCAGAAAGGTTTTAACTTAAAGGGCGAGGACTGTTTCTTTTTGGATTGTTTGGGCTGAATCTTTTGCAGAGTATTGGCTGTGCTGAGGGCTAGAAGTAACCCTAACCACCCCAAACTCAACCCTAAACACAGCCATACCATCGTCATTGCCAGGTCAAGATTCATATGCTCAACTCCTAGGAATTCAGATTTTGCAGATCACTGTACAACATCTGACTAGATAGACTGAATTCTTGTGCCTGAAGGTTACGGAAAATGAAGTATCAGACGGTTGATGGCTTCTAGAGTCAATGGATGTGGCAATTCAAGATAGTTTGGTTAGATTTTGTGTTGTAGTAGAGTCTGCATCTCAAGAGTTAGGATTTTTTCTGCATCTCTATACAAATGTCTGATAGATAAGGAATTTCTTGTTGGAGGTGAGTACGAAGCTGGTTTGCGATCGCATCCCCGTCTCCAACACTCATCTCAGGCTCTACTGCCAGACAAACCTGAGCATAAAGCTGATGTCCCATCCATCGGGCCTTTAAATTTGTATAGTCATATTCGGCAAGGGCCAGCTGTAATTGCTCTGTCGTTCCAGGCTCAATGCCATCTAGTAACCGCGTCAAAACGGTCTGGCCAGAATCCCAAACAATATGCAGTAAAGCGAAAGTAATCCCTAACCCCACCACTGGATCAGCCCAAGGGTAGCCCAGCCATAACCCTATGGCACTGATGACCACTGCTAAGCTGACAAGCCCATCAGTGCGGGCATGATATCCATCTGCGACTAATGCTGCACTACCAATTTCCTTGCCGACTCGGATGCGAAATAGAGCAATGGATTCATTGCCGATGAAACCGATACCGGCTGCGATCGCAACGGCTCCCAAGTGCTCCAAAGGTTGAGGATGGATAAATCGCTGAATCGATTCATATCCCGTAGCTACGGCGCTAGCCGCAATAATCAGAATGATCATGACGCCAGCTAAATCTTCAACTCGACCATAGCCATACTGGAATCGACGGCTAGGGGCCAATCGTCCCATCCAAAAGGCAATGCCCAAGGGTAAAGCACTAATAATATCGCCGACGTTGTGGAGTAAGTCAGCCAAGAGGGCCACACTGCCAGAAAGATAAACCGCACCCACTTGGAGTAAAACCGTGATGAGCAGTCCCGCCGTAGACCATTTGACGGCCCACAAGCCCCGTTCAGAACTCGCCAAACTGGGATCGATAACGCCGTGACTGTGAGTACAGGAATCATGGTCGTGGTGATCGTGGTTGTGGACAGGGGTCTCTGCAGTCATAGATCGTCCTGGGCGTTATAGAGGTAGTAACAAGAAAGGGAAACCCTTTCGGATTTCCCTTTTTCAGCAATGAGCAGGTCGTTGATTATTCTGCGGCTTGAGGCAGCAGTTCCCGTTTTTCAGCCGGGGCAATCTTGACTTGCTGATTTTCGTCGACATCAACGATGGCAGTATCGCCTTCCTTCACCCGACCCGAGAGAATCTCTTCGGCCAAGGTGTCTTCCAGCAAGCGCATAATGGCCCGACGTAAAGGACGTGCCCCATAACTGGGGTTGTAGCCCTCTTCCACCAAACGCTCCTTAAAGCGCTCCGTGATTTCCAAGGTGATGTTCTTTTCTTCTAAGCGGACGAAGACTTCCTTCAGTAAGAGCTCAGAAATTTCTTTAACTTCAGCCTTGTTGAGCTGACGGAAGACAATGATTTCGTCTAGTCGGTTCAAGAACTCAGGTCGGAAGTAGCCCTTCAGCTCTTCGTTAACCAAGGAGCGAATCCGATTGTATTGGGAATCCGCTTCATCCTCGGCGAATTCAAAGCCAAGTCCACCGCCACCCTTCTCAATCACCTTCGACCCGATGTTCGAAGTCATGATCAGCAAGGTGTTCTTGAAGTCCACCGTCCGTCCTTTGGCATCGGTCAAGCGACCATCTTCCAAAATCTGCAGCAGCATATTGAAGACATCAGGGTGGGCCTTTTCAATTTCGTCGAAGAGGACCACGGTGTAAGGACGTCGTCGAACAGCCTCAGTGAGCTGTCCACCTTCGTTATAGCCAACATAGCCAGGAGGTGAACCAATCAACTTGGAAACCGTATGACGCTCCATGTACTCAGACATATCCAAGCGAATCATGGCTTCTTCCGCCCCAAAGAAGTAGGTTGCTAGAGCCTTAGTTAGCTCTGTCTTGCCCACCCCGGTCGGACCAGAGAAAATGAAGCTAGCAATGGGACGATTGGGATTCTTCAAACCCACACGAGCCCGCCGAATCGCCCGAGAGATAGCGCGTACGGCTTCATCCTGACCAATCAAGCGCTGGTGCAAGGTATCTTCCATATGCATCAGCTTCTCAGACTCAGATTCCGTCAGCTTACTGACGGGAACCCCAGTCCAGGAGGCCACGATATGGGCGATATCTTCTTCCGTTACTTTGGGAGAATCGTCTGTCTTTTCATCACTAGAATTTTTTTTGTTCTGAGCAATGGCTTTGATTTCGGACTTAATCTCCATCTCGCGATCCCGCAGTTCACCCGCTTTATCGAAGTCTTGAGACCGAACTGCATCGTCCTTATCTTTGAGGACCTTGCGAAGTTCCTTGTCTAATTCCTTGGCGGCAGGCGGCAGTTGCGAGTTAATCAACCGCACTCTGGATCCAGCTTCATCAATCAAGTCGATGGCCTTGTCCGGGAGATAGCGATCAGAGATATAGCGATCAGAGAGCTTAGCAGCTGCTTCCAAAGACTCATCTAAAATGCTGAGCTTATGGTGCTGCTCATAGCGTTCGCGCAGGCCATACAGAATTTCGATGGTTTCTTCAACAGAAGGCTCACCCACCATGACAGGCTGGAAACGACGTTCCAGGGCTGCATCCCGCTCAATATGCTTACGATATTCATCTAAGGTGGTGGCACCAATGCACTGTAGTTCACCCCGAGCCAACGCAGGCTTGAGGATGTTAGCGGCATCAATGGCCCCTTCAGCAGCTCCCGCACCGATGAGGGTATGAACTTCGTCAATCACCAAAATAACGTTGGAGGCTTGGCGAATCTCATCCATGATTTTCTTGAGGCGCTCTTCAAACTCACCTCGATATTTGGTGCCGGCAACCAGCAGACCAATATCCAAGGTAACCACGCGCTTCTCTTCCAGGATGTCGGGAATATCTCCATTGGCGATGCGCTGGGCGAGACCTTCTGCGATCGCAGTTTTACCCACACCTGGTTCACCAATCAGGACCGGGTTGTTTTTGGTCCGACGGCCGAGAATCTGAATGACGCGCTCAATTTCTTTTTGACGACCGACGACCGGATCGAGCTTGCCTTCAGTCGCTAGGTTAGTTAGATTGGCCCCAAATTCGTCTAGGGTTGGCGTTTTGGTTCGTCCTTGTCCACCGCCAGCAGAGACTTCTGCTGTTTCACCCAACATGCGGATGACTTGGGTGCGAACCTTAGCCAGGTCAACTCCAAGATTTTCCAGGACACGGGCGGCGACCCCTTCACCCTCACGGATGAGTCCTAAAAGCAGGTGCTCAGTGCCAATGTAGTTATGACCCAATTGACGGGCCTCTTCCAAGGACAACTCGAGAACGCGCTTTGCTCTGGGGGTAAAGGGAATCTCTACCGCAACAAACCCAGAACCGCGACCGATAATTTTTTCTACTTCAACGCGAGCATCTTTAAGATTGACACCCATGGATTTCAAAACTTTGGCAGCCACGCCTGTTCCTTCTCCAATGAGGCCCAAAAGAATTTGCTCTGTGCCGACAAAATTGTGCCCCAAGCGGCGGGCTTCCTCTTGAGCCAGCATGATGACTTTAATGGCTTTTTCTGTAAAGCGTTCAAACATGGCGTTTTCCCACAACCTGCTGCTTGCTGGTAAACCCAATTTTAGCACGATAGATCGGCTGAATTGGTGATTACATAAGGATTCTCACTGAATCGATGAGGAACTTTCGTAAACGAAAAATCCTATTTTTGACCAAAACAGCTTTTTCCTTTGATCCATTGTAGATTTATCTTTCCAACAATTGGGTCATAAATGATCAAACTAGGGTGTGGATATTACGAAATTACTTTAAGAGTCTGCCTTAGCATCACCCCAGATCATCTTTAGACCACTGCATCCCCACAGGGCGAGTTGATGCTCAGTGTCGCGTTGCCATACCTCAAGAGATTGCTGAAATTGAGAGGTCTGTAAATCTCCTTGCCAGAGGATGAGGGCATCCTCACCGTTGTCGTAATAGTGGGGCCGTTGCCCAGCGGTTTTGAACCCCAATTTTTTGTATAGTTTCACGGCTGCCGAGTTGGCAACATTGACTTCTAACGTGGCTCGATTGGCTTGCTCAAGTCTGGCTAATGTTAAGAGTGATGTTAATAGGGCTTGGCCCAGCCCTTGCCCTTGATGTTGAGGATGAATACCCAGCATCGTAATATGGGCTTCGTCTTCGACTCTCCATAGACAACTGATGCCAATCAAGGGATGAGATGACGCTGTCTGATCATCACGGATTGCAGGATTCGAAGCCTCCATTCGCAATCGTAGTCCCAATAAAGTACTGCTCAGCCGGTCCAATTCTTGCTGGTACCCTTGCAAACTCCACCAGCCACCAAAAATCTGCAGATCTAAAGCTACTGCCTCTGCTAAGTCTTGGGCCTTGAGAGGGCTAACCTCAGCCAACATGCTGGGCTAGCCCCTGCTGATCTCGCCTCATTACTCGATCAGCCCCTAGCTTTGGAGAGGACGATAGGACTGCACATACTGGCCGATATATCGTTTTAGATAGCTCTGCATAAAGGTTTGGATAAAGGCCTTCATCTTAGGGCGTAATGCAGGTTGCGATTGCACTTGGTTAATCGCGTTACTTAACTTCTGATAGGAATCTCGGCTGCTCGGATCTTTTGCCAGTTGAACCGCCTGTTGAAGACTGGCAAGAGCTTGTTCGTCATTCCCCGCCTGGAAGTAGGCAATTCCTCGGCTACCATACATATCCGCAAGAGCAACATTGCCAGGCTTGATGCGAATAACTTGATCAAAATCAGAAATGGCCTCTGGGTTATCGCCTTGGGTGAGGCGAATCATGCCGCGGATGGTGTAGATATCACTACTGCCAGTATTGATGCGGATGCCTTCATCAAAGTCCCGTAAGGCCCCTTGATTGTCTCCCATTTGGAAACGCAAAATTCCCCGAACGCCTACAGCTTCTAAATATTTAGGATTGAGCTGAATGGAACGATTCAGATCTTTCAGAGCGCCATCATAATTGCCCAACTGCCACCGGACAAACCCACGAAAATAGTGAACAGCATAGGCATCCTTGAAAGAGGCTTTGAGGTTTAATGCTTGATCGAAATCGGATTGAGCCCCTGATAAATCACTGCGATACCAGCGTACGACTCCCCGAGAGGCATAGCCGATTTCAGGTTTTAGACGAACTGCTTTCTCAACGTCGGATTGAGCCCCGCGAATATTGCCAGTGACCACCCGATATAGTCCGCGAATCCCATAGGCATCTGCTAACTGAGGATCAATCTGGATTGCTTGGTCTAAGTCTGCGAGCGCTCCTGGGCGATCGCCTTGCTGAAACTTGATGGTGGCCCGATCGCCATAAGCACTGGCATAGCTAGGATTTAGACTAATCGCCTGGTTCAGATCCTGCAGCGCCCCTTGGGAATCTCCCCGCTGCAGCTTATCAGTGGCCTGGAGGTAAAAGTCACCTGCCCTTGGTCCTTGGGGCACTGGCGGGCGTGGAGGAATAGAGGGATTGGATGGGCTAGGTGGAGAGGTTGCAAGGTTAGAATCTAACTTAACCCCTATCTGAGGGACCATCGTTGAGAAGGTATCAATGGGAATGCCCAGGTTCGTATCATTTTTGAAGTAGACATTGCCCTGTTGCTGAGCATCAGAGCGACCATGAATTCCGACCAGGGCTCCTTGATCATCTAAGACGGGGCCGCCGCTCATGCCAGGCCGTGTGGAATTGTTATAAACCAGGGCATAGCCATCGGCTAAAGGTTTAGACGAGTTGGCGGTGAGCCGCCCTTCGGTAAATCGGTAAATCGATAAGTTAATGGCTTGAGTCGGTTGTGGAAATCCCGCTACAAAAATGGGCTTCCCTTCTTGTATTTGGGTAGAGTTTCCCAGGTCGGCGACTTTGTAGGTTTTATCGCTTTTAAACTTGAGGACAGCTAGATCAATGCCTGGCAGGCGTTTAACGGTTTGATAGTCTAATTTGTAGCGTTGATCGGTGGGGGTGACAACATCATATTCATCGGGGGTGCCGACGACATGAAACGCAGTGAGAACGGTATAGGTATCGCCATCCCGATTGATAATCACTCCTGATCCTGGATTTTGACCATCGATTAGAACCGTGACTTGTTTCGCAATGCCACTGATTTGATCAGGACTGAGGGATTGGGCAGGTTGAGGTGCAATTGCAACTGCTGCAACCCCAATGAGTGCCACAGTCGGATAAGTAAAATTTTTGAATACCATAATGCTGAAAGATCGCCACCAGACCATACTCTAGCACGGAGAAAAATAGGCCACCTGATGCATTTCAGCAGCATTATGGTGTGTTTTAGGGGGCTAAAACGGTTGAGATTCTACTGCAGGCTACTACTAAACCTTGGCTTTTGCTTTCTTTCGCTTCTTGGTCCGCTTCGCCTCAGCTTTGGCTGCTTTCTCGGCGGCAATCTTATCTTGTTTTGCTTGCTCGGCTGTGGCAGCTATTTTCTCTTGGTAGTACTGATAATCGCCCCGATAGAGAGTCAATTCTCCCTCATTGATCTCCACAATTTTAGTCGCGACTTGTGAGATGAAATATCGGTCATGGGACACAATCACGACCGTGCCGTCGTAATCCTGTAGTGCTGCTTCTAGCATCTCTTTTGCTGGAATATCGAGGTGGTTAGTCGGCTCATCTAGAATGAGTAAGTTGACGGGGCTGAGCAACATTTTGGCTAGGGCCAACCGAGCTTTCTCCCCTCCACTCAGAGCTTCCACTCGTTTGAAGGCAGTTTCGCCACTGAAGAGGAAACGTCCCAAGAGGGTCCGTACCTCTTCATTCTTCCAATCAGGTACCTCATCATGAATGGTTTCCATCACGGTTTTTGAAAGATCCAAAGCCTCTGCTTGGTTCTGCTCAAAATACCCTGGGATGACGTTATGCTCTCCAAACTTGATGGTACCTTCATCGGGTGGCTCTGTTCCCATCAACATGTGCAGGAGGGTGGATTTCCCGGCCCCATTCGGGCCTAAGATGGCCACTCGATCGCCACGCTCTAGCAATAGGTTGGCCCCTAGGAAAAGAATATCGTCTCCATAGGTTTTCACCATATCCTTGACGATGATGACTTCTCGGCCACTACGAGGTGCAGCAGGAAACTGAAACTTTAGGGTGCGGACATCGGCAGTGGGGGCTTCAATTCGTTCTACTTTGTTGAGCTGCTTTTCGCGACTTTTTGCTTGGGTACTGCGGGTGGCACTTGCGCGAAAGCGATCCACATAGGCCTGCTGTTTTTCGAGTTCTTTTTGCTGATGGTCATAAGCACTCAGCTGGGCAGATTGCTGTTCTGTTTTCTGTTGGATGTATGCAGAATAGTTGCCCAAATAAGAGGTAGCCACTCCCCGCTCAGTTTCCACGATTCGAGTACAGAGTCGATCCATAAAGGCGCGATCGTGGGACACAATCACCATGGGGGTCGTGAGTCCTTTTAAATAGGTCTCTAGCCACTCAATGGTTTCTAGGTCCAAGTGGTTGGTCGGTTCGTCCAGTAGGAGAATATCGGGGCTTTGCAGCAGGATTTTACCTAAGCACATCCGCATTTGCCAACCGCCACTAAAGGCACTGACCAATCGGTCTCCATCCTCGGAGCTAAAGCCCATTTCCGGCAAGATTTTTTCAATCCGGGACTCTAGGTTATAGCCATCTAAGGCTTCAAACTGACGCTGTAGCCGGTCCAGCTGATGGATTAAGTCGTCGAGGGTGTCTGGATCAGCACTTTCCATTTGCTGCTGGACTTGCTGCTGCTGTTGCTGAACTTGGTTGGCTTCTGTAAAAACGGTCCAAAATTCTTCCCGTACGGTTCGACTTGTGACAACATCGAACTCTTGGTTGAGATAGGCAATATGAAGGTTGTTGGGACGAATGACCTCTCCCGATGTTGGCTCTACTTCCCCAGCAATGATTTTGAGTTGGGTAGATTTGCCTGCACCATTGACGCCCACTAAGCCAATCCGATCACCCGGTTTTAGCTCCCAATTCACGTCTTTGAGAATTTCGCCCGTGGGATAGACCTTACTAACATGTTCCAGTCTTAGCATTTAGAACTCCGATACCAACTGCAGGCTCACGGAATTCTCCCTCGACAATCCCGGATTTCAGTAACAAAAGTTTATTATAGTCTAGACTTCGTAATGAATCGCCTAGGGCAGGATTAAGTCTGGGTTTGTAAGTGATTAACTAAGGCTTGGAGTCCTAAGGAGTAGCTCTGGGCGCCGAATCCGCTGATTTGACCGACAACGATTGGCGCGATAAAGGAATAATGCCGAAAGTCTTCGCGGCGATAGATATTACTCAGATGAACTTCAACAGCTGGAATAGCGACAGCTGCTAAAGCATCGCGAATAGCGACACTGGTATGGGTATATGCTGCTGCATTGATGACGATGCCGTCATGACAATCCAAGGCTTCCTGAATAGTATCGACTAGGTTGCCTTCATGATTGGATTGATAGAATGCAATATCGCATTGCAGCTTCTCTGCCAGAGATAGCAGCTGCTGATTAATTTTTTCTAGGGTGACTGAACCGTAAATACCGGGTTCACGCTGACCGAGTAGATTTAGGTTAGGACCGTGCAGGACCAGGATGCTAAGACGACTCACAGGAAATCAGCGAAAAGCGCTGGTTAGTCATGACATTCGAAGTTTGCCATCTTTTACGGCTATTTAGCAGCATAAAACAGCAAAGCCCATTAGCATCATTAGATTTCTAAAAAACCTAAGGACGAACTGATAAGTAATAGAAGGAGTCTAATGCCGATCTCGAACAGGGATAGGAATCATCTCTAGTTCAGGCTCAACTTCTGGACCAACCAGAACTTCAACGAGCTTACGAGCAAAATTCTTGATTTTTTCGATGATTTTATCTAAATAGTCCATTGAGTAAATAATCCCTCGCAGTGACGTTGTAACGCATCCGAAAAACTATATGATTGTTTTTACAGATGGTTATAAAACAAAAAATGTTATAACGTTTCTTTAACGTAGCATATTTACTGATTGATTGTGTGGTCTCTGTAACCAAATTACGTGTAAGCCCGGATGTCTACGCTAGCAATTTTATGGTTGCTCTGCCAGCAGTTGGCGACGCAACCGATCGAGGGCATGGGACGTACTCATCTGTCGAACCCAGTCCCGTCCTCTTAACGGACTAATTTGATATTCAAAGCTTTGGGTTCCTTGTGGTCCTGATAATCCGATATATACCAGGCCAACCGGTTTAGTCTCGGTGCCACCTTCTGGACCCGCAATGCCGGTAATGCCAATGCCCCAAGTACTACGAAGTTGAGATCGCACTCCTGCTGCCATCTGTTCTGCCACAATTGCACTCACGGCTCCATACTGTTCAAGATCTGCTGTGTTTACCTTCAGCAAATCTCGTTTGGCAGAATTGGCATAGGAAATTACCCCTCCCAAAAAATAGGTTGAACTACCAGATACACCAGTAAGTCGTTGCCCTAGTCCTCCACCCGTACAGGATTCGGCAACGGCTAGGGTTTCTCCTCTTTGTTGTAGCAGGTTGCCAACTATGGATTCCAAGGTTTCATCATCGGCACCAAAACAGTTCAGTCCGCAAATTTGTCGGATTTGTTGTTCGATGGGTGTAATGACTTGGTAGGCCGTCTCCTGTGAGGTGGCGCGGGTGGAAATTCGTAATCGAGCCTGTCCTTTGCTGGCATAGGGCGCAACGGTGGGGTTGGTTAAGGCTAATAGGGGAGCCACTTGGTCCGCTAGAGTAGATTCGGGAATACCCCAAAACCGGAGGACCCGGCTATAAATTTGGGCGGTCACCCAGTCTGTTAATTGCAGATAGGGTACGGCTGTTTCCTGCCACATCCGATGAAACTCTTTGGGAACACCGGGAAAGGTGAAAATCGTCAGCTCTGGGTGTGGATGCCAAATGATACCAGGGGCACTGCCGATAGGATTAGGTAGGACTTGAGCGCCCTCGGGGAGTAAGGCCTGTTTGTCGTTGGATGGACTGGGCTCTCGGTTGCCCTGGGCAAATTTACGGGCAATATCTTCTAAAATTTCGGGATGGTTGACCAAAGGAGCTTGGAAGAAATCAGCCAAGGTTTCTGTGGTGAGGTCATCTGGGGTCGGTCCCAGGCCACCAGTGAAGATCAGGAGTTGAGAGCGTTGACAGGCTAATGCGATCGCACGTTTGATACGAGTGGGGTTATCTCCCACCACTGTCTGATGAAAATGAGCGATACCTAACCGAGCCAATTCCTGCCCCAAAAACTGAGCATTTGAGTTCAGTACTTCTCCAAGGAGCAGCTCTGTCCCCACGCAAATGACCTCAGCGCTTCGGCTCATACCCTTTAATCTCGTTGACTTATCCTCAACACTGTATCGTTACTTCTAACGTAAATGTGACGAGCTGACTCGGTTTGATAGCTGATTGGGTAAATTAAAGCCAGCGTTTTGCGAAAGAATAGGCCAAACATGTTTGAATCAGGACTTTTTGTCACGACAGCGATTCAGGGGTTGAAGTGGCTACAAGTTTGGCATGAGAAACAGGCCAATCCACCCCATCTTCCTCAACATGTGGTCTTGACCTTCAAACGCTTTAAGGAAGCCTACGATAGTAAGAACGCCTATAAACTCAAGCTATTACTGTCTGACCGCTATCGTGGAGATCTGTTTGGCGTCAGCAGTAAGCGAGCCTATATCAATACACAGAAACGAGTATTTGAGTCTCTCCCATGGTTTATCAATCCCTGTCTTTGCATTAACGTTTACAGCATTGTGGAAGAAACGCCTGAAGCATTTTGTGCCATTATCGATACTCAATCTAAAGCCACCGCATTAGGTGTGCCAATTACAAACTTCGACTCTGCTCCTGTCCGCTGCCGTCTGCAGAAAGAATCGGGCTTATGGATGATTAGAGAAATGTTTGTAGAACGTAGATTGGTTTAATGGGGAGATCCTTGGCTCTTCCTTACGTGCGGGGTTCTTGCAACCGCTGCCAAGCGCGCCAGATGGCATAACACAAGAGTAAAGTCGCTCCAATCGCATAGGCTGTACCTGCAGGAATGCCAGCAATCGCGATGGCTAAGCTGCCGACCCAAAAAACAATGGCATAAATAAGAAGGACACTGCGCCGTTGAGAGAGTCCTGCTTCTAGAAGACGATGGTGAAGGTGACCTTTATCAGCACTAAAAGGAGACTTCCCTCGACGTAACCGGTTAAGAACCACTGTCGACGTATCAAAGATGGGTACTGCCAAGATGACAAAGGGTAAGGCAACTGCGACAGTCGTCACCGTTTTGACCAAGCCAATTACCCCAACGCCTGCCAGGGTAAATCCTAAGAAATAAGCGCCGCCATCTCCCATAAATATCTGGGCAGGGTTGAAATTATAGCGAAGAAAGCCTAAAGCTCCTCCTGCAAGGGCTGCAGCCAACAAAGCTGCCGTTGGTTGGTTCATGAATAAGCTGACCACCAACATCACCACTGCTGAAATTCCTGAGATGCCAGCCGCTAGACCATCTAATCCATCCATAAAGTTGACGGCATTGGCCATGCCCACTAGCCATATTAAGGTCAGGGGCAGACTGAGCCACTCGATATTGATGAGTCCTAAGTCAGAGAAAGGCAATGTGACAAAGTCGATGCGGACCCCAACCCCCCAGGCCATTCCAGCCACCGCAAACTGCATTAACAGCCGCGACCAAGGCGTTAGGGTAAATAAATCATCGGCAAGGCCAATCAAGAAGTACAGCATGCCCCCAATGACCACCCCCCAGACTTCGGAGGCCGATGCGGGTGGTAGGTCACCAAATCCGCCGGAGATGGCAACAATGAGTAGGGCAATTTGGGTCCCCATAAAGATGGAAATACCCCCCAAACGCACCATGGGGCGCTTGTGGACTTTTCGGGGGTCGGGCATGTCTACATAGCCACTCTTTAAACCAATCCTTTTAACGATTGGTGTACTCCAGAGGACCACGAGGGCAGCCACGAGAAAGGCAACCAGATGGTAAGGCATCCGAGATCCTGCTACGTAAAGAAAATTGAGCAAACCATGCAGAATAGAAAACAGTCTTAATGAACTGTCACAATGACATCATGCATGAGGAACGGGGATAAACACAAGCCTCGTTGCCAAACCAAGGGGGATGCTTACTGGGTTAAAGCAGGCACAGGGCTGGTGAGATGAGGATAAAGGGGGAATCGCGCACAGAGATTGGCAACGCGTTGGCGGCAGTCTTCTGTGACGGCGGCATCCTCAGGTTTTATCAGACAATCAGCAATGATATTAGCAATCTCGGTAAATTCTGCAGTCCCCATCCCCCGAGTGGTCATGGCAGGAGATCCTAATCTGAGTCCACTCGTGACAAAGGGAGATTCTGGGTCGAAGGGCACGGTGTTTTTGTTGGCTGTGATATTAACTTGGCTGACCCGCTGATCGGCCTGCTTGCCCGTCATGCCAATAGACCGTAAGTCAACGAGTAATAGGTGATTGTCTGTACCGTTAGAGACGATTTTGAATCCACGTTCTTGAAGTTGTTTGGCTAGGGTTTGGGCATTCTCAATCACATGGCCACAATAATCGCTGAAATCAGGCTTGAGGGCTTCACCAAAGGCCACTGCTTTAGCCGCAATGACATGCTCTAGGGGGCCGCCTTGGGTGCCGGGGAAGACAGATTTATCGAACTTTTTACCCAGCTCAGGATCCTTGGTCATGATCAGACCGCCTCGGGGACCTCGGAGGGTTTTGTGAGTGGTTGTCGTAACTACGTCACAGAAGGGTAAAGGATTGGGGTGATGACCGGATGCCACCAAGCCAGCAATATGGGCAATATCTGCCATTAAGTAGGCATCGATTTCATCTGCGATCGCCCGAAATTTCTCAAAATCGATGATGCGAGGATAGGCAGAGTAACCACAGACAATCATTTTGGGCCGATGCTTGAGGGCCAGCTCGCGAATTGTCTCGTAGTTGAGCTGTTCGGTATCTGGATCGACGCCGTACTGGACGACATTGAACCATTTGCCCGAGACATTCACTGGAGATCCATGGGTTAAGTGACCCCCATGGGACAAATCCATCCCCATGAAGGTATCGCCTGGCTGGAGTAAGGTTAGAAAAACGGCGAAGTTGGCCTGAGCGCCAGAATGAGGCTGAACGTTAACGTGGGCCGCATTAAATAATTCCTTGGCTCGATCAATGGCCAGCTGCTCAGCGGCATCAATAAATTCGCAGCCACCGTAGTAACGCTTGCCGGGGAGTCCTTCTGCATACTTATTCGTGAGGACCGAGCCTTGTGCTGCCAAGACGGCTGCTGAGGTGAAATTCTCGCTGGCAATCAGCTCTAGATGATCACGCTGGCGCTGTAATTCCTGCTGTAGCATTCCTGCGATCGCAGGATCGGTTTCTGTCAAAATATCTAAGCTAGTTTGCATGGCACAGCCTGTCCTTTTCCAGTGTCAACAAAGCTACGATCGAACAGCATCGGTACGTTAATAGGTCCTTAGCTGTGTGTTTTTCTTGCTTCCCCAACGGATAACAACGATCTTTAAAGTAATTATCTTAACGCCTATAAGCGTCCTTAACACCTCAGTTCAAGGGGACTGGATTCTGATGGAAATGACAGCATCTTCTAACCCCTCTGCTTAATTCTTAATAGCCCATAGCAGACAACTCCTAGATGGGTCGCCTAAAATGGTATGTAGAGCTGATCAAAGTGTTTGGAGGTTGATAATGTTAGTCATCCTAACTGAAGATCAATTACTCTCTCCGCAAGTTGTCTGCCAGTCTTGTTTACTGGCCAATCGCCAGGGCCAGCCTCGATGGCACCAGAATCGATTGTGCTGTGGTCACTTATTAGAACAGATTTCAGAGACTGAGGTGCAGCCGAAGCAATACCGGTGTCAAATGGGATTTCGAGTTGCTGAAGTGGAGTAATGGGTTGGTATGGGGTTGAGACCTGACCGTTGCTTCAGGTAAACCCACCATATTTCCGTTGCTGGATAGTCAAAGACTTTTCAGAAGGGGTGATTGGCGATTGGGAACTATCCCTTATAGTGAGTGAAGATTATCCATAATCCACATTTAAAAAAGGGGCTTGTATGGCTTTGCGTGGAGCAACAACAACACAAGAGCGGCTTCTATCCTGTTTACCGTTTCTAGTGCCCTTGTTGAATACTTACCCTTTTGGCAGTTTTATATTTAGTCAATTCCCCCCATTGCGTTTGTTGTTTTTCCCCATCGAGTTACTCCTACCCATTTATCTCATTGGTGGTGGGGGACTCTCAATTGTCAGATTGATGGTTTTTATCGGCCTGTATGCTGGTGTCGTCAGAAATAACCGTATCCGTCATCTCATTCGCTATAACGCCATGCAGGCGATCATGCTCGGGATATCTCTGACAATAATTTTGATGGTTCTGCAGGTAGTAGGTATTCTGGGCAGTTCTGTGGGTAGTACGACTTCAGGAGGCGGACTATTTGTCATGGTACTGTCCAATGTTTTATTCCTAGGCACCCTGGGTATCGTGGTGTTCTCAGTGGTTCAATCTCTGCGAGGACATCATGCTGAGGTGCCCTTGATTTCTGATGCGGCTTACGCCCAAACCCGTGATTAGTCCCTGGTAATGATTTCAGCCAATTGTTAGTTCTTTTGTGGAATCTCCTAAAACGGGAATGGAGATACGTTACATTGATGAAACGGTGTGAATCCATAATTTGGGAGACAATGCAATGAGTTGGGATGATTCAACCCCTTGGTCCGAAAGAGTGTTTGGCGCGTTGCCTTATTTACTGCCTCTGATGGATGCAATTGTCTACGGTGATGGCCAATATATTATGCGCCAGTTTCCGACACTGACTAGCATTGGCCTATTGCCCATCATTCCGCTTGTACAAATTTATGCCCAATTTATCCGCCTGATTCCGTTTGCAGGTTTAATCCTATTTATGGGATTGTTTTTTGCCGTCGTTCGGAATGAAAATATTAGTCGTTTTATTCGCTTTAATGTGTTGCAAGCGATTTTGCTAGATCTCATACTCATGGTGTGCAACTTGGTATTGCCGATCATTAGCCAAGGGCTTCAGCTTGCATTGTTGACTGAAACGCTATTCAACACCATCTTCTTAGGTATTTTCGCTATTTTTGCCTATAGCGTATTTAAAACGGTTCAAGGCCAATATGCCGAAATTCCCGCTATTTCAAATGCAGTCAATATGCAGATTTAATCGTTTCTCGGTTTAACGCTGTAGAAAGAGATATTGATGGATTGTGTGTATGTGGAAAGTCCACTCTTTTGGGGCACACTAGCTATATCTGCACATAGCTGAAATTTTGATTCTCTGTATTTAGGTTTGATGAGTTTCTGCCGTCGCTATGTGCGGAAGATTCAATTTTTCATCTGTGGTCTCAAAAACACTATCGTGGTGGATCAAGAACCTTTGTCAGTGGGATGTTCTGGATGTCTGAGTACACCCGAACTGCAGTTTGACTTCACAATGGCGTTTCAACCCATTGTAAATTTGGGTAATGGCACTATTTTTGCTCAAGAAGCCCTAGTGCGTGGCCCTAATAATGAGTCTGCGGCGAGTATTCTGGGGCAGGTGACGGATGAAAGTCGATATCGCTTTGATCAAGCCTGTCGAGTTCGGGCGATTCAGTTAGCGGCTGAGTTGGGGATTCAGTCAATGGTCAGTATCAATTTTCTCCCTAATGCAGTCTATCAGCCCGATCTTTGTATTCGCACCACCATTGAAACGGCTACACAATACAATTTCCCCCTCAACAAAATTTTGTTTGAATTAACGGAAGTTGAGAAGGTTAAGGACTATGCCCATGTCCGGGCTATTATTGAGCATTATCAAAAACTGGGGTTTAAAACAGCATTAGATGATTTTGGAGCTGGCTATTCTGGCTTGAATTTTCTCGCTGATTTTAAGCCAGATTTCATTAAGCTGGATATGGCTTTGATTCGCAATATTGACCAAGATAAAGGTCGTCAAGCCATTGTCAGAGGGATTATTCAAGTCTGTCGGGAGTTAGCCATTGAACCCATTGCAGAAGGGGTTGAAACTGACGCAGAATTGAATATTCTCAAGCAAATGGATATTCAGCTATTTCAAGGCTATTATTTTGCAAGGCCTAGCTTTAGGTCTATCACCACTGACTTAAACCTTTCTGCCGATTAGTTATTCTCTGATTGCTTCTTGGATGAAGGGGGACAGAGAGTGTATCGTGCCAGGCATTAAATGCTAGAATCCTAGATCCTTGCTTCTTACGCATCTGAACTGTACGTGATCAATGCACTGCAGATATAAACCTGTGTACAAGAAGCCTCAAGCCCATAAGGAGAAAATTTCATGACTGCTTACGAGACGATGTATATTCTGCGCCCAGACTTAGGCGAAGAGCAGTTGGATCAGGCGATTAATAAGTATCAAGACCTGCTGAAAGAACAAGGGGTTGAGGAAATTGATACTCAACACCGGGGCAAGCGTCGGTTGGCCTATGAGATCCAAAATTTCCGTGAAGGCGTCTATATCCAGATGAACTACAACGGTCTGGGACATGCGATCGCAAAATTAGAACGCGAAATGCGCATTAGTGAACAGGTGATTCGCTATCTGACCCTTAAGCATGAAGGTCCCGCTGCTGCTGAATCAGACGAAGACGAGTCTGATTCAGAGTAATAGCAGTTAGCAAACCCAGACTAAGAGTATTGCTCTAGTCAATGCTTGCTAACGACGGCGACGATAGTGCAAAAATAACTCGTTCTCAACTTGCTTAACGGAAAGCAGCTCTAGCCAAGGTGCATCTTGTTGTAGCCAGCCTTTGCCAGCGACAGGGGTGGGGGTTGATTTCCCCCCAAGCAAGATCGGGCAAACAGTTAGGTGAAGCTCATCAATTAAATCTTCTGCTAACAGGGCTGCCACAATTTGGCCTCCTCCAAGGACTGCTATGTTGCGAATTCCTAATGCGGCCATTGCTGCAAGTGCCTGAGCCCAATCGATGGATTGGGTAGCTGTTTCATAAGTGAAAATTTGCTCGAAATGGGATTTTTCTTGCCAGGACTGCCCACCCGCTTGGGTGGTGACTAGCCAATGGGGAACGGCTTGTTGGAAGAATCTGAGGTTGGGGTCTAAATCCCCCGAACGCGTACAGACAATTTGGGCTGGTTGTTCAGGCTGGCCCCGATCTAATCGAGCATTAATGAGATCTTGGGTCACCACTCGCATAGCGGTTTCCCCCGCTTTGAGGGTGGCCGATCCAAAAAGTATGCCATCAGCCGCCGCAACCTGTCGCTCTAAATGGGCATAATCTTCAGCAGACCCAAACTCAGGGGGAGAATGTTGGGCATCGGCAATTTTGCCGTCTGCACTCATCGCCAAGACAACGGTTGTAGTGGGTCGCTGTAGGGGTGTTTCGGCCATAAAGTCAGTCTTGCAGTCCAAGATAAACAAGCTATTCTCTTAGGGTAGCGTGATCAATCAAACCTGAATAGGGAGCTGCTATCCTTGCCCAAGTTCGTTTCTAAAGCTCAACCGCCTCTAGCATTTATTCCGCAACGTCTCACGCCTTGGGTGATAGAAACCGTCCGTTTTCTGTTACCGGCCTGGATGCCCTGGAAGCTCTCTGTTACGTCCGTTGAAGCCGAAAACTTAAAGGTTTTAGTCAAGCTGTACCAGGAGTTTCAGGCCGGTAATACTCGGTTCTTGATGGCCTTCCGGCATCCTAGTACCAAAGATCCCTTTGCCATGTCTTATATGCTGTGGCGGCTAGTTCCCAAGGAAGCGCGCAAAACAGGGATTCGCTTTAAGCGGCCTACCTACAGCCACTTTATGTACGACCGCGGTATTCCCCTATGGGCAGGGGAATTTGTATCTTGGTTATTCCCCAGATTGGGGGGGACACCGATTCTTAGGGGGAAAGCGGATCGGATGGGCTTGCGGGCAGCTCGTGAAATCTTTGCCAATAGCCCTTATCCCATTGCCATCGCACCAGAAGGAGGCACCAATGAACATAATGAGTTGGTGAGTCCGTTAGAGCCGGGTGTCGCCCAAATGGGCTTTTGGTGTATCGAAGACTTGCAGAAAGCGAATCGGTCGGAATCAGTCTACATTGTGCCGTTACGGATTCGGTATCGCTATGTTTCTCCTCCTTGGCAAGCCATCAAAGAGTTACTGGATCAGCTGGAAGCTCAAATGGAATTGCCAGCTGAAGTGTCTCCGCCAGGCCTCCTCAAAGATCCTGAAAAAGATGTTTTATATGGTCGAGTGCTGCGCTTGGGTGAGTGTCTTCTGGTAGAAATGGATCGGTTCTATAGCAAGTACTACCATTTGTCTCGTCCAGAGATAGAGCCGGTGCCCTATGACCCCTCTGATCGCAATGCCAAACTTGCCTTTCAACTGAAACAGCAATTAGATATCGCACTGCAAGCTGCTGAATCCTACTTTGGTCTCACGGCTAAAGGAGAGATCGTGGATCGTTGTCGGCGTCTAGAGCAGGCGAGTTTTGATCGCATTTATCGGCAAGACTTGGATCAGCTGACTCCTGTTGAACGGGGGATGGCGGATTGGTTAGCCCAAGAGGCGAGTCTCCGAATTGGACATATGCGGATGGTTGAGCGGCTAACCATGGTGAATGGCACCTATATTTTGGAGAAACCGACCGGAGATCGATTTGCCGAGATTGTTCTGATTATGTGGAAAATTATCACCTTCCTTCAAGGGGGCGATTCCCATTCTCCGCCACAGCTAGGGACCCAATCCTTGAAGCTGACCATTAGTGATCCTATTTCCGTGACGGACCGGTGGCCCACCTATAGTGCCAACCGCAAGGGAGCCAGGAAGGCTGTGGATGAGTTGACTCAATCTATCCAGACAGCCCTAGAAGATTTGAATGTGATCGAACCTTGACATCCTCTCCCAGCAGCCCTATCGGGTATGCAAGGAGATTCTTTAGATCGCTCCAAAGATTTCCTGCTTCAAAGCCAGTTGACTAGAATTCATTACTGAACCCCCCGTCACCTCGACTCCACAGGCATTTTCTATTCCCCGTTGCCCACGGGTACAAATCAC
Source organism: Acaryochloris marina S15 (assembly GCF_018336915.1). Classification (GTDB taxonomy): domain Bacteria; phylum Cyanobacteriota; class Cyanobacteriia; order Thermosynechococcales; family Thermosynechococcaceae; genus Acaryochloris; species Acaryochloris marina_A. Next base: position 4,644,569 of record NZ_CP064923.1, on the reverse strand, counting down.
TTGAGCTGCCGCAATATCTCTCGGCTTAATTGAGCCGCACTCTAAACAGTGAGACATCCTGACACTCAAATCCTTTTTCACCGTTGCTCCACAATCTGGACACTCCTGGCTAGTTCCTCTTGGATCAACCTTGCCATAATGAACATCACGCTTCCAGCACACCCAAGGAAGGATCTGGTTAGTGAATTGCCCAAGGCCAGCATCTAATGTGTGTTTACCCAAAAACCCTTTCGCCATTATGCGGAAATCCAAGTCTTCAACGAAGATGGAATCTCCTTGGTCACAAAGCTGATGGGCGGTCTTGAAATGCCAGTCCTTACGAGTGTCGGCAATCCGTTGATGAGCTCTGGCGATCTTCCTCAGCAGTTTGGACCGGTTAGTACTCCCTTTTTGCTTGGTCTTGAGTCTACGTTGCAGCAATTTCAGCTTGCGGTGCAACTCATTAAAAAAGCGAGGATGTTTGATCTGTAAGCCATCTGAAGTAGATAGAAAGTATTCCAATCCCACATCAACTCCCACCGGATGGCCATGAAAGGGCACCTCTGGAATATCCACATCAGCCTGTAAACTCAACATGACAAAGTACCCCGACGCCTTACGGACAATACGAGCTTGTTTGACTTCGCATATCTGGGGTATATCTCTAGACCATCTCACTTTGACCCAGCCCAGTTGCGGAAGCTTGATGCCTCTTACACTGAGAGGATGCTTGAGCATCTGAGGAAATACAAAGCTTCGCATTCGAGCTTGGTTTTTGAATCTAGGTAGACCCGACTGCTTGGTCAGCCAACGCTCCCAGGATGCATCCAGTTGTCTCAAGACTTGCTGAAGCATTTGAGCATTGACGCTTTTGAGTTCGGCAATCTTTTTCTTAGCAAGGGTTAAACGTTTGGCTTGAAGGTGATAACTAGGAAATGGCTCATCACCTGACATGATGTACTCATGCCTAAGAGAACAAGCATTCACTGAGCATTTACGAGAATTAAGCCAGTCCTTACGCTCACGCAAAGCAAAGTTCCAGACTTTTCGACACACCGTTAAGGTGTGTTCAATCTCTATAACTTGCTCAGGAGTGGGTTCTAGTTTGAATTCCCAGGTCATGTTAAGCATGCCTACATAATACTATTTACTGTGTAGATACTGCACTTAGGCTCCTGAGCTTTGCCGAAGGGTTGTTTCTTTCAGTCACACTCCGCTACACCACCAACCAAGCTTTTAGCTATGGTTGGAGTACTGCGAAGACTTTTGATAGCTCTTAACGAATTGGCCCTTGTCAACTGTAACGGACCGTCCGACACTGGAGTGTGGAGGCGATAGGCAGTTAAGGTGTCATTTAAAGTATGAATAAAGTTCTAGCAATTGTTTTGGGTGGTGGTGCTGGTACACGCCTATATCCTCTTACCAAACAGCGTGCAAAGCCTGCTGTGTCCTTGGCAGGTAAGTATCGCCTCATTGATATTCCGATGAGTAACTGTATTAATTCGGAAATCAACAAAATTTACGTGATGACGCAGTTCAACTCCGCGTCTTTGAACCGCCACATTTCCCAAACTTATCATTTCTCCAGCTTTAGCGATGGTTTTGCTGAGGTGCTTGCTGCTCAACAAACCCCTGAAAATCCCAATTGGTTCCAAGGAACAGCGGATGCCGTTCGACAATACATGTGGATGTTTGCTGAACAGCGTGATGTGGATGAAATCCTAATTTTGTCGGGAGATCATCTGTATCGCATGGACTACACCGTATTTATTGAGCGCCATCGCAGTACGAACGCAGATATTACCCTGTCGGTGCTTCCCATTGATGCCTATCGTGCCCCCAGCTTTGGCCTGATGAAGATTGATGAGTCAACTGGGCGTGTGGTTGATTTTAGTGAGAAGCCTCAAGGTGAAGAACTGGAACGGATGAAGGTGGATACTACCACCCTCGGGCTGACCCCAGAAGAAGCTCAAGAAAAGCCGTTTATTGCTTCGATGGGCATTTATGTCTTCAAGAAAGATGTCTTAATTGATCTGCTCAAGAATTCGCCTGACTCCACTGACTTTGGTAAGGAAATTATCCCTAGCTCAGCGAAGGACTACAATGTCCAAGCCTATCTTTTTAATGATTATTGGGAAGATATTGGGACCATTGAAGCTTTCTATGAGGCAAATTTGGCTTTAACTCGCCAACCTCAGCCTCCCTTTAGCTTTTATGATGAGAAATCTCCGATTTACACCCGCTCTCGCTATTTGCCTCCTACTAAGCAGCTAGACTGTCATGTGACGGAATCGATGATTGCGGAAGGCTGCATTATCAAGAATTGCCAGATTAATCGCTCAGTACTGGGTGTGCGATCGCGGGTTGAATCAGGCTGTACCCTCGACAATGCCTTAGTGATGGGTGCTGACTATTATCAGCCCTTTGCTGAGCGTGCCTCTAGTCAAGGAGGAGGGAGCGTTCCCATCGGTATTGGTGAAAATACTAAAATCAGCCGCGCTATTATTGATAAAAATGCCCGGATTGGCCGCAACGTCAAGATTGTCAATAAAGACAATGTTGAAGAATCTAATCAGGAAGAGCATGGCTTTTACATTCGCAGCGGTATCGTTGTGGTGCTGAAGAATGCTGAGATTCCTGATAACACCATCATTTAGAGTCTGTCTTGACTCCCTTTTGAAATAAATACCGGTAGACCGGTAACCCTTCTGATAAGGTCAGCTTTTCCCGCTCTGTGGCAGCGGGGAAAGGGCTCTCTGGTAGCCAATGGTAGAGTGGCGTCGTTCCTGTAAAGGCAGGGTGTTCGGCGATGCGATCGCACATCTCAATCGCTACTTCCAATACATCCGATTGGATCAGCAGTAGGCCTTCTGGTTTGAGGCAAGTGGCCAACTCATTCACCAATGCGGGTTGAACCACCCGCCGTTTCTGATGGCGGCGTTTAAACCAGGGGTCAGGGAATTGGATCGTGACGCCGGTAATTGATTGGGCACCCACTAGGGAGTCGAGGGACGTATTAATATTGCCGAACAAAAAATGGAGATTGCTGAGCTGTAATTCGTCGCGTTGTTGTAGGGCGGATTGAACCATAAGCCGCCGAATTTCGACCCCTAAGAAATTGTGATGGGGGCGTAGTTGGGCCATATCCAGTAAAAACTGTCCGCGAGCACAGCCAATATCTAAATAGAGAGGCTGCTTGGGTTGGGCGAAGATCTCAGGCCAATCCGGGGGTGAGATCGCATCCTGGAATTTTTGACTCAGAGGATTAACATGCTGCCGAACGCGAACACCCATACTGTGAGGCTAACTCAAGAAACAACAATTCACTCAAGCACATTGACTTGAGTGAATTAAAAAACGGGCCAGGAGGGATTCGAACCCCCGACACCGTGGTCCGAAGCCACGTGCTCTAGTCCACTGAGCTACAAGCCCTAAAGCGCTTTCATGTTAGCAGAGATTCTCCAGCACTGAAACAAGATTAGGTTGTTTGCAGATTTGAGTGTTTTTTCGGTTTAGTAGTAGGTAACGCAGCAAGGAGAGGAATACTCAATCTTGATAGGTAGATTGTTCCAGTGAATTTGCGGCTGTAAGCGGAAAGGGTGAGGTATGGATATATCCGAACGATTCAGAGGATGTTTACTGGGGTTGGCAGTCGGTGATGCCGTTGGGACAACGGTAGAGTTTCAGCCGCGAGGAACCTTTGCCCCCGTCACCGATATGGTGGGCGGCGGTCCGTTTCATCTGCAACCAGGACAATGGACGGACGATACCTCAATGGCCTTATGTCTTGCCACTAGCCTGATTCAAAAAGGTAAATTTGACGCGGCAGATCAGATGAATCGCTACTGTGATTGGTATGAAAAAGGCTATCTCAGCAGTACAGGTGACTGTTTCGATATTGGAAATACTGTTAGGCAAGCTTTAGAGCAATACAAGACTACAGATATCCTTTTCAGTGGCTCTACTCACCCTAGATCAGCTGGGAATGGGTGTTTGATGCGATTGGCCCCAGTACCTATGTTCTGCTACCCAGATCGCGATCGCACCTTGTATCTATGTGGTGAAAGTTCGCGTACCACTCATGGGGCTACAGAATGTATTGAGGCCAGCCAATTATTTGGTGATATGCTCTTTCGCGCCTTATCAGGAGTTGGCAAAGTTGAAATCCTTATGGAGCAAGAACCAGCAGGTATAATTTCTCCTTCGATACAAGCTATAGCCAAGGGAGATTATCAAAGCAAAACATTGGAAGATATTCGAGGTTCTGGCTATGTCGTAGATAGTCTAGAAGCGGCTCTTTGGTGTTTCTGGACCACAGAAACTTTTGCACAGGCGGTTCTGCAAGCAACCAATCTTGGGGATGATGCTGATACTACGGCTGCTATTTGTGGTCAATTGGCAGGTGCTTTTTATGGTGTGCAGGGTATACCTAGCCATTGGCTAGAGTTACTAACGATGGAAGATGAGATCTCTATCCTGGCAGAGCAGCTCTATGCTTCTATCTAAAGGGCTTATACTCAGACGATGCCAGAATAAACCGTGTCGATTCAACTAGCAGTGATACGAGAGAGGTTGAAATCAAGTAATGCCTTTGATCTTGGATTGCTGTATTCCATGCGATTTTGTATTACTTGAGTTAGGCGTCAGTAGTAGATTGAATCTGCTGGTATAGGTAATCTTCCAGTGCCTTGTCTATTTTCAAAGCGTACCGCTCCTCATGTTCCTTGATACGTGGGAACCAAGATGGACCAAACCGTTTCCGAAGGCTACCTCCAACTTGGGCACCACGATAGACGTCGTGCTGAGCGTAGATCGCACACACGAATGCTGCAACTCTGGCTTGGCTCTCCTCGTCTTGACGAATACACGACTCTACAGCACTTTTAACCGCATCTTCACTAGACTGCAAGTTGACTTGGCCAGTTTTGACCTGGTAAAAGTCAAAGGCACTTTGGGCAAGGTCCATTACTTTTTCCTGAGATTTTGGGTCGTTTGCAAGTTGGATCAGACCTTGAATGGCAGCCTTAATAATTTTCTGTTGGAGACTCATAAAGCTGACTGCCTGACATAAGTACCTCAAAGCCTTTAGATACGTAGCTTTTGGATGCTGAATAGCAGGGTGTATAAGGCTAGCTTTTGGCATTGTTCACACGTCAAACGCAACCTAAACGTATTACCAACTCTCTTGCCTTAGGGGCAGCGTTGCTATTCTTACAGTGCAAACCCATACGAGGAAAAGGCTTTCAGAGATGTGTCAGGCAGTCAGCTCATAAAGATAGTGTGAAGGGTTGGTAAAAGTACGGCTAGAAGCTTAGCTTTACTGACGCGAGCCGACCTGAACTATGGGCATGATTGTCGAATATCCAGTGCTAGCTTTGGAGTAGAAAACTGCAGATACCAGTAGCAAATTTTTTTGGATCGTAGCTGACCCACCAAAAATCAACCCACTTCGCAATAAATATTCAAGGCGTAATTCATCTAAAACCAAGGCTTAGCAACTGGAACTAAAAGTTGAAATGCGAAGCCACCAAACGTAGGATCATCAGTCAGTAAGGCTGAGGTCTTTTAGCCGCAGAACACAAACAAAGATTTTAGATAATAACGGTGGAGCCCATCCGTTGATGGTTAGCTTACTCTAAGTTCAGAGTTAAGACTGTGAGAATGAAGATATCAACTGGTTTTTGTTGCTAATTTGGTTTTTGGCTTACTGCTCGTGAAAAATCTAGGAATAGTATTCTTAAAGAAGTAATTGACCGTTTTCCCGTTTTGGGAAGAGTACTATGGTTTCTTCTCCTCCTCATTCTGATACCTCCATTCGCTCAGATATCCAACAACTGGATTTAGTCTCTTGGCGACGGCATCTGCATCAATATCCAGAACTTGGATTCAAAGAGCATCTCACTGCTGAATTTGTAGCTCAGCGCTTAACAGAATGGGGCATTGACCATCAAACAGGCATTGCTGAAACGGGTATCATGGCCACGATCTCTGGGGCACAACCGGGGCCAGTGTTAGCGATTCGGGCAGACATAGATGCCTTGCCCATTCAGGAAGAGAATACGGTTTCCTATCGGTCACGCCACGATGGGGTCATGCATGCCTGCGGCCATGATGGACATACGGCCATTGCTCTGGGAACAGCCCGCTATTTATCTCAACATCGCCAAGACTTTGCCGGTACGGTCAAGATCATTTTCCAGCCTGCTGAAGAATCTCCGGGTGGGGCCAAGCCCATGATTGAGGCGGGTGTTCTGCAAAACCCGCAAGTTGATGCCATTATTGGCCTGCACTTATGGAACAATCTCCCCCTCGGCACCGTTGGCGTCAAATCAGGGCCGCTGATGGCTGCCGTGGATCTATTTGAATGCAAGATTCAGGGCAAGGGGGGACATGGCGCCATGCCTCACCAAACCACGGATGCAGTGGTGATCAGCGCTCAAATCGTCAACGCCCTCCAAGCCATTGTGGCTCGCCATGTCAATCCCCTCGATTCAGCTGTGGTGACCATCGGACAACTCCATGCGGGCACAGCTTCTAATGTGATTGCCGACTCCAGCTTTATGAGCGGCACGGTTCGCTACTTTGACCCAGAATTGGCCCATCTGATTGAGCCGCGTATGCAGGATATCCTGACGGGGATTTGTCAAAGTTGGGGAGCCACCTACGACTTAAAGTATTGGCGACTGTATCCACCTGTGATAAATGATGCTGCGATCGCAGATTTAGTACGCTCCATCAGTACTGAAGTGATTGAAACACCAACAGGTGTGGTTCCCAACTGTCAAACCATGGGAGGGGAAGACATGTCCTTCTTTTTGCAAGAAGTTCCAGGTTGCTACTTCTTTTTGGGTTCAGCCAATGACGAGCGAGGATTAGCCTATCCCCACCACCATCCCCAATTCGATTTTGATGAGACTGCTTTAGCCATGGGAGTGGAAATCTTTGTGCGTTGCGTTGAAAAATTCTGCAATTCAAAAAGGTAAGCAGCGGAAATACAGTCTGTCAGCGGCATCGTCAACACGGCATAAAATGGGTCAAAGTTGTCTGGCGAAAAATGAGTCGACAATCCCTGTAAAGCTAATGGTTAAATGTTTTAATTCCTACGGATAAATATAAAATATCTGTGCTAACTTAAACGAAATCTGCATTATATTAGATTGTTTTAAAGGGTTATGAGTTTGACTACCACTATTTCAACGAATACAACGGTTGTTGCGACCCCAGAGCAAGTCTCATCTGACTTAGCCGGGGAATCAGTTATCCTCAACCTGAAGACAGGAATGTACTTCGGTTTGAATGAAGTGGGTGCAAGTGTTTGGAATTTACTTCAGCAACCTCGATCGGTTAAAGATATCTGCGACCAAATTTTAGATCAATACGAAGTTGGGTCGGACCAGTGTGAACAAGATGTCATGAGGTTGCTAAATGAGATGGCTGAATCGGAATTGATTGAGATCAAAGATGTCGCCAGTGCTTAAATTTTTGCGGTTGCGAAGTTGCGATCGCACCCTCCTGATCAAAACCTACGTTCTCTTGGGCTTGGTTCGATTGGGGTTGTGGTTGCTACCCTTCAAAATCCTGCAAAAATGGCTGGTCAACTTTCACCAAACGTCTGCTTACTATCAATCGCCTACCCTGACTAAGATTAGTCGTAGGACCGTAGGTAAAGTGGTCTGGGCAGTGAACACCAGCAGCCGCTTTATGCCAGGAAAGGTGAAATGTTTAGCTCGAGCCCTCGTCACTCAAGTGTTAATTTGTCGGCGAGGCTATGAACCCGAGCTAAAAATTGGGGTTGCTAAAGCAGAAGACCATTCTCTAGAAGCCCATGCCTGGGTTGAGTTGCAAGGGCAAGTGATCATGGGCTTTGTGAATGACTTATCCCGCTTTACACCAATGCCATCATTTGATTCCAAGATCTAAGCCTCATCTTCTGAGGACTTGATCTAGAATATTAAATATTTTTCCATCGCTGAATAAAAGGTTCGGAGCAATGCCTAGCGCTGCTTTTTTTGAACGCTTGGGGGTATTTGTTGACCCCGGCTTTTTAGATCCACAATTTTGTGAGTCCTACCTCACGGAAGCACAGACCTGCCCCTGTGAGCCCGCTCGCCTCACAAGATATGGTGAGGCTGTGACCGACAATAGTCGACGAAAAACGGGCCAGTTGCAAATAAGTCAAACCACGGCCCAGAGCATTCGTGAGCGCTTAATTGCTATTAAGCCGCGATTAGAAACCCATTTCCAGGTCCAACTCCAGGACTTAGAACCCCCCTCCTGCTATCGCTATCAAGTGGGCGACTTTTTTGGCCTTCATCGAGATGTCATCGATCCGAGCCTACCGGGCTCTAAGTTTGAAAAAAATCGACTGGTGTCTTTAATTATTTTCCTCAACAGTATGTCCGCTGAGCCTAGTCCTCAGACCTTTGGGGGCGGAGCCTTAGCCCTCTATGGATTACTTGATGATGCTCGCGGTCAAAACTATGGCTTCCCTCTGGAGCCTGAACAAGGTCAACTGATTGCGTTTCGATCCGATCTCTGGCATGAAGTTAAACCGGTCACCTATGGTGAGCGCTTCTCGATTGTCAGCTGGTTTGTCTGAAATTCCGCTTCTTCTTCCATGGCACTCCTGATGCCCCTTTCCACTCCCGTTGCGTTTCATATTTTCAATCGCCCTCAATATTCCAGTCAGGTGTTTGCCGCGATTGCCCAGGCCAAACCACAAGCTTTGTTAATCGTTGCAGATGGCCCGAGAGCTGATGTTCCAGAGGACCAAAAATTATGCCAGCAAGCTAGAGCCATTGTCGATCAAGTGGATTGGGAGTGCGAGGTGCTCACCCATTTTTCAGACTCGAATCTTGGGGGGCGGTGTTGCAATGCCCAGGGGTTGGATTGGGTGTTCTCTCAGGTGGAAGAAGCGATCATTTTAGAAGATGATTGTCTTCCCCATCCCAGTTTTTTCCCTTTTTGCCAAGCCATGTTGGCCCAGTACCGTCATCTATCTCAAGTGATGACTATCTCCGGCAGTAATTTTCTGGGAGATACCTTACCGATTCCCCAGACCTATGTGTTTTCTAAATTTTTTGTGTCTTGGGGATGGGCCTCTTGGCGCAGGGCTTGGCAATGCTACGACCTCAAAATGACGGGCTGGCCTCAGTATCGACAGGCCCAATTTTTTCCGCAGCCAGCCCTAGCAGATTGGGTTACCCAATTATTTGACTGGGCTTATCAAAACCAACAAGTTTGGGATATTCCGTGGTTTTATTCTTGTCTTGCCCAGAATGGTCTTACCGTGGTGCCCAAGGTCAATCTGGTTTCTAATATTGGTACTCAAGGCAGTCATACCCAAGGAAACCAAGGTCTGAATGAGTTGCCGACCTTTAATTTGGACCTAGATGCCATGATTCACCCAGACCCCATGGTGCCCAATCCGCTATTCGAACAGTTAATCTATGAGCTGTTTACTGCCAACTCCCCTAAATCCGCTCAACCGTTCCTGAAAAAACTCAAGTCCAACCTCAAGAAAATCCTGCCTATGGACCCACGGTAGGGATTGGCGGTCTATATCTGCAGGATTGATTCTCCAGGCTCTACTTTATCTTTCTCAAATATCTAACCCTGATTGCTTAAGGCAAAAATCGCCTAAAAACGTTATTCTTTGAGTCTGGATAACCGCAATTGCCATGTCCCACTTTTACTCAGCCTATGGCTTGACCCTACAGTCTGAAATTCAACTGCCAGAACTGATCTCTACCCTGGCAACTGATGCGGATGTTTGGATTCATTTTGGTGCCATTACCGATAGTCCTTTGCAAACCGAAAACACCCTGCATTGCTATCAAAATACAGATGCGGGGATGTATTTATATTGGCAGGGAGTGGGGACGTTTTTGATTCAGGAAGGGCAAGATGTCCTGATTGATTTAGAGATCGATCTGGATGAGGATCGCCTTCGCCTGTTTATTCTAGGCGCGGTGATGGGGGTCGTATTGCACCAACGAGGATTTTTGGTCCTCCATGCCAGCGCTGTGGCCTTAGAAGGCGAAGCCGTGGCCTTTATCGGTCAAAAACGGTGGGGCAAATCCACGATGGCAGCTACCTTGCATGATCGAGGCCATAGCTTAATTGCGGATGATGTGGTGGCCCTGGAAATCCAACGTCATCAAATTCAGGTGCAACCTGCCTTTCCTCAAATTAAGCTGTGGCCAGATGCCGTCGCTTGCATTGGCAAGCAACCCGAAGATTTGCCGCGATTAGGTGCCCGCTTAGAAAAACGGAATCATCAGCTCTCTTCGGGCTTTATGGCTGACATTCTGCCTCTTAGATATATTTTTGTGCTGGGGCAAGGAGACGAAGTCGCCATTAAGCCGTTGCCGCCCCAGGAGATTATTCAACATTTGATGCAAAACTCCTATGTCACCCGCTTTGAGCAAACTTTATTGCAGGAGCGAGGGGCCAGCCATTTTAAGCAACTGATGATACTGGCTCAACAGGTGCCTCTCTTGCGTCTTCTACGACCAGCTTCCTTAGATTTACTGCCGGACATTGCTACCCTAGTTGAAAATCACATCCTGGCCCATGAAGGTTGAGTCTCAGTTTGCCCGTTTAATCGCTCCCTGCACGATTGAAGATTTTTTCCAGACCTATTGGGAAGCAAAAACGCTTCATTTGCCCAGGAATGATGCCTTTTTTTATGGGTCGGTCCTAGATCCAGGCGACATCGATCTACTGCTGCAAAACAAAGCTTTGTTGGCGGATTACAATAACTTCCGCCTAGTGGATCAGGGCAATAAGCTAAGTCTGGAAGACTGGTGCGAACGCCACTCTAAATCCCAACAATATTTTATTGACAATGACAAGCTGTATAGCTTGTTGCACCAGGGCTTAACCTTGACCATCAACGGGGCCCACAAGAAAATTCCCAAGCTGCGACACTTTTGTAGTGCCCTAGAATGCGAGCTGAAGTTTAAGCTCCGAACCAATATCTACATCACGCCCCCCCAAGCCCAGGGTTTAGCACCTCATTACGACGAACATGATGTGTTTATTCTCCAAATCACCGGGGAGAAAGAATGGAAACTCTACCATTCCCCCGTTGAGCTACCCTCTCACATCAGAGATCAAAGTATTGGCCGCCATGAACTGGCTGAGCCAGAGTTAACGGTAATGCTCCAGCCTGGTGATTTGCTCTATATTCCTCGGGGTGTGGTCCATCAAGCGGCCAGTCAAGAAACCACTTCAGTCCACGCATCCCTAGGGTTATATCCCACCTTTGCTTACGAACTCTTGGAGGAGTTGGTCACCATTGCCCAGGCTGACCCGGCCTTTCGGAAAGCGATTCCCCACGGTTTTTCCAGTTCTGAGCAACAGCAGGCTTTTGATGAATCGTTTCAAACCCTGAGCCAGTCCTTAATGAATAGGGTGAAGACCAAAGAATTGGTGGAGCGGAAGAATGGGGTATTTTTGTGCGATCGCAAATCAGAAGACCAAGGCCGCTTCCAAGACCTGATCCATCTGCCACAGCTCAATCTCGATTCTGTCGTTGCCCGTAGGCCCAATATCCTATTTTCAGTTGATAGAAGTTCAACCCAAATTATTTTGAACTTCTATCAAAAAAGCCTAACCTTTCCTATCTTTCTAGCGGCTTCCCTGACCGATCTGATCGACCATTCCTGTCTGGCCATAAAAGATATTGGTGGTTTGATTAATGATGCTGGCAGATTGTCCTTAACTCAGAACTTGATTCAAGAGGGATTTCTCATGATTAAAGAGATTGAACCCACTTCTCATTCCTAAATTTCGACCCTTCTGTCATCATGAGCGCAATTACTGGCTTTGTTTATCCTCACCCTCATCCTGGGGGGATTGATCATCTGCATCAAATGGTCCAATCTCTGTCCCATCGGGGACCGGATGGGACAAATATATGGAGTCAAGATCAGGTTGGCCTCGGCCATTGTTTATTACAGACAACCCCAGAATCCCGGTTTGAAACGCCTCCTCTCAGCAATGCCTCCCAAACCTTAGTCCTCACTGCCGACGCGCGGATTGATAATCGTGCTGATCTGATGACCCAGTTGGGCCTGGAACAGCCTACATCCGAAGTTATTACCGATAGCGCTCTCATTCTTGCTGCCTACGAAAAATGGGGTGAACAATGTCCTGAATTTCTCCTGGGTGACTTTGCCTTTGCCCTCTGGGATGCCACTCAACAGCATTTGTTTTGTGCCCGCGATCATTTTGGGGTCAAGCCTTTCTTTTACTATGCCTCTGAACAGGTGTTTGCCTTTGCAAGCGAAATGAAAGCGCTGTTTCACCTGCCAGAAGTGCCTAAAGCCTTAAATGAAACCAGAGTCGCCGACTATCTGACCCTCATGTTGTTTGATTCAGAAATGACCTTCTATGAGCAGATCCTGCGACTTCCTCCTGCTCACCGGATGACGGTGAGCAAAAACAATCTGGACATCTCATCCTACTGGTCTCTCGATCCTGACGTTGAACTACAGCTTGAGTCCGATCAAGCCTATGCTGAACAGTTTCAAGCTATTTTTACCGAAGCAGTGCGCTGTCGCCTCAGAAGTGCATTTCCCGTGGGCACGATGTTAAGTGGTGGCATTGACTCCTCCTCCATCACCTGTATGACTGCCCAGTTGAGACAGGAGGCACAAGAGACCGCTAAATTCCCCACCTTCTCTGCCGTGTTTAATGAAATAACGGCATCTGATGAACAGGAATTCATTAATGCAGTGGTTCATCAGCGGCCTATCGAGCCTCAGTATGTACAGGGAGATCAACTCGGACCCTGGACAGATTATCAGCAGATGTTGGCCCTTCAAGACGAACCCTTATTTGCCTGTAACTCCCACTTAACCCATGCCTTATATCAAATCGCTCAGGGCCAATCCGTCCGGGTGTTATTGGATGGCTTTGATGGTGATCAGGCGGTATCCCATGGAGTAGGGTATTTGCGCACCCTTGCCAAAGCGGGACATTGGCTCAAGTTATGGCGCGAGATGAGCGGGTTTTGTCAAAGCTTCGGTTACGACTTATGGCCACTGTATCGGTCCTATGTCCGTAAATTTGGCATCAACCCCCTCCTCAAGAAGACAAAGATCACCAAAATTATTCGTAAAGTCAACACTTGGCAATCTCGTGGACAGCAAGACCCTAGTGCATCACAGGCAGCTCCAGCAATGCCTTGGGCCATTCCCCTTAGCCCAGACTTTATCGATCGGGCATCAGTGCTACAGCGCTATAAACAGTTGCGTCGTCAGCGCTTTGGCGCACAACCATCTCAACGTCATGAACATATCGTTGATGTTACGTCTGGCTTAGTCTCTTCGACCCTAGAAGTGATGGATCGAACAGCCGCCGCATCCCAAATTGAATTGCGATTTCCCTTTTGGGATAAGCGGTTAGTAGAATTTTGTGTCTCTCTACCAGAGGAGCAGAAGATGCAAAATGGTTGGACTCGGTTGATTATCAGACGTGGACTCGAAGGTATTCTTCCTCCCCAAATTCAGTGGCGCGCAGGGAAAGGAAATTTGGGCACAGCGTTTGACCATACCCTAGAGAAATACGGTACGGACTTGATCCACCAGGTCCTCAGTCATCCTCCTGATGCCATTGCAGACTTTATTGATATGCAAGAGCTGACTAACCTAGTCAATCGATGGCACACAGGACATGCTGAAGCTAACGACACTTTACTGATTTGGATTGCCGTTAACTTGATTCTTTGGCTACAACAAGCTAATCTAAGCTCCAATTTTGCAGAATCCACGCAATAGTAATCAAATCTTATGAATATTTAAGGATTGAGATTCTCCCCATATATTTTAAAAGCTATAATGTCTAAACTGGATTTGTATGCTGAATTGATGTCCACTCGGCAAGATTTTCCACTGGATACTGCCTAAAATAGCGGCATCATGGTCCGGCTAGAAACTTGTTTCACAGCTGACCTGGGGGGTAAACACCTAATTAACTTTAATTAGACGCTGTTAACTTGTATGGCAACTCATATAAGTAAACCAGAACAGCTGCTAAAAGCAGATGACTTAAGGAGCAAGCTAAGGCCATGAAAAAATTTTATGATGCACCTCAATTGAGGGCTTACGGAAGCGTAGAAGATATGACAAAGAATGCGCCATCGGTGAATGCTATCGATGTGCCATTTGGAACCATTCCTGCTGGGGATATTGATGATATAACGTCATAGTTTATTACCCAGCCACGATTTTTTGATTGTTGCTAGAATGTTTGCGTCGTGGTCCAGCTTGAATTGTTTCACAGCTGACCTGGGGGGTAAAACACCTAATTGACAACAATTAGACGCTGTTAATTGGCAAATGCTTCCATATGCATAAGCCAGAACAGCTAAAGACAAATTAAGTAAGGAGTAAGCTAAGACCATGAAAAGATCCTATGGTGCACCTCAGTTGAAGGTGTATGGCAGCGTAGAAGATATGACTAAGAATTCACCGTCATTTAATGCGACAGATGTGCCTTTTGGGACGATTCCTGCCGGTGATATTGATGATGTAACGTCATAGTCATCCTTTTCAGTTATCTATAAACTGAATATTGATACAAACAGAGTCAGCCTTCAAAATGCTGGCTCTATTTGTTTGAGCTAAAACAGATCACAACATTGCATCTCCTCGATAACGGCCTGTTTAAGATCAACGGTTTCAGTGTTGCTGAATGAGTCCTTGCTGTTCGGATGCAGGCTTTTTCAGCTTAGCCATATGGATGACGACTTTGCTTCTCTGGGGTGTAAGGCAGTCTCCCTAAGACTTCGACCTCATTATTGAAATGTGAACGATCTGGCAGATCAGCTCCATCCTATGACCCAGGATTTTGACTAGGGCTGGCCATGTTTTTCACCTCTCTCGCTGAGTGTGTTCGTACAGCGTTAGGATAATTCTGCACTATGCATTGTCAAATGGCCGTTTATGCTGACTGGATTTATCAAAGCAAGATTCAAACGTCCCTTGCACTTCATACCAGCTTTGAAATTGGTTTGGCAAAGCGGTCCTAACTGGACTTTGGCGCGCATTGGCTTGGTCATCATTCAGGGCATCCTACCCTTATTTTCCATTTATATGACTAAGCTGATTGTCGACCAAGTGACGATTAGCTTAGCACTCTCTAACCGGGCATCAGCGATCAACGATATCGTTCCTTTATTGGTTGTTGCCGCTTGCTTGACGATTAGTACGACCTTCTTTGCCTCGCTATCGGACTTGGTTACCATTGCTCATGCTCAGCGGGTCACGGATTATATGCAGGGCATTATCCACTCTAAATCTATTTCAGCCGACTTAGAGTATTACGAAAATGCCCAGTATTATGATGCCTTGCAGCGGGCACAACAAGAGGCTCCCTATCGCCCTCCCCGTATCCTGGATCGGTTAGCCTTGGCCGGGCAAAGTTCAATTTCACTGATCGCAATGTTGGGATTGTTATTAGCCTTGCATTGGAGCATTGTGGGGATTTTGTTTGTTGCTGCTATTCCGACTGTGTTGGTGCGGATGAAGTTTGCAGGGGTGATGTACCACTGGAAGCGTCGTCGTACTCAGCTGGAACGGCAGGCGATGTATTTGGGGTGGTTACAAACCAGCGATTTGTTTGCCAAGGAAATTCGTCTATTTAACTTAGGAGAACATTTCAAACACAGATATTCCCAGTTACGGGAAATAATCTATAAAGAAAAAGTAGGCATAGTTTCCAAACGATCCTTTGCCTTTTTTGGAGCCCAGGTAATTGCAGGACTGTTTGTATTTGCCATCTTTGTCTATATGGTCCAACAAACTTTGTTGGGAGTGCTCAAATTAGGGGATTTAGTTCTCTACTATCAGGCACTGCAAAAAGGCCAAAATAGTCTGAAGGGTTTGTTACGGAGTCTATCTGGACTTTATGAGGATAATTTGTTCCTTGCGAATCTATACGAGTTTTTAGATATAGAATCAAAAGTTTTGGAGCCAGAATGCCCGCAGCCTTTTCCAGGGAGTTTAGCCACTGGAGTTGCCTTCAATAATGTGAGCTTTCAATATGTAACGACCCAGCGTCAAGCTATTCACAATGTTTCTCTCAAGCTTCAGCCAGGACAAGTCATTGCTTTAGTGGGTGAAAATGGTTCTGGCAAAACGACATTAATTAAGCTACTTTGTCGGCTTTACGATCCTACTGAAGGGAATATCACAATTGATGGGATTGATCTCAAAAACTTTAGCAAGCTTGAGCTGAAAAGCCATATCAGCGTCATCTTTCAAGATTATGCTAAATACCATTTCACTGCCCGAGAGAATATCCAGTTAGGGAATATTGAGAGACCTGCCGATGAGCATCGAATCCGATCGGCGGCTCAACTATCCGGGGCCGATAGAGTGATCCAGTCGTTACCTCAAGGGTACGATACTGTCTTAGGCAAGATGTTTGATCAGGGAGAAGAACTCAGTATTGGGCAGTGGCAGAAAATCGCTTTGGCTCGTGCCTTTCTTCGAGATTCCCAAGTGATTGTTCTGGATGAGCCAACCAGTGCAATGGACCCCAAAGCTGAGTATGAGGTTTTCCAACAGTTTCGGGAGCTCATACAAGATCAGTCCGCCATTTTGATTAGTCACCGATTGTCGACAGTTAAGATGGCGGACTATATTTATGTGATGTCACAAGGTCACATGATTGAAGAAGGTAATCATAATACGCTGATGAACCTGAATGGGGTCTATGCATCGATGTTTGAAACCCAAGCTCAGAACTATCGATAACCGATACTAACGAAAAACTTTCTAAATTATCTGGCGAGGGGAAAAATGCCACGCTATACTTAACCTGCTGGGGTGCAAGTGGGCTAATTGGGCCAAGTTCCCAGGACTTTCACTTACTTCTAATACCTTTAAACATCATTCTCCCTCATGCGTTGAAAGAGAGACTATTGCTGAAAGAAAAATTGAGAATTCCTAGCTTCTTTTCTTCAGAGAATATTGAGATTGAAGTTTTATAGAATAGATAACCCATGCAGTGAACAGTGAAGTAGCTGCGCTATGGATTGAATTGGGTTCTGTCATCTTTATAAAGCAATAATTCTCATGTTTAGGGTATCCTTTTACGAAGTGTTGTATCGTCAAGCTCATGATATTGTCTAGCCTATTCCTCCACATCCGTGTGATTTCTAAAAATTGAACAAAGGGTCCTGGTGAAGTAGCAGCTAAAGTACGAACGAATTATGAAGATTGCCCTAGTTCATGACTATCTAACCCAACGCGGAGGCGCTGAGAGGGTTTTCGAGCTGTTGTGTCGTCACTTCCCCAGTGCAGATATATTCACTTCTCTATACGATCCACAACAAACGATAGAGTTGGGCGATCGACTTGTTCATACAACTCTTTTACAGAAATTACCAGGGGCAACCAAGTATTTTAGGCTGTTGGCTCCTTTCTATTATCCAGCTTTTAGAGCGTTGGATTTACAGAAATATGACCTAATTATTAGCAGTAGCACCAGCTTTGCTAAAGCGGTGCGAACCCGATCGGATGCAAAACATATCTGCTTTTGCCATAACATCACTCGTTTTCTGTGGGACACCCAAACCTATTTGAGAGAGTATGCAGACTATCAGCATCTCTACCCTTTTATCGAGAAAATGTTTCGGGTCATGAGGAAGGCTGATCTCGCCTATGCCCAAGAGCCCGATCTATATATTGCTAATTCGACTGAAGTCGCCGGCCGTATCCAATCGACTTATAGTAAGCAAGCGATTGTAGTCAACTATCCAATTGATAATTCTAAATTTTCTTTTTCGGACCAAAAAGAAGATTTTTTCTTAGTATCTGCCCGATTGTTGGGCTATAAGCGTGTTGACGTTATTATTGATGCGTTTAATCAGTTGGGTTGGCCTTTGAAGATTATGGGAGATGGCCCGGAACGGGAGCATTTAGAACGTCGAGCTAAATCAAACGTCGAATTTCTAGGATATATCTCTGATGCAGAGCGCTGTCATCTGATGGCCAAAGCTAAAGCAGTGGTCGTGGCAGCCCTAGAAGATTATGGTTTGGTTCCCGTTGAAGCAAATGCCAGCGGAACGCCAGTGGTTTCTTTTGGTGCGGGTGGTGTACTCGATACCCAAGTTCCAGGCCAGACGGGTGTGTTTTTCAATAAACAAACAGCCTCATCTCTGCAGGCAGCACTCGTGCGATCGCAACAGATCGAATGGGACTATCAATACATTCGAAACCATGCCCTGTCACACTTTTCCGAACCCGTCTTCTTTCAAAAAATCCATCAAGTTATTAACCAAATTTATCCCGCTCAAACGATTAATCAAAATTCTTTTGTTCCTTCTATAAGTTGAAATACAGATTGTGACTGAAAGCAGTTTATACAAACCCCCTAATAAGCTTGCGCATCAACAAGATGCTTTGATTGCCCAAACCATTGACAAAGACTGGGGCTATGGGCATCTGCTTTCGATCTTAATCCGGCGGAAATTTTGGTTTCTAGGTGCCTTTGTGGGCGCTTTGGCAGGCTCTATTTTCCTGACTTTAAAAACTCAACCCCTGTATCAAAGTACGATGCAGCTTTTGGTGGAGTCCAACTATCAGTCCAAACCGAATGGTTTAGGGCCGAAGACCGCAGAGAATCGGTTTGCTGATCCGAATGTTCAAGTGGATCTCACGACACAACTGCAAGTGTTGACGGGGGCTGAAGTTCTGTCTAGGGCTGTTGAACGGCTACAAACAGACTATCCAAATATCACCATTGAGGATCTACGATCATCTTTGTCTTTTAGTCCTGTATATGGTCCAGATCGAACGGGTAAAGGAAAGGTCGCAACAAAGGTCTTGGCCGCCAGTTACATCAGTACTCAGCCTGAAAAAACCCAACAGATTTTAGAAACAGTCTTATCTGTCTATCAACTCTATAACCTAGAACAGCAGAAGCTCCGTCTCTCCAAGGGTTTGGCGTTTATTGATAAGCAATTGCCAGAAGTTCGCCGCAGCGTTTTGGAAGCAGAGGCTGCCCTGAAGACTTTTCGCAGTGGCACCAATGTGATTGACCCTGCTACACAAGCCCAAACCGCATCCGCTGCTTTAGACCGGATCAAAACTGAACGACAGGCTTTAGATGCTCAATACCGAGAAACCTATGCCAGTTTTACCAGTGTGCAGCGGCAGATTCAGTTAGCCCCTGATCAAGCTCGAACATCGGCTCGGTTAAGTGAATCGCCTCGGTATCAGTCTCTGTTGAATCAAATTCAGCAAACTGAATTAGAGTTAGCGCAAAAACGCCAAACTTTGACGGAAGATCATCCCATCATTTTCAATTTACTCAATCAGCGCCGAGATCAATTGGCTCTATTAGAGCAGGAAGTGGGTCGGGTATTGGGGAATGATGCGGGTCAGTTGCCCACCAGTGAGAACCAACTCAATGCAGGCCAATTTGGGGACAATGACTTATCCCTGGTTCGGCAGTTGAGTGAACTTCAGAAAAGCTTGCAGAGTTTGCAAGCACGCGATCGCAGCTTAGCGCAAACCGAAGCAAAGTTAACGACTGAACTCAAGCAATATCCTGAGTTATTGGCCCAGTTCAACCGCCTACAACCAGAAGTCTCTACTCGACGGGGGACGTTGCAGAAGCTTCTAGAAGCCCGCCAAGAGCTGGGATTAGAGATTGCCCGAGATGGCTTTGATTGGCAAGTGGTAGAAGCGCCCCAGCAGGGGGTTCAAATTAGTCCCAACGCCCGACGCAATTTGATGTTGGGAGCAGTCGTGGGGTTATTTCTGGGTGGCATCGCAGCCTTTGTGCGCGAAGCAATGGACGATAAGTTTCATAACTCAGATGATTTAGGTAATCAGTTCCCCTTGCCTTTACTGGGCGCTATCCCTGAACTCTCTACCTCTGACTTGCGAGACTCTCTCATTCTGCCCTTAACAGAAACCCAAAGCCCCACCTTTACTACGCCAGAACTATTTCAATGGCAACCCCTGCGAGAATCCCTGGACTTAATCTATACCAACATCCAGCTGCTACAAACCAAAAACCCCTATAAAACTTTGATGATTACTTCAGCTGGGACTGGAGAGGGTAAATCTACCTTGGCCTTAGGCCTAGCAATTAGTGCTGCTCGGTTAGATCAACGTGTCTTAGTGATTGATGCAGATCTGCGAAATCCAAGCTTGCACTACATGTTTAACCTGAATAACCATCAAGGATTATCGACTCTCCTCAATGGAGATGTCACCTTGGCGGAGCTACAGACTACCCCACAATGGGTTTATATGCGTTGGGATGAGTCTGAGCTAGATCCAGGAACGCTGCCTCCGTCTGATCTGAGTATTGATGTGTTGACCGCTGGACCTCTATCGGCAGATCCAGTAAAGCTATTGAGTTTAGAACGGATGCAAAATGTTCTCAAAGGCTTTGAAAATAACTATGATTTGATTTTGATTGATAGTCCTCCAGTGTTGGGCGTCGTAGATACCATTCCTATCGGCTTAGGATGCGATGGTGTTGTGATGGTGGGTCGAATGAAACAAGTCACCCGGTTAGAGTTATCACAAGCAATTTCTGCTCATAAGAAATTGAATGTGATTGGTCTAGTGGCAAATGGCGTGAGTCCCACCCATAAGAACTATGCTTACCTAAAAGCTTAAGTGAGTTTGTCGACCGATCAATCAGGCCGAACCCTTGCGTATTCGAAAGTCTAATCATACTGCAGATGCTTTTTTCAGTACGAAGCATTTGCAAGGAAATTTAAAGCAACGAGCTGTTCGAGGTGGTGCGACCACCATCACTGCTCAGGGGTTGAAATTTACGTTGACCCTTGTGGCCAATGTCGTGTTGGGGCGTTTCTTAACCCCGAATGACTATGGTTTGGTGGGGATGGTGACCGCAGTCATGGGGTTTGTGACGATCTTCAAAGATCTAGGCCTATCTATGGCGACGGTCCAGAAAGAAGATATCAATCATGAGCAGGTCAGTACGCTGTTCTGGATTAATGTGAGTTTTAGTTTAGGGGTTGCTATTCTCGCCGCTTGCCTCTCGCCCTTGATTGCCGGATTTTATAATGAGCCGAGGTTGACCCTAATTACCATTGCTTTAGCGGGTGGCATTGTCATGGGGGGCTTAGGGGTGCAACATACTGCTCTACTTCAGCGGCAGATGTCTTACAACGCCCTAGCCTTCAATGATGTTTTTGCACAGCTATCTGGTGTGAGTGCGGCCTTCTTGTGTGTGTGGCTAGGGTGGGGCTATTGGTCACTCATCGCCCTGTCTCTAGTCACGATTAGCGTGAATACTCTGGGAATTTGGATTGCTTGTCGCTGGGTGCCGGGCTTACCTCGCTGGAATACCGAGATGCGATCGCTAATGGTCTTCGGTAGCAATATCACCGGCTTCAGCATTGTGAACTACTTGTCTCTCAATTTGGACAACGTATTAATTGGTAAGTTCTGGGGCTCGCAACAATTAGGACTCTATGCCAAAGCCTATCAACTCTTGCTCTTGCCAATTAGCCAAATTAACGCCCCGATTACCAACGTGGCCGTCCCTGTGCTCAGCCGCTTAGTGGATAGTCCTAGTCGATATCGACAAGTCTATCTGCGCATCTTAGAAAAACTGATGTTATTGACCTTGCCAATTATCTTATTTATGATCGCCGCATCGGATTGGCTGATCCAGATTTTGTTAGGCTCACAGTGGCTCGGTGCTAGTGCTATCTTCGCATTGCTGGGCATTTCAGGACTCATGCGGCCCATCGCCAATTCTGTAGGCTGGTTATTTATTACTCAAGATCGAACGGATGATTTATTCCGATGGGGACTTTTGAGTTCTACCATTACCATCTTCTCGTTTGGGGTTGGTCTACCCTGGCAGGCCCTGGGTGTGGCCATCTCTTATTCCAGCATCGCCCTATGTATCACGATGCCCTTATTATTCTTTGTGGTCGGGCGACATGGCCCTGTCAAAACGAAAGACTTCTATGTAACCATGGCGCCGCTTGGCTTTTCAACGTTATGCACTATCCTGGCACTAGGGACGCTACGGTATCTTATTCAGCCTCAGCCTTTCTGGGGATGCTGTCTTGCCTTTGTGGTCACTATCATGAGTTTTTTTACTGCCTTAGTAGCTCTACCAAAAGGCAGAAACATCTTATGGGATCTCAAACAATTAATGTCTGATTTAAAAACTGCTTAGTGGAGAGGGGGATAATGCGCATGACCACTGTAACTGATCATCCTATCGACCCTATCAATGAAGATGATCCTCGTCTTAACCCGTCCTGGACCAGCGATCGCTACTATATCTTAATTAAGCTTCGTCAGGCCCTAGAGCAAACGATTAAGAACCATGTCCAGCCCCTGCACCAACAGCATCATGACTTAACCGCGATAGATATGGGCTGTGGCACGATGCCCTATCGTAGTTTATTCACACCAACGGTTCAGCAATATTTGGGTGCTGACTTAGCGAGTAATCCCATGGCAGACTTAGCCATCAACCCAGATACAGGCAGTGTTGACCTCAGTGACAACAGTGTTGATTTAGTGATTTCGACCCAAGTATTGGAGCATGTCGAATCTCCAGCCGCTTATTTAGCTGAAGCCCATCGAGTCTGCAAATCAGATGGCCTATTACTCTTGTCTACCCATGGCTATTGGCCCTATCACCCTATTCCGACGGATTATTGGCGTTGGACTGGAGCAGGACTCCAAAAACTGTTGATGGACTGCCACTGGGAAGTTGTCGAAATAACGGGAGTGTTGGGATTTGCAGCCGCTTCAGCCTGCCTGGTTCAAGATGCGTTAATCCCCAAGATTAGAAGTCCTTTTAAACGAGTATTTGCTGTATTGATGCAACAAGTCATTCGCTGTTTAGACAGCTCCTATTCACCTGAACAACGTCAAGAAAATTCGGCTGTTTATCTGGTTGTGGCTCGACCACTAGTCAACTCAAGCAAGTCAACATAGGACATCTTAATGACCAACAACGTAGAACAAGTTAGAAGTTACTACAATGAATTTCGCGATACGCGGATGTTGAACTATCGACTGTATGGTAATCCGCGCATAGATAAAGCCGTAGAACTAATTGGGCAATATACCCGACCCGATAGCAAGATCCTGGATATTGGTTGTGGTATCGGACTGGTATCAGAAAAAATTGGAACCAAGATCAAGACAGGGCATATTTGGGCCTGTGATATTGCAGATAAAAATATTGCCTATGCCCAGAAAACCGTAATAAATGAAAATATCACTTTTTTGAAGGTTGATATTATTAATGAATTCAAAAAAATTGAAGAGAAGATTCAGCAACCCGTCGATTTAGTCTCTATGGTGGATGTGATTGAGCATCTTCCTCCCAACCACTATGAATCGTTTTTCGCCAATTTAGACCGCATTACAACGGGGAACGCTGTCGTTGTTTTAACGTACCCTAGTCCTGAATATCAGAGATATCTACATCAATATAATCCTGATGAGCTGCAAGTCATCGATGAAACGATTGAAATTGGTGATTTAATCCAATGGGCGGCGCATGGAAATTTCAAATTACAGTATTTTAACTACCCGGATTTAGATCGAAAAAACCAGTATGTGCATTGTGTGTTAGCCAAAGACTTAGCTTATGACGAAGTTCCACGCATTAGCTTGAAAGAGAAGGTTAAACGGTATGGGCTTAAAGCAAAAAACAAGCTAATCATGCCAATCCTGAAGTATAAGTACATTAAAAAGCCATTCAATCAATAGTCATTTATTCTTGCTCATATTTATATGAAAATTGCTTTTTTGGTTGGAGCTTTTCCATCTATATCAGAAACTTTTATCCTGAATCAGATTACGCATATTATTGATGAAAAACACAGTATAGATATATATGCCAGTCGCCCTCAGAATGTAACGACAGTTCACCCAGATGTTGAAAAATATCAGCTTTTGGACTGCACTCAGTATTATCCCTTGATGCCTTCAAACTACCTCTTGAGAAGTTTGAAGGGGATTCTCCTTTTTTTAAAGGGCTGTTTGACGGATCCTGTGTTGATTTTTCGATCGCTCAATATCTGGCGCTATGGTAAGCAAGCCCTATCGTTTCGATTGCTTTATGCTGTTGTTCCTTTCCTCAAAAACCGTCCCACCTATGATATTGTTCATTGTCATTTTGGACATCTAGGCATCTTAGGCTCACAACTGCAGGAAATTGGCGCTGTTCAGGGTAAGCTGTGCACAACATTTCATGCTTGGGATATCACTGAGTATCTGGAAGAGGCCGGGGTGGATGCTTATCGGCAACTCTTTATCAAAGGTGATCAATTTTTACCGATTAGCCAGTACTGGCAAGAGCGATTAATTGAGCTGGGGTGCCCCGCTCATAAAATTGCAGTTCATCATATGGGCATTGACTGTCAACAGTTTCTGTGGATTGCCAGACAACTCCAGGAGGATGAGCCTGTGCAGATTACAACCGTCGCTCGCTTGGTTGAGAAGAAAGGTGTTGAGTACGGTATTCGTGCGATTGCACAACTCAAAAATTGTTCTTACCCTCTAAAGTACTCCATTGTGGGTGATGGCCCTTTACGTGAATACTTAGAACAACTGATCACGGAACTCGACCTAGACTCTATGGTCGAGTTGTTGGGATGGAAATCACAAGATGAAGTCATTGATGTTTTAAATCAGACTCACTTATTACTGGCTCCCAGTGTGACGGGTCAAAAGGGGGATCAGGAAGGAATCCCAGTGGCGTTGATGGAGGCCATGGCGATGGGATTACCAGTGGTGAGTACCCACTACAGTGGTATCCCAGAATTAGTGGAACATGATGTGTCGGGGTTTCTATTGCCGGAGCGAGACTCGGATGCGATCGCAGAAAAACTCATCTATCTCATCGAACACGCGGAACGTTGGGGCGAGATGGGACAGGCTGGTCGTGCCCATGTCCAATCTCACTTCAACATCAATCAACTCACACAACAGTTAATTAGTATTTACAGCCAGATGTGAGAATACTGTTTAAGACTGATTAAAATTCTCGGTTTTTCTGGTTAGAAATGAGACCAGATGATTCAAGTGATAGGGCTTAACCTATATTTTGTAGATTATTGCATTCTTGTAATGTTTTTCTAGATAAGACTTAGCATCTTAGTTCTACATCCAAATACCTTTCCCTCCCCAGAAAGCCAATTAAACTGTATTGCTTTTTTAGCTAGTTCTGAGAGAGTTGTTGATCTGTTTATCCAGGCAGTGGGATCTTTACGGGTGAAAAAAACGATTGAAAATAAGATCTGTAACCTTTTTCAAGTAAAGCTTTTAAGGAAATGTACTATCTGCGAGATGTAGAGTCTAAATCTGTGCAGAAGCTTTAAAAATGGAATCTTGCTATTTAAAGTATTTGCCTAAATATATCTAACAGCACTGGTGATTTGTGAGATGAATGAGCGCTCATGAGAGTCAGCATATATAATGATTTGGCTAAAATTTTCTCTTGAAAATGTAAAAAAGGTTAGTTTAATTCACTACTTATTGCCTTACTATATTAGGAATTCAGGGCTGACCTACCTATTTCTCGAACGGTAGATAGCTGACGGCAATATTGACCCTATCTTGAATACACCTATCTTATGAAATAAATATATTTGTATTTACAGAAAAATATATTTAAGCATATATTAAAAGTCAATAAAATAAAAAATAGATTTTCCTGAGTCATGAATACTCTTAAAGAGTGTCAAAATAATACTGATAAAGAATCTCGAAAAGCATGGATATTGATTATTGCTTTTGTACTATTTCTGGTACTTATTCTCACCATTGGCTTTTCAAGATACTCAATGCAAATAATGCCAGTGACGGCAATTTTGCTAGGAACATACTTATACTTTAAACATCCGGGTATGTATATAGGATTTACATTCTGGATGCACTTTGTTTCACCAGGAATTCAGCGCTTTATTGATTTTAAAATTAATTCTATTAATCATGGTTATTTGACATTTACTGCTAATTCAGTAACGTTAATTTCTGTATTCACTTTGATACAGTATTCAACTCAGATCTCATATAAGGAATTATCGCCATTTTTACTCACTTTATCTGCTTCTTTTTATAGCTTATTCATCTCTCTCATTAAAAACCCACCCCAAGACTTCATTCTGATTGAGCAGTTTTCTGCTTTGGTTGGACCAATATTATTTGGACTACATATATACCTAAACTGGAAAAGATATGCGACTTATAAATCAGTTATAGAAACTACAATAATATGGGGATCACTTGTTTTAGGAATATATGGTATCTTCCAGTTCATTTTTGCACCGAGCTGGGATATCCATTGGCTAAACTCAGTAGAAAAGTGGTCCTATGGCTTGCCAGAAGCTTTCGCTATCAGGATTTGGAGTGGAACAACTGATTTCCAAACATTTGCAACGACTATACTGATTGGATTGATGATCCTTCTGTATAGGTTTGACTGGCCATTACGTATTCCTACTTTAAGTTTAACTGGGTTAGGACTGTTGCTTAGTCAAGCAAGGGCTGCATGGCTCTGCTTTTTTATTACCCTGGCAATCTTCTTATTCAGAATTAAGAGCAGGATGAAATTCCGTATATTGGCTATTATTCTGCTTCTAATTATCATGACTTCTGTCTTAATACTCACGAACGATGTTTTATATGACAAGGTTGCTTCTCGACTGTTAAGTCTATTCTCATATGATGATGATATAAGCGTTAATATTCGTAAGGATTTATATAACACTTATTTTGATTCAGCAATATCTCAATTTGTCGGAGTAGGATTGGCTGGCTCTTTAGATTTAGGGGATTTCAATATTGTTGATGCTCCTCTATTTATCTACTTATTTTATTTTGGCTGGATAGGTATTCTCCCTTATGTAGTGGGATTGTTGGCATTAGTCTTGAAGCTCTGTCGTTCAAGTCCGAAAGATTATCTTTCCTTGTTTTCACAGGCCTTTGTTATAGGAACTATTAGCATTATTGCCTTTAATAATGTGCTGATGGCAACCTTAGGATTTTATTTCTGGAGTTTCTTAACCCTTGGCCTAGCATCTCAGAGATATTTTGAGATTGCTGAAACTGCTACTTCACCACATCGGAGACTGCAGGTTATCAAAAACTAAGAATGATGGATGTCACGTGTTTTGCTTTCGATGATTCTTGCGAACTTACTGTGGCACAGCATGAGTCGTGAACTGCATCAATGTCGTGGGTATCAAAGTATGGCGTGAGCGTGTCTGCAAAAGTTGTCCTTCATTGGGCACCCAAGATGCTTAGTGAGTACATTGGTAAAGAGGAATGGGCGATGTTCAGGTCCAATCTCACTTCGATATTCACCAACGCATGCAACCTTTGCTGGCCTAGTATCGTCACCCCTAACTTTCACACTATCTTGACTAGATACTCTATAACTATTAGACATCGGCCTGAATACGCTTATTTATGGATACATTCTCAACTGCTAGCCTTAAACCCAGTCCTTATGAAAAGTATGGATGGTTAGCGATTGGGGGATTAATTGGCCTGCTGATATTCTTCTTTCTCATCGGTGCTGGCCGATTTCTAGTGCTGATTTACCCCGTCTGCGCTCTTGCGGTCGGTATCTACCTCTACCAATATTGTCCCAGACTATATATTGCCTATACATTTTGGCTGTGGTTTCTCAGTAGCCTGATTCGTCGCATCATTGATTTTCAGGCGGGTGAGTATACGATGGGAGGGTTTTACACAACCCCAGAACTGGTTAGCTTAATTGTTTTACCCAACTGTATTAAGAGCTTTCCCAGAGAACTAAAGTCTGTCGGATTGCCTTTTATTCTATGCCTAGGTACGGTGACCTATGGTGTGTTAGTCGGTCTTGCGAATAACCCCATTCGAGACTTTTCAATGGTTGACTTAGCACTTGGATTTATTTGTCCAATTGTATTTGGTTATTATTTATACTCTCACTGGCAAAACTATCCTGAATTATGCCAAGCAATTTACAAAATATTCATTTATGCCGTGATTGTCATGGGCATTTATGGGCTTTATCAATATGTCGTCGCCCCCGACTGGGATCGTTTCTATTTAACTTTTACAGGTATCCAAGCTAGAGGTACCCCTGAACCCTTTGGGATTCGGGTTTGGAGTACCACCTCAGCGGCTCACCAGTTGTCATTTCCCATGGTTACAGGGGTCTTGCTATCCCTTTGTCCGCCCTTGGGTTGGACTCAATATTTAGCGCTTTTATTTGGAGCGATTACCCTTTTAGCTGGCGTGGTTCGAACCGCATGGCTCTGTCTGTTGTTGGTGATGGGCTTGTATATTACGACACTGCGCCCACAGCAACAGTCTAAGCTGTTTGGTCTACTAACCTTAACTTTTTCGAGCATCCTCATTGTTGTCTTGTCAGTGAGTGAATTGAATGAGCGTATTAGTCAGAGATTTGCAAGTTTTCAGTCTCTAGAAAGTGATGAAGCCCTTAACCTTAGAGCAGAAGCTTTTTCTGACTTATTTGAGAAAATTGTATTTAACCCGGTTGGTAAAGGCTTTGGCTTTTACCTAGAATCCATTAGCAATATTAGTAGTGGAGACGGTACCTTTTTACCCATGCTGTTATGGTTCGGTTTAATTGGCACCATGATCTATTTTGTGGGTGTGTTTATGCTGATTGCCAAAATAGTGACAGTTAAACCACCGAGCCGAGATAATTTTCTCATCGCCATCAAAATTCTTTGTGTGGGATTATTACCAATGATGCTGACAGGCCAATATTTTCCAGAAATTCCTGGGTTAATCGTTTGGACATTTCTGAGTCTGGGTATAGCCGCTTATAAGTACTATAAAGTTCACTACATTGTGCAGCAATAATCCTAGGATGTTAATATACTATGCCCATCGTTAAAACTCTTAAAAAGACCTTGTATTTTGGAGTTCAGCATCATTGTCCAATTTGCCAATCCAATGTGCGTCTCTTCAAGCCGATGGGTACAACTCAGGTTCGGTTGAATGCCATCTGTCCTGTCTGTAGTAGTTTGGAAAGACATCGAATGATGTGGCTATTTTTTAGGCAAAAAACGAACTTGTTTGCTGCCAATCTTAAAAAGATGCTGCACATTGCTCCCGAAGAGTGCTTATCAGACAAATTTTCACAATGTGAGTCGATTGACTATTTAACGGCAGATTTGAATAACTCGGCAATGGTCAAAATGGATCTGACCGATATTCAATACCCTGATAACAGTTTTGACATCATCTATTGCTCACACGTTTTGGAACATATTCCAGATGATGCTAAAGCTATGGGTGAGCTATCAAGAGTATTGAAGCCAGAAGGCTGGGCTGTGATTCAAGTTCCCATCTTACGAGAGCAAACCTATGAAGATTGGAGCATCACCGATCCACAGCAACGAGAGCAACATTTTGGCCAAAGTGATCATGTACGTGTCTATGGCTTGGATTATAAAGATCGCTTAGAAAAAGCTGGATTTTGTGTCTCGGTTATGCCGTATTTGCAAGAGTTCAGTTCTGAGGAACGTCAAAGGTTTGGATTTGATATAGAGAAGGATGATATCTATTTTTGTACGTTACATTGACCGTAATTATTTAAATGCCGACTTGGTGAAATATTCTTTGCTTTAGATATCTCTATTTTCAGTGCTAATCATTTATCTTTTCTGATTACTTAAACAGAGTATGAATATCCTGTTGATTCTCCATGAATATCTTGATCCGAATTCAGGCGCTGCAGGGAGTACCTTAAACCTCAAAGAAAAGTATCAAGAGCTAGGACATCAAGTCTATACATACTCTTTTGATGACCTACCTCCATGGCTATCTATGAGGCTTAAAGATGTCGTCTTTCCTGAGATGACTGCCCTTAAGATTGCTCAAGTCCTGAGACAAAACAAGATTGATGTCATTGATGCCTCTACCGGGGATGCTTGGGTGTGGGCACGTTTGCTCCGTCGTCTAACGCCAACCCCTCCCTTATTAGTTACTAGAAGCCATGGTTTAGATCATTTAGAGCATGAAGAACGCCTGCAAGATGCAGCCCTGGGGAACCTGGATCTGAGTTGGAAGTATCCCCTTTACCGAGGCAGTAT
Organism: Acaryochloris marina S15; assembly: GCF_018336915.1. GTDB lineage: Bacteria > Cyanobacteriota > Cyanobacteriia > Thermosynechococcales > Thermosynechococcaceae > Acaryochloris > Acaryochloris marina_A. Next base: position 4,614,487 of record NZ_CP064923.1, on the reverse strand, counting down.
TCAATTGTGGGAAATCGCTCAGTCGTTAAAATGTGCGGATTTAACCTTCTTTCTGAACCGCGTGGATGCTGAGTATGCAGTGAACCAATTACACGTTAATCCGGAGACCGCTCATGTTTTTCCCAATGGATTACCGAATTATTTTCTGAATTTACCCCTGAAATATCATGAGGATGGACGGATTCGCATAGCTCAGGTTGGAACCTATGTTCAGCGTAAAGGCATAGAGTATAGTACCCCCGCTCTCAATGAGATATTACTGAAATACCCTGAGGTCGAAGTGAGCTTGATTGGGACTGAACTCAATGGTTATGGTGTGCCAGAACAGGTTTATGCTGACTTTGATCCGCAAGTCCATGATCGCCTCACCGTCATCAGCTATTATCAACACGAAGAATTGCCTGCCCTACTCAAAGGATTTGATATTAAGTTGTTTCCTACTCTCTCAGAAGGCTTTGGTAAAGTCCTGATTGAAGCGATGGCCTGTGGTTTGGCTCCCGTGACAACGCCAGCTCCCGGACCCTCAGATATTGCTCAAGAGGGGCATGATGCCTTATTCGTTCCGGTGAGAGATAGTCGGGCTATTGTTGAATCCCTAGAACGATTGATCCATGACCGTTCCGAATTAACCCGACTGCAACAAAATGCTTATCAAACGGCCCAGAACTATAGCTGGTTCACTATCGCTCAAAAGCGTTTAGCTGCCTATGAAGCAGCCATTAACAAGCGAGACTCAATATGAAAACCTTGCAAATTGGTATGGATTGGTTCCCTGATAAGCAAGGAGGGGGGTTAGATCGCTACTACTATGATTTGACTCGATATCTTCCTCAGGCAGGGGTTGAGGTTGCTGGTGTGGTCACTGGCCCTCCCACTGTGGCTGAGCAAACCCACGATCAAGTCACGGCATTTGCACCGCGCCAGTCTTCTCTACTTCAAAGATTTTGGGGGGCACGTCAAACTGCTCGCACGCTTCTCCAGCAGGAAGATGTTTCACTATTAGTGTCCCATTTTGCTCTGTACACTGTTCCGATGCTTGACCAGCTCGACCATCGCCCCTTTATTTTCCATTTTCATGGTCCTTGGTCTTTAGAAAGTATTGTGGAAAGCAATAAAAGCCTGGGCTTCCAAGTCAGAAAAGCGATGGAAAGGGCTGTATTTAGCCGTGCTAAGCGTTTTATTGTTTTATCTCAGGCCTTCAAAGATATTCTGCATCGTACCTATGATATTCCTGAGGAGCTGATTCAGATTATTCCTGGAGGAGTAGATACTGATCGGTTTGCAACCTCTGTGTCACCTGAGTCCGCAAGGGCTAATTTACAATGGCCACAAGATCGCTTCATTTTGTTTACGGCTCGCAGATTGTCCAAGCGCATGGGCTTAGACAATTTAGTGGAAGCGATGGCGACTGTCTGTCAGCAGTATCCGGAAGTCTTGGTAATGATGGCTGGCAAGGGTGAACAAGAGCTGGCTCTGAAAGCACGCATACAGGAATTGGGACTCAATAATCATGTTCAGATGATTGGGTATCTTCCTGATCAAGCCTTGCCGATGGCCTATCGTGCTGCTGACTTAGCCATTCTACCCACCCTCTCATTGGAGGGATTCGGGTTAGTGGTTTTAGAGTCCTTGGCAGCGGGCACCCCCATTTTAGGGACTCCTGTTGGCGGGATTCCAGAAATTTTGAGGCCCTTTTGTGAGGATTTAGTGCTGCCGGGATATTCCCCTCAACATATTGCGTCAGGCATTCTGGAAGTTTGTTCAGAGAAACGTCATTTACCGAGCCCGCAAGTATGTGAAGACCATGTGCGTAAAAATTACGACTGGTCTGTTATTGTGCAGCAAATTCAAGGGTCTTACCAGGAGGTTTTGGATGAATACTCATAAGAGGTAATAGGCAAATAACTTTGCTCACTCTGACTAACTTCTCTAAATCTTATTGATATCGTCAAAGTCAAACAGTATATGAAACAGCATCGCATTCTCTTTGTAAATCACGTTGGTGCGCTAGCAGGGGCAGAATATTGCTGTTTGAGTATTGCTGCTGCCTATCGAGCAACGAGCCAGATGTTGCTCTTTGAAGATGGACCGTTTCGTCAGGTTCTGGAAAAGGCTGGGGTGCCGGTTACCGTCGTCAATGCACCGGACTCTCTGTTGTCTATCCGCACATCAAGTGGCTTGGCTTCTCTCAAAGCGATTCCAGCTTTGTGGCAAATGGCCCAGCAGATTGCTAAAGCCTCTCAAGGATTTGACTTCATTTGTGCGAATTCTCAAAAAGCTTTTATTGCTTCTAGCTTGGCAACGCTAATCGGGACGCCTCCGTTAGTTTGGCATTTGCGAGATATCCTGACTGCTAAGCATTTTAGTGGTGTGAATCGCCGTGTAGCCATCACTCTGGCGAATAGCCGGGCTGCTCAAGTGTGGGTTGCATCCCAGGCAACGGCTGATGCCTTTATCGCCGTGGGCGGTCGTCCTGATCTAGTTAAGGTGATGTATGACGGGATTGAATCTGACCGGTTTGATCAAGTGACGCCTGATGCTGCAAATGCTGTTCGCCAAGAATTAGGTCTGGGTGATGTGCCTTTGGTGGGACTCTTTAGCCGATTATCTCCATGGAAAGGTCAACATGTCCTTATTGAAGCGCTGCGATCTTTACCGGATGTACATGGGTTATTGGTGGGAGATGCTTTGTTTGGAGAGCAAGACTATGTTTCTATGATTAAAGAAATGGCGGCTACGGATGACTTAGCGGATCGAATTCATTGGTTGGGATTTCGACAAGATGTCCCGGCTTTGATGAAAGCTTGCGATATTGTCATCCATGCCTCTACTGAGCCTGAACCCTGTGCCAGAATTGCCATTGAAGGACAGCTAGCCCAAAAGCCAGTGATTGCTACAGCGGCAGGCGGCATGTTGGAAGTGATTGCAGATCGACAATCGGGGCGATTAGTACCCCCAGGTAATGCCGATGTATTGGCAGCAGCTATTCGTGAGCTTTTGAATGATCAACAGCTTGCCTCGACTTTAGCTAAACAAGGGATGCAGTCTGCTGCCACTAAGTTTGCCCCCGAGGTTTGCCTCGGTGCCGTTGATCAAGCCCTCACCACTCTGGTTTGAGGTAGGATTTGCAAATTAATTTTGTAGAATTAAATTGGTTTCAGAGCGTTGAGTCTGGTGAAGATACTGCGCGTAATATAAACTCTGCTCACCCCAACATATGTAAATGACAAGTATGGGTTCTCAATTCCGTTTTTCTGACGTTGCTCTATCTTTGCTATGCTGCCCGGTTTGTAAAGGCCACCTGGAGTTGCAGGACCATCATTTGTCTTGTCAGAATCCTGGCTGTCCTTCGATCTTTCCTGTTGTCAATAGTGCTCCCATCCTATTGAATGAAAGCACCAGCATTTTTTCCATTGCAGAATTTGAGGAGGAGGAAGGGACTATTGTTCCGCCAACAGGCAATGGGGTAAAAGCTCGAATCAGTGCTGCACTGCCCAATATTGATGTCAATCCGGTTGCTAAGCAGAACTATAAACAGTTCACGCAGCAGCTTTTGCAATATTCAGACCATCCCAAAGTGTTAGTGATTGGCTGTGGCAATTTGGGACAAGGAATGGAAGCATTGGTCAGCCAATCTAATATTGAACTGATTGAAAGTGATATTTATTTCAGTGAACGGACCCAGTTAATCTGCGATGCTCACGATCTCCCGTTTGCTGATCAGTCTATAGATGGTGTGATTATTCAGGCAGTACTGGAACATGTGGTGGATCCATATCGATGTGTAGCAGAGATGCATCGAGTTCTGAAGCCGAATGGTCTAGTGTATGCTGAAACCCCTTTTATGCAACAAGTGCATATGGGGCGCTATGACTTTACGCGATTTACCCATTTAGGACATCGACGTTTATTTCGTCACTTTCAAGAGGTGGAGAGTGGACCTGTCGGTGGTCCAGGCATGGCTTTGGCCTGGTCCTATCAGTACTTTTTGCTCAGTTTTACAAAACGGAAAGCGTTGCGTAAGCTGATCAAAATTTTTACTAGACTGACATCCTTCTATTTGCAATATTTTGATCGGTATTTAGTTCAACAATCGGGTGTATTTGATGCTGCATCTGGCTATTATTTTATAGGTAAAAAAGATACTGTTGTCCTATCAGATAGAGAGCTAATTAAACTCTATAAAGGGAATATTTAATCCTAGGATGAGATATTGAAGGACTTAATGACTGCTGTAGGACTTGAGAATAAGGCTGTAATTAGCCCTGAAGTTGAACTCTTGCTGACTTGTTGCCGCACGAAGATTGATCTAGATCAGCAAGCACGAATTCTACATCTTCTGCAGCCTTCGATTGATTGGCATACCCTGGTTCGACTCGCTAATGCCCACGGTGTCCAGACGTTGTTGTATCAATCGGTCAAGTCGATTGGGGCGGATCAGATTCCTATCGCCGTTCTCAAGGATCTAACGGTTTATGCCCAACAGATCTCCATCTTTAATACCATCTTGACTAGAGATTTGCTCAAGATTCTTGATCTTTTGCAGACCCATGATATTCGAGCCTTACCTTTTAAAGGACCGGTGTTAGCAGCATCTGTGTATGGCAGCATCAGCTTAAGACATTTTTGTGATCTAGATATTTTGGTGAGTCCTCAAGACTTTGCTCAAACCATAGAGGTGCTGGTTGCGGAGGGATATCAACTGGCCTATGAGTGGAATTTGCTTGATCAGGATTTGGAGTTAACCCTCCGCAACTCTAAAAGTGAATATCAGTTGATCAAGGATGCCGTATCGATTGATTTACACCAAACCCTTACGGTAGAACGATTTTTGTCTTCTCAATTTACGTTTGATTACCTTTGGGGTAATCGCGAGCCTGTATTGCTTTCAGGGCATACGTTCTATAGCTTTGGTTCAGATGATTTATTGATGTATCTCTGCATTCATGGCTCAAAAGATTGTTGGCGAAAACTCAAATGGATCTGTGATTTATCCGAGTGCATCCAACAAACGCCAGGGCGCGATTGGCCGCATTTTTTACAGGGGGCTGCCCAGATGGGATGTGAACGTATGGTCCTGCTGGGATTGTGTCTGACCCAGCAAGTGCTGGGGACCGAGCTGCCAGATGTTGTGCGAGTCAAAATTAATGCTCATCCAGGTTGCTCGCGACTGGCGCAAGATTTTGCCCAACGACTGTTTGATCAAGAGAATGAATTAGGCAGAAGCTTTACGCCTCAGAAGTTTATTCGTCACTGGCAGATGACGGAAACGAGACGCGATCGCATTGCCTGTATCCTAGATATTCGCCGCCCTATCCATGGCTTTTGGCTCAAGTGTTTACCGAATGTCAACGATCGTGACTTTCTGGTTTTGCCGAAACCCCTGTATTTTCTCTATTTTCTAATTCGTCCCCTGCGCTTGGGGCTCAAGCATTTGAACGCAGCCAATCCCTAAGAGTCATAACAGGACCGCTCTCTCTATCGTTTCAAGGCTGAGCATGGGGGCAGATGCGAACCGTCAAGATTATGCTTTACGGGCCAACGTAAACAAATAAGGAAAACCGATCCGTTCGAGGCCTTTTACTAAAAGCATGGGCAGCAATAATCCTGCCATGACCCCCAAGACGATATGGGCATAAAGATGGGTGACTAGCCCTTTTTGGAGGATAATTCGCGTCGTGGCTGTGGCGATGGTATGGGAGACATAAATCGGGAGGGATGCACTGCCCCAATGTCGGATGAGCGGCATCCATTGCTGTTGGGCGATCAACTTAGCGAGCAAGATGCAACCATACACACCGGTCAAGGCTAGGGCTGGATTGGGATCAGGGGTCACTAGAAATTGAAAATAGATGCAAAGGGTGAGGACTACAACACTGCCAATGATGCCTAATCCTAGGGCTTTTGGAGGGCGTGGAGTCGTGAGGAGCGGACGAGCCATGGCTCCCAGCACAAAATAGAGGGAATAGGTTTGGACTCGTAGCCAAGGATCCCAACTCATCCATAGGGGGAAAATCACTGACACACCGTACAGCACACTTGAGGCCAAGAGGATGAGGGGCAAGGGCACCTGCAGCTTTCTTAAGCCATAGAAAATCGTAGAGACCAAAAATAAGGCAAATAAGAACCAGAAGATATCGATAGGGTAATAAAGGGTGGTCCAAAACCCTGTGAAAAATTGAGGCAGAGTCGTTCCTTTGTTTTGGCCCGAGATAATTCTGAGGGCTCCAATGATGGCAGACCAAAGGAAGTAGGGATATAGGATCTTTTGAAATCGATCGATCAGAAATGTTCTAGGGGATTTGGTGACGGCACGGTCTGCAAATAAACCCGAGAGCAAGAAAAATAAGGGCATATGAAAGGCATAGATCCACTGATCTATTGCCAATAGCTCTTGCTCATAGCCTGCCCCTACAGAATCCACCAGACCTCGCAGGACATGGCCAAGAACGACTAGAAAAATACCGATGCCTTTGGCATAGTCAATCCATTCGATCCGGTGTTGAGGGTGACTTCCTGCTTCCTGGGGCATACCTATCTCAAACCTTCACAATATGTCTATCGATTGATCACCATACCAAAGTTGGCTGGCCGACATAAATTTCCCCTGCGGTCGTCTGTTTCTTGGCATTGTCGATGGCGAGTAGAGAATTGAGCTGAATGGGATAGTGAACAATCCCATCTGCTGCACCCCCCCATACCGTGGCATCCTTGCCATCTAGGGTAAAGGTGATATATCGCCACCCTTTCCAGGTAATAGTTTGGTTCTTGGGTTGGAAGATTTGCCCCGTTTTATCTTGATACCGCAAGGACATTTGATTGCCGCTCCCATCCCCATTAATCCAGAGCCCCAGGGATTGGGGTTGACCTTGAATTTTTAATTGGGATTGGTACTGAGGAGTAGGCAGTAGGTGGAGATATTTCCACCCGGCTTGAAACCGATAGGTAATTTTGAGGACTTTGCGACCCACGGTTGGTGCATACCGAGACGCTGACGGTATCACGGCTATGGACTGTTGCGATCGCACCTTTGCATCACCCCCAGGAACGGCTTGGAGAGCTTGACCCATCGTATTCGCGCCTAGATTGGCAAAATTAATCACGGCCTTGAACTTCTGAGGTGGGAAGGTATGCTGATTTCCCCCTTCTGTCACCTCTAATCCTGCTTGATAGGTACTTTGAGTCCGACTGGCTTTGAATTTGAGATATTTCTGGGTTTCCCCAGGGGCAAAACGAATGGGCTGACTCGGAGTATTCGCCTTTAAGCCTTGGAGGTTGGTCAGGGTTGCCCTCCCATTCAGGGCTGTTCCTGCAGGGTTTTGGAGAACGACCGTTAACTGGTTAGCTCCCATGGGCAACACAGTTGCAGTTAAGGGATTGGTCAGGAGCAGATGGGTGCTTTGAGTGATGGAACCGATGCCTTGAATCTGCCACTCTAAGCGTAGGGGACGTGACTTGCCCTGACGAGAAGGCGTCACCGTGGTGACGAGGGATCGGGTTTGTCGAGGGGGAATGGTTGCGGTTTGGGAACCGGTATTCACTTGAATGGGGGTTGGGAGGGGATTTCTGAGTTGCAGCGGCACGTCAATGGTTTGAGATCCCGGTACTATCTGCTCTAAAGGCACCGTTTCCCAGGCAGCGGCCAGCTGCAGCAGGGCATTCGCCTTAGTGGGGGTGAGATATTGAGGTGCATCGGTTAGGGATAAGGACAAGCCTTGAGCAGTAGCGTTTAATGTTTTGCGATTTTGGCCGAGATAATCAAGAGTACGAAAAGAACCAGCACTGGTTGGAATGATGGCTTTGTGGGGGGATTGAGTCGTCGTCCAGGCCGCAATTTTGACTTGGTTGCCCTGATTAAAGAGCAAGACATAATCATCGGGCCGCCCAACGTCTAGTCGTTTATTGAATTGAAACCCTTCTAGGGTTTGATTCAGGGTTTGGGCGGCCCGATACGCAGGTTTGACCTCATAGGTTGGTCGCTTCTGTTTAGGGTCAGAATAGCCAATGAGTCCATAATTATGCTCTGGATCATCTGCCTTGGGGCCATTATTTTGCCAGTCATACCAGATGGATAAGGGAATCTCATTGGCCAGATTGTTCAACCATTGCCGCCCTAAATATTTGGCCTGGGTCGTCGGATCGATGACTTTGCCTTGTCGCCAGGCGGTTGATGACGGATAGCCCCATTCCCCAGCAATAATGGGGATTTGCTTACCGGGTGGTGCATATTTGGCGATCAACAATCGCAGTTGACGATAGTCGCGGGCAACGGTTTCAGGTCGAGTGATGCGATAGGGGTGAATGGAGACGGCAGACCAATCTTCCAGTAATCCAGCTTGAAAACAGGCTTCCAAAAATTCCTTGCGACCGGGTTTATTAACGCTACCTGCGAGGGCGGGACCAATAATCACCTCTTGAGGATAGGTGCGATGGATCGCTTTGCCAACGGTTTTGGCCAGCTTGATATAGTCCTGCACATTAGGGCGAGGACTCCAAAAGGGCAGAATATTGGGCTCGTTGTACATTTCCCAGACCACCCCGCGCTCTTGAAAGTGTTTGACGGCAGCAACGGCCCAGCGAGCAAAGGCCTGGCGCCCAGCATCTGTATGAGGGGAAAATCCACCGTCATATAAGGGGTTTCCATAGTCGAGGATAAAAATGGCACGGAGATTATGGCGTTCTAATTGGTCCAGCAATCGATCATAGGCAGCAAAGTCGTACTGACCTTTTTTGACTTCTGTCCGTAACCACACCAGATCCGCCCGTATCCAACGAATCCCAGAAGCCTCTAACAGCTCCATCTCTCCCGGTTTGGGATCGGTGAAATGGATGGCAACGCCAAAGCCATCAGGCACTTCTACCTGTCTGGAATTGAATTGTGCTGACGTACTACCAATGGAAAAAGAGGCCCACAGGAAAAGGCCAAGGCAAAAACTAATGCACCCTCGTATCCACCTTCGGCGTTTAGTCCAAAACTTGTATCTGGCTGGTTGCCTGTCTAGCCATTGCTGACCAAGAGACATATACCGAAGCTCCAAGAAATTAGGGTGAACGCATAATGTGAGCCGATAACAGGGAGATGATGGCCTGCTATTTGAATGAGACTTGCCATCCCTAAATAAGTTTCTCTTCCATGGCCTTAGAGTATCCCTGACCAGTGACCTATCTCTGTTCAAGAAGAGAAGTCTCATCATAGCTTAGTCCTTATAAGCCATGAGATTGTGGGTCTTCATGGTTAATAACCTGCGTTCCCCTATCTCTGCTTTAAAGCTGCTTGCTATCGAGGGGAGATGTTATTGCATCCAACTTAAAATAATCTTTGAAAAAACGGTATAACTTAAAACGGCTCTACGGAAATAAAAACCATTGAAATTCCATTAAATTAGAAAATATTTATTGCATATTTGTGATTGATGGATGTCTATATTTTTAAGTGTCTTGTTGTTAATTCAGAGGATAAATATTTTTATAAATTAGATTTTTGCTGGTTCGTCTAAGTATTTGTATATTTTATGTATACAGAGAAAATATACATCAGACAGGGTTTTTTTTGTAGATGCATTGCCCTGTAATGGGTACTATAACTGATATGGGGCTGTTTTTTAAGATCAATTCTTATCTAATTTAGGCTTAGTTGTAGGTGAGAAACTCACTGAATATTTAGAAGAATATTGAGCTGATATGAAGAGTATTTCATTTTCAGAATCAATGTTTATATCAAGAGTTTTTTGGCTTATTTCTTGATTTTTTGAATTTTCTAAGGATTTGTGTTTACCAGGATGCCATGCTTTTATTTATCTGTTCTGAGCTAGTTTGCTCAAAAATTATTTTCTAAAAATTCAGAATATAGCAACAAATCTAGATAAGTGATCGTGGCTTATCTGGATTTGTTGCAGCAAAACACTTGTTCACTGGTTGCGATCGCAAACGTAATACAACCAGATTTTTGATCACTTTTTGGGGGAGATCTTGCAATTGCAAGATCCAGTTTTCTATGCAAACTCATCAACATACGTCTCATACATCTGGTGCAGCTCATACATCTGGTATGGGACATACCATGTCCCATGGCGGTATGGGACTACCCCATGCCGATAACCCAGGTAAACAACATGAGCACATGGGCTTTTTAAAGCTCGTCCCCCATTCGCAAGCCACCCATAAAGCCATACGGGATGGCTCATGGTTTGACCCCAACACCTGGGAAGGCGGTCAGATTCCTGGAGATGATGCGAAAGTCTTGATTGCTCAAGGCGTAGAAGTGACCTATGACCAAGAAAGTACGGCTCGCATTGATACCCTACGAGTAGATGGTACCCTCCAATTTTCTTCTGATCAGGATACTCAGTTACTGTTAGATACCTTTGCCGTTTCTCCTGACGGCACATTGCTGATTGGGACGGAAGATAACCCGGTCCAAGCAGATGTCACCACCCGCATCACCTTTACCAGTGATAGTCCCATCGATACCCAGTGGGACCCAAGTCAGCTGAGCCGAGGGTTAATCAGTCATGGTCAAGCCAGAATCTTTGGTGCCGAAAAATTAGATTTTGTCGCTCTTGAGCAGGATCCCCTGGCTGGGGACAATGAACTGGTGCTCAAGCTGGATAGCGCGGGTGGCCCCTTGGGATGGAAAGTGGGAGATCAGCTCGTTTTGGGCGGTACGTCCTACAACTGGAGAGGGACCAATGCCGATAACAGCCGTTTTCAAGATGAAGTGCTGACGATTACAGAAATCAACGGTAATCGGGTTCGATTTACGAATAACAATATTTTGACTGGAGATAACTCGGTTCTCCGATTTGATCATAAAAGGCCTGATGGATTACAAGATCAGGTGGATTTGTATATTGCGAATACCACCCGCAATGTGGTGTTTGAGACGGAAAATGCAGACCAAGTTCCGACTCAGCAGCGTGGACACATTATGTTTATGCACAATGCTGATGTTCAGGTGCTCAATGCTGGTTTTTATAACTTAGGGCGCTCCGATAAGAATCTAATCGTGGATGATCCTGGTCAGAACGTGGATGGCTCCATCGGCACGGGCACCAACCCCAGAGGTCGGTATGCCCTACATTTCCACCGAACCGGTGCAGGTGATATTAATGGCATACCCGCTGTGGCCCAAGGCAATGCCGTCGTCGGCAGTCCAGGCTGGGGGATTGTTCACCATGACAGTCATGCGGTCCTGGAAGATAATGTCGTGTTTGATGTAGTGGGGGCAGGGATTGTCGCCGAGTCCGGTAATGAAATTGGGACTTGGCGGAACAATCTGACCATCAAAACCACTGGGGATGCCAGTCCAAGCCATGATATTAATCCCTTATCTCCCCGAACCAATCTTTTTGATTTTGGCTTTAATGGGGATGGCTATTGGGTACAAGGGGCTGCTCAGGTCGCCATCATTGACAATATTGCGGTGAGTGCCGCTGGGTCTGCCATCGAACTATTGGGGCTGGATGCGGGGACAGAATCCGTTCGAGATGCGCAAACCGTCGATGTAAGCATCCTGCCTCAGAACTTGCAGGATCTCGCTAAAGGGACTGTAGACGAAAGTACGATTGATGTGGCGGCGGTGCCCCTGCGGCAACTTAGCGGCTTTCAGAGCTATAACTCAACTTCAGGCATTAGCCTTTGGGCCCGCAAGACCAATCAAGATGGCCAGTTAAACATCAGTGTGCCCACCTTTACGGCCCATGATTATCGGTCAGTGATTGATAATTTTGCCCTGTGGAATATCAGGCATAATGGGGTGCTCTTAAGGTATAGCGGTAATGTTGACTTAGTGGATGGTTTAATCCATTCCGCTCAACCGATTGGGACCGGGGTTCATGTCAATGACACCTCTTTGGAGGAGCGATACATCAATCTGCATATTGAAGGCTTTAAGACAGGTATAGCGGTTCCCTACGATGCCGATAGAGACTTTGTCGGGTCTTCGTTACAAGGTAGTACCCTGGTCAATAATGAACAGCATTTTGGCCTAACTCCGCCCCATATTACGATTGAGAATCCAGACTTTCCTTCTTACTTTCAAGTTCAGGGAAATAATACGTTTTCGGAGGTTGCAGGTAACTTAGCCCCCTCCGTCCTCTTTACGAGTCAAGCCATTGGGGGACTCGCCATGGGGTTTGACGCTAGTGCATCTTTTGATTCAGATTCGACTTTTATTGATAACCCTAGCCGGGGGATTGTCAGCTATGCCTGGGATTTTGATGGCGACAATGTGGCGGATCGCTTTGGTCGCCAAACCAGCTATGTCTTTGATCGAGCGGGTTCCCATGACATTACGCTCAAGGTTTGGGATGAGTATGGGGCCACTCGCTCCCTCTCCCAAACCATTGAGGTGACGCCAACCCAATATGTCAATGCGTTTAGCAATGGTGATTTTTCCTTCAATCCAGTCTTTAAAACGGACGGTATCAACCATAGTACGAGTGCCAACTTAGGATGGTACGCAGCTAATGGCGTCTCCTGGGATTCCTCTATTGGCCAAGGGGGTGGCGTCGTCCTGACCCAGGAAGCTGCCAGCCGATCCAATCTAGGACAAATTATCTATGACAGTGCCGTCAGAAGAGGGATGCAAACCCTCAGTCTAGACCTGCGCAACCTAGAAGGGGGCACAGGGGACAATAACGAAATTACGATTAGTTTGTGGGGGGTAAATGGTGAATTTTTCAACAACTCCAATAGCAACCAGGGTCCCTACCAGGCTGGCGCATTACCTATGGAGCGTCAGATCTTAGTTCAACAGACCTTTGGCGGCGATGATTTTGATTGGACCACCCTCTCTTGGGATGTGGATTTGGGCGATGGCTACCAATTTTTAGTCTTCCAGATCAATACAGTGGGCACCAATGATACGGATGACTGGGTTGCAGTGGATAACATCTTGCTCACCGGCGATGGTTCCGCCAATCCGGGTTCTAGCACTACTCGTATTGAGACCCTTCCCCTGATTTTTAGAGGTACAGCCCTGGACGATAATGGCTCGGGTGGAGCCGTTAATGACAAGCTCTATGGGGGCGAGGGCAATGATACCCTCAAGGGGTTAGATGGGGATGACTATTTAGCAGGTCATTTAGGTGAGGATCGGCTTGATGGTGGAGATGGCGATGACTTTCTCCATGGCCATGAGGGCGATGATCATTTGTGGGGTGCTGAGGGCGATGACAGTCTCCAAGGCGGCGACGGAGATGACTATCTGGGGGGGAGTTTTGGCAGCGATACGCTCGATGGATATCGCGGTAATGATTTTCTCAGAGGCCACCAAGGAAACGACACCCTATGGGGTGGTGAAGGCCAGGATACCCTTGACGGTGGAGATGGCGACGACAATTTGGGCGGGAGCTTAGGCGATGACCATCTTAATGGTGGGAATGGCAATGACTTTCTCCATGGCCATGAGGGCAATGACCATTTGTGGGGAGCAGAGGGAGACGATAACCTCATTGGTGGAGATGGAGACGATTATCTAGGCGGTAGCTGGGGCAGAGATACCCTAGATGGATACCGTGGGAATGATTCCCTCAACGGTCATCAAGGAGATGACACGTTATGGGGTGGCGAAGGCAAAGACACCTTACACGGAGGCGAAGGCAATGACTCATTAGGGGGGAGTTTAGGCGAAGACAGCCTCGATGGTGGCAATGGCAATGATACCCTCAATGGCCATGAAGGGGATGACCATCTATGGGGAGCCAATGGCGATGATAGCCTCCAAGGTGGCGATGGCAACGACTATCTGGGGGGTAGCTGGGGCAGCGATACCTTAGATGGCTACCGGGGTAATGATTTTCTTAGAGGTCATCAAGGCAATGACACCCTCTGGGGTGGAGAGGGCGAAGATACCCTCGATGGTGGAGAGGGCGAGGACTACTTAGGGGGTAGTTTAGGTAATGATCACCTCAATGGCCATCGGGGCAATGACACCCTCAATGGCCATGAGGGTAATGACACCCTCTGGGGGTCCTATGGTGACGATAATTTAGATGGCGGCGACGGAGATGATTCTCTGAATGGTCATGATGGGAATGACACCCTCTGGGGGGCTGCAGGTAATGATACGCTCCAGGGTCTGGATGGTGATGACTATTTAGGCGGTAGTTTAGGCGAAGATCGACTCGATGGTGGCAGTGGACATGACACCCTCAATGGCCATGAGGGGGATGACCATCTGTGGGGTGCGAATGGCGATGATAATCTCCAAGGTGGAGATGGGAATGACTATCTAGGCGGGAGCTGGGGTGAAGATACTCTGGATGGATACCGTGGCAATGACTTTCTCCGAGGCCATGAAGGCAATGACACCCTATGGGGTGGTGAAGGCAAGGATACCCTCGACGGTGGAGATGGGGATGATTATTTAGGGGGGAGTTTAGGGGATGACCACCTGAACGGTGCCTATGGCGAGGACTCTCTTAGCGGCCATGAGGGCAATGATATTCTCTGGGGTTCCTATGGCAACGACCAATTAAATGGCGGTGACGGAGATGATTCTCTTACCGGTGGCGCTGGGCAAGATTATCTCGTGGGTGGCGGAGGCAGCGATCTCTTTGTTCTCGAGGCGACTGCTGATAATAAGAGCAATATTGCTGATTTTGCTGTGGGTGAAGATGCGATCGCATTCCGTTCCGCCCAGCTCAATACCCTACCCCTGGGTCTGATCTCAGATCAGCAATTCGTCCTGGGAGCTGCAGCAACCACCGCGGAGCATCGATTTATCTACAATCGCACCAATGGTGAGCTGTTCTACGATACGGATGGCAGTGGGGCAGCCCAGCAAATTCTGGTGGGCACCTTGCAAAATAAAGCTGATTTAGGTGCTGGCCAGATCCAGATTGTCTAGCGGCAATCCTTAACTGGAAGCAGATTGCCATCGTTGGATGAGTTTCTCGCGCATGGATTCGGGTTGGCCCTGGTCAATGACCTGTCCATGTTCCAAGAGAAAAGCGCCATCGCAATAGTCAAGTTCTTCTAAGCGGTGGGTGACCCAAAGAGCTGTAATACCGCGTTTTTTGACTAGCCTCTGGACCTGAGCGACCAGATCTCCTTGGCTTTCAGGATCCAATAGGGCTGTGGGTTCATCCAACAATAGGACTTCGCAGTGGCGGGATATTGCACCTGCGATCGCAATCCGTTGTTTCTGCCCGCCGCTAAGGGCATAGATGGGCCGCCGTTTGAGATCGATCAAGTTGACCGCATCTAGGGCTTCATTGACTCGCTGGTGAATTTCAAGAATAGGGAGGTTTTCTTCCACCAATCCAAAGGCTACATCAGCCCCCACAGTGGGCATCACCAACTGATGGTCTGGATTTTGAAAGACAAATCCCACGGGCTGGGCCACGTCGATTTGCCCAGATTGGGCTTTGAGTAACCCCACCAGAAGACGCAGCAAGGTCGATTTGCCACTGCCATTGGTGCCCAGGAGCATCCAGAACTGGCCTTTGGGCACCTGCAGTGAACAGTTTTTTAAGACGGGCTGATCTTTCGACCATCCAAAAGATAAATTTTGCAGTTGGATGGCGGGGGAGGTCATGCGCCTAGCTCAAAGAAGCCTGCAGCTCGGCCTGCGCCTGCGCCACCAGACTTGTCAGACATTTGTACAGCAGTGATTTCGTTGACCAGAACGGCTGCTTTTTTATCGGATTCTCGATCGCAAGTCAGTTCTAAAACGGTCGGATTCCCAGATTTAATGGCTTCTAAGACTTGGTGATAAAGCGCTTCAGCATCTGCGGATTCTTTGCGTTGAACGGAGAGTCCTAAAGGAGTGCCACGAAGGGAAATGTCAATGGTGTACATATAAGGTTAAACGTGCCGTATGAGGTGCATTCACAGGAATTAACAGGTCTGAAGTCCTAATTATAGGTATAAGACCTGCGATTGTCCTGTTCCAGTATTGCAAATTCCCGCTTAGACTGTGCAGGCTGGAAAATCAGATCTTGATTTTAGTGGCTGTGGTTGCTGATCAGATAAAGCAGGGCCATCCGCACGGCAATACCGCTGGTAACCTGATGGGGAATGAGGCTGAGGCTTTCATCATCCATCAGATCAGAGCTAATTTCGACCCCTCGATTCACCGGGCCGGGGTGCAATACTTTGACTTGGGGTTGGCATCGTTGGATGCGATCGCGGGTAATCCCAAACCGTTGATGATACTCCCGAATACTGGGAATCAAATGTTGACTCATCCGTTCATGCTGCAGCCGTAAGGTCATCACAAAATCAGCATTCTCTAAGGCAGGATCGAGAGACCAATGCACCTGTGCCCCATAATCAGCAAAGGCCTTGGGTAATAAAGTCGGTGGCCCCGCTAAATGGACTTCAGCGCCACAAGTAACCAAGCTCGATAGGTTAGACCGGGCCACCCGTGAATGCAAAATATCCCCGACAATGGCGATTTTCTTCCCCGTTAGTAATTGAGTGGCAGGCTGATCGGGGTCGATGCTAGTGCAGAGGGTAAATAAATCTAGCAATCCCTGGGATGGATGTTCATGGAAACCATCCCCCGCATTCAAAACCCCAACATTCTCACCTAAGTCGTCCATGGCTTGGGCAATCATTTGGGGCACGCCCGAGTCCTGATGACGGACTACCATCATGTCAGCGCCCATCGCCAGGAATGTTTTGGCCGTATCTAAAATGGTTTCTCCTTTACTGAGAGAGGAGGTTCCAGGAGAAAAGTTGAGGACATCAGCAGAGAGCCGTTTGGCTGCCAACTCAAAACTACTGCGAGTCCGGGTCGATGGCTCAAAAAATAGATTAGTGACTAACCTGGCTTGCAGGGTTGGGACTTTTTTAGTCTTGCGATACAGTACGTCTTTGAAGCTGTTGGCCGTTTGTAGGACGATATTTAATTCATCGACGCTAAAGTCTGCCAGGGATAAAACATGATGACGATTCCAGGTCATTTCAGCCATAAGACCCCAACTATAATTGACAAGCAAGCTAGGCAACTCAAGTTGCTGCAAGCAGTATATCGGGATTTGGCTAGGACGACTCAATACAGATCCATCACATATACTACTGACAAGCCTGCTTGTACATTGATCTAAAGATAGCCTCGCAACATTGAAGTGATGGTGCGTTACCCAGTAATGTCTAAATCTCTCACCTATACTTACATTGGCCTCTGCGGGTTCCTACTGTTAGCTTGCCAACCTAAACCGCAGATTATTAATCAGTTCCATCGCAAACTAACACCTCAAGAGATAGAAAGTCTGGCCCAAGAGCTCGAATCTGAGGTCATCATAAAAAAAGACTTTGAAACCCGGAACTTTATTCTCTGGGATAGCCCCACCAAGGGGCTTGCTACGGGTTACTATTCTGCACATGTTATTGAGTTAGACAATAATCAAACGTCGTCATATATCAACAAAAGTACTTATAGCTCTGCCGATAATCCGCAAAAAAAAGTGTCTATTTCCCTCTCCGGAACAAGTTATAAAAGAATCGGAGACTCAAGTTCTGAGGCGTCCTTTAGCTATGGACAGCTTGCTATGGTGATTCGTGATCCAGCGATCCTTCAGCAGATGGAAACCGCAAAACTGACATTTATGGATCAGCAGAATATGGTTGTTCCTAGTCAAGGGAAAAAGGGGATTCTGTTTCAGTATGATTCTGCGGAGCAAGATTGCTGTTCAAAGATAGAGCTACTTTCAAAATCGGGTAAAGTTTTATACTCTAAAAACCGTCCATTCTAATTGCCATGAAAAGGTTTGAATCGGTTGTTTAATACTCTTCTCTATTGGACTTGAGCTTCCATATTGTCGTCCAGAGTATAAGAGCACCAATCACTCCAACTTCCGGCATAGAGTTTGCCACCTTTAATCCCTGTTATTTCTAGAGCTAGTAAGTTTACACAAGCTGTGACACCTGACCCACAATAGACAATCACTTCGTCTGCACGGTTTAAATCTGCATAATGAGCTTGTAATTCAGAAGGAGTGAGTAAGAAACCTTGCTCATTCGTTACGGCTTGCCACGGATAGTTGACTGCCCCTGGAATATGCCCGGCCACTGGATCAATGGGTTCGTGATTGCCGATATAGCGTTCGTAAGCCCGAGAATCTACTACCACCACATCGGGTTGATCTTTGTAGGTTTTGACGGCCTGAATATCTACAATTTGCCCAGGAATTGCAGTCCCTTGAAACTCACCTGAACGGACTGCAGGCATATCGGTTGTGACTGGATAGTGGGCTTGATAAGCGGCAAATCCTCCATCCAGAATCGCAACAGAGGTATGACCCAGATAGCGCAGTAACCACCATAGCCTGGCAGCAAAGGCTTGCCGACTATCGTCATAGGCCACAACCAAGGTGTCTGGTGTAATGCCCATCTGAGAGAGCTTGGCTCCCAATTGAGAAATCTTAGGTAAAGGATGCCGTCCCCCATGAGTTTGCACAGGAGATGACAAATCCTCATTCAAATCTAGATAATAGGCACCCGGAATATGGCCTGCCTGGTATTGCTCTTGTCCCTGCTGAGGTGCACTGAGGGCAAACCGACAGTCCACAATCACCACCTGCACATCTTCAAGATGTTCATGCAGCCATTCCGGTGAGACCACATTATCTAAAGCCATAGACCAAACCAGAATACTTAGAGATTGGCTGTAATGCGCTTCATGGCTTCTTCAACATTGGCCCGACTATTAAAGGCCGAAATGCGGAAGTAGCCTTCACCTGCTGCGCCAAATCCAGACCCAGGGGTACCGACCACGTTGGTTTTGTTCAACAACTGATCGAAGAAGTCCCAGCTAGAGATGCCGTTCGGTGTTTGCACCCAGACATAGGGGGCATTGACGCCTCCAAATACCTGTAACCCAGCAGCGGTCAATTTCTCTCGAATAATTTTGGCATTTTCGAGGTAGAAGCTAATTAAGCTTTTGGTTTGAGCCTGACCCGCTTCAGAATAGACGGCTTCTGCACCGCGCTGGACGATATAAGAGACACCGTTAAACTTGGTGGATTGGCGACGGTTCCACAGCTTCCAAAGCTCGACATCTGAGCCATCAGCCGCTTTGGCCGTTAAGGTTTTAGGTACGACGGTGAGGGCGCAGCGAGTCCCGGTAAAGCCCGCATTTTTTGAGAAAGAGCGAAATTCAATCGCACAGTCTCTGGCTCCATCTATTTCATAGATGGAATGGGGGATCTCAGGATCAGTGATAAAGGCTTCATAGGCGGCATCAAACAGAATGATGGAGCCATGGGATTTGGCATAGTTCACCCAATCTTGCAGATGGCTCTTGCTCGCCACTGCTCCTGTGGGGTTATTGGGGAAACAGAGATAGATCAAATCCACTTTTTGGCTGGGAATTTGAGCTGTGAAGTCGTTGCCCGCATTAATCGGTAAGTACGTCAGCCCCTCATATTCACCCTGGTCATTACAAGGCCCCGTATGTCCAGCCATGACATTGGTATCGACATAGACGGGGTAAACCGGATCGGTAACGGCAATGGTGTTGTTATCGCCAAAAATATCGAGGATATTGCCACAGTCACATTTGGAACCGTCAGAAACAAAAATTTCCCCGGCATCCACGTCACAACCTCTTGATTGAAAATCATGGGCGGCAATTTTCTCCCGTAACCAGCCATAGCCTTGCTCAGGACCATAGCCTTTAAAGGAATCTCGATTCCCCAAATCTTCAACGGCTGTGACCATGGCACTACGGCAGGCTTCGGGTAAGGGTTCTGTCACGTCCCCAATACCAAGCTTGATGATTGGTGCGTCGGGATTGGCCTCAGCAAATGCGCTGACTCTTCGACCAATCTCGGGAAATAAATAACCTGCTTTGAGCTTTAAATAATTGTCGTTAATCGTTGCCATGTTGTCTTAGCGATGAACACTCTCAACCAGCTTACTAGGAACGCAACCGTTCAACTGATGAGATTTGGTTCAGTAGACAACAACAGGCTTTGAGCTACAGTCTGCCGATTAGGGGCAATGCGATTGAGGCTACGCATAACCATAAGCCGACATGCATGCAGTGATTGAAGAATCGTTTAGGCATATTGTTGAACCACGAACGCTTGCTTTTGTTTATGTTCGCTTGTCTTTTCTCGTTCTTTCACCGTGAAAACACTGATTTTTGGGTATAAAACAATATTTTTATGGATTGATTTAAGGATTGAACGGCAGAGTTAATAGCGTGATTTTATTGATTTTATGGTTTGATTCCTATCGCCCGTTGAGTTAGCTAAGGCACCGGACTGATCGAATCTCTTGGGTATCCGTGACGTAACAAGTTCCGCCAAACTTATTGAGTAAGGGGCGAATATTGTCCACGACCTGCTGAAGTAAGTCAGGCGCACAGAAGGCAATGATATAAACATTGTCCAGCATGGTGTGGTCTAAGTCTTCTGTGGTGCCCCTTAAGCCTTTGCCCGCTACATTTCGAATGACAGCATGGCCATGAACCCCGGATTTATCCAAGGCATCTAGGATTTTAGCGAGTTCAAATGAATTGGCAATAATTTCAATTTTTTTAACAGGATGCATGCTCTTAACTCCATAAAAACTCGATTCCAGCAAGGTATAGAGGGATTCCGACAATAATATTGAACGGAAAGGTAACTGCCAACGCCGTGGAAACATAGAGGCTCGGATTGGCTTCAGGAACGGTCATGCGCATTGCAGCGGGGACGGCAATGTATGAAGCACTTGCGCAAAGTACTGAGAATAAGAGGGCATTGCCAACGGACATACCAATCAGTTTGGCGATAACTAATCCGATACCAGCATTGAGTATTGGTATTAGTATGGCAAACCCAACTAGGAAAACTCCTGTTTTTTGCAAGTCTTTAATTCTTCGAGCGGCCACTAACCCCATATCGAGTAAGAAAAAGGTGAGCACGCCATAAAACAACCCTTGGGTGAAGGGTTCTAGGACTTCCCAACCATGTTCTCCTGTGAGGACGCCAATAATTAGACTACCGACGAGGAGAAACACTGAACTGTTGAGAAAGGCTTCTCTCAAGACTTCTGACCATTCAAAGTCTTGCTCTTTGTCGTCCTCTTTGTTGTCGGCAAATAGGTTGACTAAAATCAAGCCAACGATAATAGCAGGCGATTCCATTAACGCCAGGGCGGCAACCATAAAGCCATCAAAAGCAATATCTAGCTCGGTTAAGAAGGCACTGGCAGTGATGAAGGTGACGGCACTAATGGAGCCATACGTGGCTGCGATCGCAGCTGCGTCATAATTCCCCAGCTTGATTTTGAGAATAAAGAAAGTGTAGACCGGCACAAAGCAGGCCATCAGGATTGCGGCCCCGAGGGTAAGCATTACATCTTGGGTAATGCCACTCTTAACCAGCTCGACCCCGCCTTTAAAGCCGATGGCAAAGAGAAGGTAAAGGGAAAATAATTTCGGAATCGGAGCTGGTATTTCTAAGTCGGACTTGACAAAAACAGCCGTCATACCTAGGAAAAAGAACAGCACAGGTGGATTCAGAATATTGGAGATGATGAGGCTAACATCCATATAGATTCCTCCTGATGCAACAGCAAGCACACAAAAAACTATGTAGAGATTATTTCTCTGACAAACCCTTGTTTATCGTGGACTGCGCTCAGATGTCAATGAGTGAAAAAACTGTTCAAATTTGACAACTGTAGATGTATCAGTCCATACAAAATATAAAGCTAAAGAACCTACTGGTAGTTTTTTTTCTTCTCTTATATTGTTGAATTTAGTGACAGAGAATAAATTCAACAATCAGAGGCAATAAAAGACGATGTAAGTAAATTAATTAACTTTTTGAAAAGACATTGTATAGTGTTTTAACTTTCTGATTATCCTTGAATACGGTCGTTGTACGGAGCGGATAGCCACGATCTTAATATTTATTATTTGTAGTTATGTTTAGTAGAGTCATTGATTTATCTGACTTCGCTGTTCCTACAAAATTAGAATTAGAATTAGGCGATGTCTAAAATAAATAGGCAGCATAAATAAATTCTAAATATATTAAATTTAGCTTAGGAATTTTAACTATTTTTTTGATTTATAGATCGAAAGTAATTGCACCTAGAAATAAATATATATCATCAAAAAATATTATTATTTTGGATTTATTCTATAAGTATTTTATCGTTAGCCCTCACTGGGTTCAACTGTCTTTTGTTGATCTGAATTTGTATATTGATTCTTTTTGATGCTGTCTTTTAGTTGTAAAAAAAATGATTCATTGCATGGCTATGAATATTGGCATAATCAAAGCTTAACCAGAACTGCTACTCTTCTTAAACATCAGTTTAGCTAACCTTTACATCCCTCTGGGAGTCTTACCTACGGTGCTTCCAAAGCGGTGTTTGTGCTTTTTAATACTGCTTGCCAAACATGTGGAAGTACTTCTTGCTTGCCTGATTCTTTGTTGGGGGATGGCCGTATTTTTAGTTGACGAAGAATCAAATATCTCAATCTAGTAATCCCGACTCTGTATCTAAATTTAGCGACCCTCAATTTGCTGAAATTGAGTCCTCTTCTTCTGGAAACTCTTGAGTTTTTAGGTTTTTTTTATTGTTTGTTTAGGAATACTCATGGCTACTTCCCTCTCTGCTGGTGACATTGCCATTGTTGGTGTCAACTCCGATAATCCTGATGACTTTAGTTTTGTGCTGCTCGTTGATATCGATGCTGGGACTGAAATTCGCTTCACTGATAGTGGTGTGCGCAGTGATGGTAGTTTTCGAGCCAATGAAGGAGCCGTCAAATATACTGCGCCCTCAGCTCTGATAGCGGAGACCGTTATTAATTTTGTTCACAACACTGCTGACTTCATGGCTGACAATGATGCGGCCGTTGGAATCAGTGGGTTCTCCCTATCCACCAGTGGCGATCAAATTATTGCCTTTCAGGGGCTCTCCACCAACCCCCAATTCCTGTTTGTCCTGTTAACGAACAGCACAGAGTTTCAAGCCGATGCAACCTCTTCAAATACATCGGCACTCCCCCCTGGCCTTGTGATGGGAACCTCGGCAGTTGCTGTAGGGGCTGGTGCTGGGCCGACCCAAGAGGTGGATAATGCGGTTTACAGCGGTCCTGTGACAGGTACCCCTGCCGAACTGCGAGCGGCCATTTGTGATGCCAGTAATTGGACTGGCGATAATGCTCCTCTGGCGCTGCCCATCGATTCCTTCACGATGGGTAATAGTGGCCTAGGAACGCCTGGAAGAAGCAGTTCAGAGGGGCCTTTGAGCAGAATTGGTGGGGTTACCCTGGATAATGGGGCTGAAATTAATGCGTTTGATGCCGCTTCCCAGAAACTGTTTGTCGTGTCTGGTGAAACAGAGTTACAGGTGGTGGATCTGAGAGATCCAACCAACCCTGAAGCCCTGACCTCTATCGATTTATCTAGCTTTGGAGCAGGAGCCAATAGCATTGCCATCAGTAATGGTGTGATTGCAGTGGCGATTGAGGCTGATCCGTCCACGAGTAA
Organism: Acaryochloris marina S15; assembly: GCF_018336915.1. Classification (GTDB taxonomy): domain Bacteria; phylum Cyanobacteriota; class Cyanobacteriia; order Thermosynechococcales; family Thermosynechococcaceae; genus Acaryochloris; species Acaryochloris marina_A. The sequence goes on along the minus strand of NZ_CP064923.1, from coordinate 4,591,037 downwards.
TGGCACGGTTCTCTTCCTCAATAGTGATGGTGAGATTTTGGGTCAGATTGAAGTGGGTGCCCTACCGGATATGCTCACCTTTACGCCAGACGGCACCAAGGTTTTAGTCGCGAATGAAGGCGAGCCTGAAGATGATATTGACCCAGCTGGATCAGTTAGCATCATTGATTTGTCTGCAGGGTTTGACAATCTATCGGTACAAACGGCTGATTTCACAGCCTTCGATGGGCGAGAAGCAGAACTCAGAGCCAAAGGTGTTCGGATCTTTCCCGATAAAACGACTTCTGAAGATGTTGAGCCGGAATTTATCTCTATCTCTCCAGATGGGGCCACGGCTTTTGTGACTTTGCAGGAAAATAATGCTTTTGCGGTTGTGGATTTGGCCACGGCGTCCGTGACGGATATCTTGCCCTTAGGGGCCAAAAACTTTAGTCGTGGCCCGGCCCAACTCACTCAACTGACTTTGGAAGACTTACCCAGTCTAGGGACGACCCCCTCTGGACAAGAGATTCTTTTAGGGGGCCTATCAGGCCTGTGGTACGAAGGCACCGACCCAGATTCGGGCAATCTGATCTTTTACACCATCCCCGATCGTGGCCCCAATCCCGACACCCTAGATGTCGATGGGGATGGCATCAAAGAGCGGCCCTTTGCCCTGCCCGATTACCAAGCTCGCATCGTCAAATTAGAAGTTACTCCCGATTTAACCAGCGTCACGATTGCTGATCAGATTTTCCTCACCCAGGGAGAGGGGATGCCGATTACAGGACGCTCCAATATCAGCAATGAAGCGGTTGATGAGCAGCCGGTTGATTTGTTTGGAAATCCCCTCGCCTTTGATCCCTTTGGCGGGGATTTTGAAGGAATTCTGACGGATGCTAATGGCAATTTCTGGATGGTGGATGATTATCGTCCCTCTATCTATCAGTTCTCGCCCACAGGTGAGCTGTTGAATCGATATGTACCTGAAGGGACTGCCGCCCAGGCTGGCTCAGGAGACGATGATGAGAACGAGACAGACATCAGTTTCGGTACAGAAACCTTGCCTGCGGAATATATCAATCGTCGCCGCAACCGGGGCTTTGAAGCGGTGGCGCTGGATGATGAGACGGGTATTCTCTATGCCTTTATTCAAACACCCCTAGCTAATCCCGATCGTGCCACCTCTGATAATTCTGACGTGATTCGAATCCTAGGGATTGATACGGCAACAGGCCAGCCGGTCGCTGAATATGTTTATCTCCTCGAAGATCCGGCGGTGCGTTCCGGTGGCCGAGTCGACAAAATTGGCGATGCCGTGTTTGCAGGTGATGGCAAATTCTATGTGATTGAGCGGGATTCTGCAGTCGGTGAGACTGCCAAGAAATTTATCTTCGAAATCGATATCTCCGCTGCTACTAATTTATTGACCCTCGACAAGGATGAGATTGGCCTCTTCGAAGAGGCTACCCTAGAGCAGCAAACGGCAGATGCACTGGTTGTCGCTGACATCCAGCCCGTCAACAAAATCAAAACCACAAATTTGCCGTCCCTCGGTTACCTCGCTGGTGATAAGCCCGAAGGCTTAGCCTTACTCCCCGACGGCACCTTAGTGGTGATCAACGATAACGACTTTGGCTTGGCCGAAGGGGATATTCCCCTAGATGGTAGTGTCTTGCAAAGCCCTGACCCCACACCGATTACTCTAGATTTTATTCAATTTGGTGAGGGTAATACGCTAGATCCAAGCGATGGCGATGGTGGGATTAACCTCAATAATTTCCCTCTCTATGGGTTGTATCAACCGGATGCGATCGCATCTTTTGCTACCAACGGTCAAACCTACTACATCACCGCCAACGAAGGGGATGCCCGCGAGGAAGACGCGCGGATTGCCGATTTGACTTTAGATCCCACCGCCTTCCTGGATGCCGCCACCTTGCAACAAGATGATCAGCTGGGGCAGCTACAAGTCTCCACCATCGATGGGGATATTGATGGAGATGGTGATTTTGATCAGCTGTTCTCTTATGGGGGTCGCTCCTTTAGCATTTGGGATGAAGTGGGCAACTTAGTCTTCGATAGTGGTGATCAGATTGCCAAAATTACCGCTGAACTGGCTCCAGATTTATTCAATGCCGATGACGGAGACCCCGCTGAGTTTGATAGCCGCTCTGATAATAAAGGGGCAGAACCGGAAGCCGTTACTGTCGGTCAGGTGGGCAACCGTACCTATGCCTTTATTGGTCTAGAACGAGCCGGAGGAGGCGTACTAGTCTATGACGTTACGAATCCGACTACTCCAGAATTCCTGCAATATATCCGCGATGATGCCGATATTGCCCCAGAAGGCTTGACCTTTATTGCTGCCGATGACAGTCCCAATGGCAATAGCTTATTGGTGGTCAGTAATGAGGAAAGTGAAACCATTGCGGTGTATGAGTTTACGCCCGAAGTCAAGATCTACGATATTCAGGGTGAAGGTCATCTGTCTGCCTTTGACGGTCTCAAGGTCACAACGACAGGAATTGTGACTGCCGTTGATTTCAATGGATTTTATCTCCAGGATGCAACGGGCGATGGCAATGACGCCACTTCTGATGGCATTTTCGTCTTTACCAGCGCTCCCACCGTCAGCATCGGTGATGAGCTAGACCTCACAGGGCAAGTTTCAGAATTTATTCCGGGTGGTGCTGCTACCCACAATTTATCCATCACCCAACTTAGTTTAGAGGCTGTCGAGGTCTTATCCAGCGGTAACGACCTATCAACCGCAAATGATTTGCTAAGCGGTGGTCTTGGAGCCGATAAGCTCTTGGGTGGTGCCGGGGATGACACCTTAATCGGGGGTGGCGGTGCCGATCGATTGTCCGGTGGATCCGGTGCGGACTGGTTTATCCTCGAAATCGACCAAGGTCTAGATATGGTTCTCGAGTTTGAGGCTGACTTGGATACTTTGGGGCTATCGGAAGGATTGACCTTAGGCCAACTCAGCGTAACGGCTGATGATGGAGATACTCGCATCTCTGTGGCTGGCTCTGAACAAACCCTGATGATTCTCAGAGGGGTCAATGTTGACTTGGCAGACCTATCTATTCAAGACTATTCCCCTGTCTAAGCCCTAGTTTCATGCAGCTGTCATTTGTGACAGACAGAATGATTGAGCATTCGTTAGGTGTATCATTCTGATGGTATAAAGGACGGCTTTCGAGTACTTAATAAATGCAATCTAGTGAAATATTGACTGTTTTATTTTCTAGAGAGTCATTTATGTAGCTCCTGCAGACCACTAAGATGACAGGCCATATCATTACTTCCATTGGTGAGGGGACGACCATATGAGTATTTCGATTCAAGAAATCAGTATTATTATTGCCGCTAAAGATCTCAGCCCATCCATCCTCAATCCTGATTTCCTCAAGTACAGCGATATTGTGCCGTCAGATTGGGAGTACGATCAGCAGCCCGTCATCTCGAATAGTGGTGCCCGTATTTCCTATAAAAACGGCATTCGCATCACGGCACAACCCAATCGGGTGGCATTTGCTCAGGTCGCTCCCACCAAAGAACAGCCTGAATTTCTGATCCATACGATGGCTGCAAACTTTGCAGAGAAACTCCCCAATGCAGATTATTTGGCTGTTGGTGTTAATCCTCGGGGATTAGTGCCCTTCTTTGATAATGAGCGGGGAGCCCATGAGTTTCTATTCCATAAACTGTTTGCTGCGGGTTCCTGGCAAGACTTTGGCCAAGCCCCTGCCCAAGCTGCGATTCAGCTTAGTTATGTCCTAGAGCAGGGCCAGCTTAACTTAGCAATTAATGAAGCCAAGCTGAAAGGCCAAGATGGAAAATCTGTCTCTGCCGTTGTCTTTTCTGGAAATTATAATTACCCCGTCCGGGGAGATATTGGCATCAAGCGAGTCCAGAATGTCAAAGAGCGCATCCAGCTTTGGCAATCCACCGTGGCTACGTTTCAGCAACTCGTCAATGAGCGTTTTATAGGGGTTGCTAATGCGTCTGCCTCGAATTCGGATATTCCCATGGCTCCCCCATCTGTGGAAAATGAGATGGTGCTTTAAGTCCTACTTTTGGATGGTGAACTTCCTCAATGGGGTATTCTCCGAGAATGAATCGGCATTGCTGAAAGTTTGCTGAAGCCGTTTGGCGAAATACTGGTCCAATGGATTTGCTTGCCCTTGCCGAGAACCTTAGGAATACACAAACTGTCTTGGACTAAGATGAATATCCTCAAGAAAATCATGGGTGCAGCAATTTTAGCGTTCAATATCCCTCGCATCATTGAGCTGACTCAAACCCTCAGTAATGGCGAAGCCACACCCTATGAAATGGGTCGATTAACGGGGGCCGTTGTGATGACTCTGTTGGCAAGTTGGCTGATATTCTCGAAGGAGACGGCAAAAAAAGCATAGAACAAGTTCTTCCGTATGGAGTCCAATCGTGATGGCTAGCAAGAAAATTTTGATGCTGGTGGGTGACTTTGTAGAAGACTATGAAGTCATGGTTCCTTTCCAGGCATTGTTGATGGTCGGGCATACAGTACATACGGTGTGCCCCCATAAAAAAGCTGGAGATATGGTCAGAACCGCCATTCATGATTTTGAAGGAGACCAAACCTATAGCGAAAAGCCGGGTCATAACTTCTTGCTTAATGCCACCTTTACAGAGGTAGATGTTGCCGACTACGATGCCCTGGTGATTCCAGGGGGTAGGGCTCCAGAGTATTTGCGTCTCAATGCTGAAGTTATCAAAATTGTGCAGCACTTTGCTCAAGCGCAGAAACCATTAGCTGCCATTTGTCATGGCGCTCAGCTTCTGTCTGCAGCGGGCGTTTTACAGGGGAAACGTTGTTCGGCTTATCCCGCCTGTGGGCCAGAGGTGACTGCTGCTGGCGGGGAATATGTGGATCTGGCTGTGGATGATGCGTTGATTGATGGCAATTTGGTGACTGCACCGGCATGGCCTGCTCATCCTAAGTGGCTGTCCGCTTTCTTGCAGGTTTTAGGCACTCGAATTGAGCATCCAGAAGCTGCTTTAACCTGATGTGGGCGAGGTCTTTTGCCTGGTGTTAGAGGGGGCAAAAGCTGTCTGGGGATGCACTCCTTGCCATTTCTATAACGCCTGACCGCAGACTGGAGGCTTGGTGAGCCTATGCAACAAAGACAAACTTTCCTTATGCTTTGTAAAGACTGGGTTGTCTTGCCCAACCCCCACCGATGGTTTCACAATCCTAATGATGCAGACCTCTTTTCCCGCGTGCCAGCCTTTAGATAGTTTGATAGCAGAATTGCCTGACTTACAGAAGCAAGCTTTGCAGCGTGGGGAAGCCATCATCTCGGGTAGTGCAGGTGAATATGTCGCTCAAGTCATCATGGAAGGTGAGGCAGAGGTGGCTTGGCAAGTGTTGACGGATTTTGAACATTTAGCAAAATTTTTGCCCAACGTTATTGCTACTCAAGTTTTGGAATCATCTGCACAGCGAACGGTTGTGGAGCAAACTAATATTTCTCAAGTTCTCTTTGCCCAAGTCCAATCTAAGGTGCGGACTGAAAATAGGGTAATGGCTCCTGGGCAATTGGGCTTTCACCTTCTCGAAGGCGATCTTAAGCGTCTGCAAGGGTATTGGCAGGTGTTGCCTCTCACTTCTTCCCAGATCTTAGTCAAGCAAGTTGTTGCTGCAGATGCAGATATGGGGTTTCTGGAGGGCAGCTTTCATCTCCTGTTTCGAGAAACGTTGAAGCGTACCCTCTCAGCTATTCAACAAGAAACCCAGGCCAGAACTTTACTCAAGGTGGCTTAGGTCTGTTTGGAGAGGGAGATTAAGGCTGCAAAAGATTAAGTGAATTTTTAGCCTTGACTGATCCTAGACTGGCGATTGTGAGGGAGTTTAGCCTGCCAGATCAATAGCAAAGGAAAGCATAATTCTAGGCTTGTGAAGACCAGGGCTAGCGGGCTGGGTGCTCCAACTTGCCAAAAAGAAATCACTCGTCCTAGGCCACCCATAAAGATGGCACCTGACAAAATTCGCAATGCCGTCTTGTGTTGTTCAATATTGGGGATGATCCACCAGGCCGTCACGGCTAGAGAAATATAAAACCCGGTGATATAGCGATAGTGGCTATCGAACTCTGGCGTAATCGCTTCAGCAGGCAGCCATCGTCCCAAGCCAGAGGTGAGACCCAGTATCGCCACTATTAAGGGAATCAAGCTTAAGAGCCCTAAGATGAGCTGTAGTCCTCGTTTCATACAAGATTCCTAATGGTGTAGTGATTAGAATTGGCTCAATCCTAATGTTATAGTCTATAACAATGTTATAAAGTATAACGCAGTACACTGGTGCTGGAAGCAAGCTACCGTTGCCAGTGAGCAGTGAATCGTATCATCACGGTTATTTGAGAGAGGCATTGATTGAGGCTGCACTTCAGCAAATTCAATCAGAAGGAGCCTCAGCCCTGAATTTGAGTAAGTTAGCGCGCCAGTGTGGTGTCAGCCAACCTGCCGTATATCGTCACTTTGCGAATAAACAGGCTTTAAGTTTCAGTTTGGTCCAATGGGGATTTGAAATGCTGATTCAGCGCTTGCAAGCTACCACTCAGCCTGAGCAAGAAGAGACGTTAACCAGCATCAAAGGCTTAGCACAAGCCTATTTGCAGTTCACCCTTGAGCATACGGAGCTTGCCCGGATGATGTTTAGTTTGAAAGAGCGGGTAACTGACCCCACACTCCATGGGATTTCCAAGCAAGCAGCGGGTCCCTTATATCAAATCGTCACGATTGCCCAAGAGCGTCAGACTCTGAAAGGAGATGATGTTGACCAGGCTGTTCGACTGATCTGGGCTTCAATCCATGGACTAGCAATATTACTGATGGATGAGCAAATGCCCTATGTGACACAGACCCCTGGAGCAATCGAAGTGCATCTCGATGCGATCGCACAGTTGCTACATGATGGTTTATTTATTCAGCAGCCCTGACTAACCCAGAGTAAAAGAGAGGCCCCGAAAAAACAGATCAACAGCCTGAGGATTGCAAGAGTAAACTGCAGCGGTTTAGCTGGAGACGACAGATGAGGTCTGATAGTTTTGCTTCTCCAACGTTAGCGCCAATCCTACCGCTTCAAATTCTTGATTCAGCTTATTCATCCAGGTGGGAGAGATCGTCAGATTCTCGAGTTTGCTCATATGCTCTAATTCTTTGAGTTGCTGCGTCAGTTGAGTGGCCCCCATAGAGGCGCTCATGGATTTTAGAGAATGGGCAATTTCATTGATTTGGACGTGGTTTGTGTTTGCGATCGCATCCTGCAATCCCTCAAACATTGGCTTTGCATCTTTGAGGAAATTATCAATCACAGAGACGAGAAAACTGCCGCCATCATCTCCACCAATGTCTATCAGGGTCTGGATTGCCGATTGCTCTAATAGAGCAGGCTTCACGTCTTTGGGGAGAGAAGTCTCTGATAATGGACGATACTGACTGAGAGCGGTTTTGAGTTCCTCTAGTGACACAGGCTTGCAGAGATAGTTCGACATCCCGGTATCCAAACATTCTTGTCTCTCTTCTGGTAAAGTCCGCCCAGAGACCCCAATAATGTAGGGACGAATGCCTTGTTGATGCAGGGATTGAACCACCTCCAAACCATTCATCTTGGGCATTTGCACATCCAGCAAAATCAAGTCATAAGTTTGGTTCTGGCATGCCTCCACCACTTGCTGACCATCACCGACGACATCGGCCGAATACCCCAGGTGTACCAGACGTTGCACCATTAATTGCTGATTGAGGGTATTGTCATCAGCCACTAATATTTTGAGATTTTCAGGATGGACAGACTCCATCTCCTGCAAAGCGTCTGGCTCAGACTGCTCAGGCTCAGTGTATATATATTGGACGCCAAGATGCTCCGCTATCTTGTCTAGGATGGTACTTTCTTGGCAAGGTTTACGGACAAAATCATCACACCCGACCGAGAGCGCATAGAGGCGATCTTCTTCAAAAGCGTTCGCCGTTAGGGCAATAATCACGGGGGGATTGTCTCCACATTGGGCTTTTATTTCCCGAGTGGCGTTGTAACCATCCATGACCGGCATGCGCATATCCATCCAGATCAAATGGGGGGCCCATTCCTGCCAAATAGCAAGGGCCTCTTTACCGTTCACTGCTTCTCGAATGTCAAACCCAAAGGGGGCCAGCCATTGCTGCATCAGCTGTCGGTTGGCCCATTTGTCTTCCACAATCAGCAGTCGATAGGTGGGTTGTCCGGCTGCTAAGGCCACTACCTGTCGTGCGGGCTTCACGGTATGAACTTCTGCTGCATCGACGAGAGTGGCTGGAATCGTGAAGCGGAAGGTTGAGCCCTGTCCTACGGTACTATCAACCTCAATATCCCCCCCCATCAGTTGGACAAATCGGCGGCTAATGGGTAATCCGAGTCCTGTCCCTTCTTGGGCACGATAGCCTGAATCAGTTTGAGTAAAGGCTTCAAAGAGCTGGTCAATATCAGATGTTTTGAGGCCAGGACCCGTATCCATGACCGCAAATGTCAGTTGACAGGTATCCCCTCGCTGGCCTATCTGTTCTGAGGTATCCACCTGGAGCAAAACCTGCCCTTTTTCCGTATAGTTGAGACCATTCCCTAGCAAATTGATCAGGACTTGGCGTAGTTTCCCTTCATCTGCGAACACAAACTGGGGGACTATCGCTGTCCGTTCAAATTGGAGCTGTAATCCTTGCAATTCGGCTTTGGCTTCCAGCATATCTTGGAGAGAATCCAATAACCGGTACAGATCAAAGCTGACTTGGGTAAGGGCCAACTGTCCCGCTTCAATCCGAGACATTTCTAAGACATCGTTAATCAGTGATAATAAATGTTCACCACTCCGGCCAATAATGCCGAGCTGTTCGGTTTGAGTATCCCTTAATTCAGGATCTCGCTGCATGATCTCTACATATCCCAAAATTGCATTCAGGGGCGTTCGCAATTCGTGACTCATGTGGGAGAGAAAGTCGCTTTTGGCTTGGCTAGCAGCGTCAGCCGACTCCTTGGATTGTTGGGCTTGGCGGAGGAACTCCGTTTGCTGGAGTGCGACGCCTAATTGAGTGCTAATTTGAATCGCGAATTCCCGCTCTTTGACTTGCCATTGCCGGGGAGCTGAGCATTGATGAATCGCTAAGAGCCCCCACAGAATATTGCTCCGAAATAGAGGTACGACTAAATGAGCCTGAACTTGCAACCCTTGCATCATCTCTATGTAACAAGGATGCAAATTACAGGTGTTGAGATCATCAATCGCAAAGACTTGGTGGGTGCCAGGACTGGCGGTATAGCGATCTTGGAAACAGTCGCCTTTGACGTCATATCCCAAGATGGATCGGTAATCGGGGTGGACATCTTCAGCAACCACTTCCCCTTGGCTATATTTAGCACCCGGCAAAAACTGAAAGACTACAACCCGTTCAACTTGCAAGAGTCTACGCACCTCTCGGGTCGTGGTGGCGAAAATAGTTTCCAAATCCAAAGACTCTCGGATTTTGGAGATCACATTTGTCAGAGTATGTTGCTGTTCAGCAATAATTGCTAGCTGTTGAGCCTGATTTTGAACCTTTTCTGTGGCTCCAGCTTGTTGGACGGCAACCCCCAGGTGTGTTGCCAGCTGTGTAATAAAATCAACCTCTAAGGGCTGCCACTCATAAGGATTGGAATGCTGGTAAGCGCCGATAAGTCCCCACAAACGGCTACCGACAAAAACAGGGGCAATCAAAAAAGCCTTGATCTGGTAGTAGTTGTAGGTTTCCAAATGACAGGGAGAGAGTCCAGCTTGGGAAACATCATTCACAACAGATACATGGTGATGACGGTATCGTCCGCCCTTCGTCTCTTGCAGATGAGAGTCATTCCAGACTTCACGAGTGGAATAGACAATCTGTTCCCACTTAGGTTTAACGGCCCGAAAATCATGAATAAATGAGCCGCCCCAGTCTTCATCAAACTGGTAAACTGCCACATGATCGACATCCAGCAATCGCTGGGCTTCCTGAGTGGTAGTCTGGAAAATCGTATCTAGATCCAGCGCTTTTTGCAGTTTAGATAGGATATTGGTTAAAGCTCGCTGTTGATTGGCAATCGCCGTCGAACGATGTAGCTCAGCGGTCCGTTCCTTAATTTGTTCTTCTAAATGGGTATTGAGGGTCTGTACCTGCTGGTAAAGCTGGTATTGGTTAATCGCACCAGAAAACCGTTCTCCTAAGGCTTCAGCCAAGCGGATCTCTGCGTCTGTCCAGGGCTGAGATTGCCCTGATTTGATTTGTCTCCAAGCTTCAAAAGACTGACGAGGAGCTAACTGACGGCTATCGGGGTGATGGAATCCTGCCCAGCGCAGCTCTTCTTCCACCTCATCCCGAAAAATAGTGATGCACCCCAGCAATTCCGTATCGAAATAAAGGGGTAAAATCATCACGCCACGAATGGGAGTGGATTGAAAGGCAGGACTTAAAACCCGAAATAATGGCTCTCGGTAAATATCTGCGATCGCCCATACTGTATTGCTGCGGGTAGAAGAACGGACCTGGGGCGATAGGGAATAGTTTTTGCGCATCCAGTCCACTGACCAGGGGCGGCTTTCGGCATCAGTGATTTCGACAGCCTGGGTTGAATGCAGATAATTTTGCCATAGGGCATTTTCTTCAATCAATCTGTCATGATCTAATCTGGCGGGTTGATCGCCACAACAATAGAGTTCTGCGGATTGTTCGGACGCAGTATGGCTGAGATACAATCGTCCCCCAGTGCCCTGCATCACGGCCACCATCTCTGTCAGGGCAATCTCTAGCGGAACGGTGGGTTTGGTATATAACAAGGCTGTGACTCGATTCACCCCCGCTTCTTGGGCGGCCTGCTCACGCACCCGGTCTAGTAGGGTCGCTTGACCAATGGCCACTGCCATTTGATCCACCACGGCCTGAATGAGTTCGAGTTCTGCCTCCTCGACTTGACGGGGTTGTGCATGGTGGGAAACCAGAAGGCCCCAGAGACGTTGCCCTTTGTTTAATCCCGTTAAAGCACCCGCCTCGATATTGACCTGCTCAAAGGTGGATTGCTCAATTACGATAGGCACTACCACCGAAGATTGCACTCCCATTGCTTTTAAATATTCGACATGGCAGGGATCGATAGGCCGAAAGCGAATATCGTGATCCTCTAGCTCTGAGCCGGTTTCTGTGCAATTGAGGGGGCTAAAACCAATTTGTTGGGTGGAGAGATCCACCACAGACCGTTGCCGGGCCTTTAGAAATAGTTCACGGGCTGGCAGAGGAATATCATCTGCCGGAAAATTGAGTCCTAATAACGAGGGTAAACGGTCTTCACGAATGGATTCAGCAATGACCAAACCATGTCCATCCGGGAAAAATTTATAGACTTTGACGCGATCGGTGCCTAAGAATGCTCTGACTTCAGCCACTGTCGCTGACAAGATCTCATTCAGCTCTAACGACTGACGGATGCGAGTCGTAATGCGATTGAGAAGGGATTGCTGAGTCAAGTTAGAAGGTTCGTCGGGGAAGGAACAGTCAGCATTTAATTTTGAGGAGGATACATCCATCGTCTAAATCCCGAATTACAGTCTTTGGAACTGTTAGTGACTCGATTTAGGCAATTTCTGCGATAGTTTCACTTTAACCTACAGAACAATATCAGAGTGTAACTGGGTTAACACCCATATCCCAACCAAAAGCCATCGTCCTGGTTGCCACTGTTGCTTCTGGTTATGTGATCAATCCACAAAAATGACCTGCAGACAGGCATGAACTGTCTCATGCCCTAACGTGCCCATTCTTATGGCAAATTTTCACAGAAATTCATCAAAATATTGATCCCAATATTGATCCCTTCAGCAACTTTGTGGGGTTGAGTTAGCGGAGCTATTTTCGTTCAGGATGGTAAAGATTTTGGCTGGTGTCACCCATCTGATTAATGGTTGCAATCATCTGACTTAACCGCCCATGATCACGCTGATTGAAATAGAACACTAATCGAGGTAAATGTTCCGTTTCATCCTGAACCTGTTGAGGTTGAGGTTCTTGATGATCTAGTTCTTCTGGTAAAGCCCTACTTTTACGAATCTGGTCACGGATCAGAATATCTGGGAATTCCCGGTTTAACCATTTGACTTCTGAGGTGGAGAGTTCTTGATTGAGGCGCATCACTAACCGATCGCCAACATAGCGACTTGAGTGGTAGATCTGGTAGAACCCCGAAATCGCAGCACAAGCCGTCTCCAAATTATCCGTAATTGTGTATAAACGATGGTCATCTGCACTGATCAGCTCTCCATCGATCAGGTGCTTGTGAATATAAGCATCCCAGTCTTGCCAATAGTGAGTGCCTGGCGGATCGATCAAAACCACTGGTACGGGGGGGGACTTTCCAGTTTGACTCAGGGTAAGACATTCAAAGGCTTCATCTTGGGTGCCAAATCCACCGGGGAAGAGTGCGATCGCATCTGTTTCCCGGAGAAAAAACAATTTGCGAGTAAAGAAGTACTTGAAGTCGATCAGCTTCTCATCCCCAGCAATGTAAGGATTAGAATCTTGCTCAAAGGGAAGCTGAATGTTGAGGCCAAAAGACTTTTCCGGCCCAGCCCCTAGATTGCCCGCTTCCATAATGCCGCCCCCTGCTCCTGTCATCACCATAAATCCTTGTTGGGTAACGCAGCGGGCAAAATCTACTGCCATTTTGTAGGCAGGACTATCTGGCGGTAGACGGGAAGACCCAAAGATGGAAATCTTGCGAATGTGTCGATAGCGGTGGAAGACTTGAAACCCTTGCTCTAGATCTTGTAATGCCGCGGTTAGAATTTTCCAATCTAAGCGATCGAGATCCTCTTCAGCCATATTCAGCACCGTTTCAAGGGCCTGCATCATTAGAGGACCATGCTTGAGTTGGGGTAAGACCTCTAGGAAATGATTCAGACGCTGATGTAAAGTAACCGATGGGTCAGGAGACTCAGTCATAAGTATGGGTTAGGCTAGGTCAGCTCAACGATAACAATTTAATGAATAAAAAGTGACCCTTAGCCAATTAGCTAAGGGCCACTTTAATGGTTTGAATAAACTGCCAATCTTAGTTGCAGTGAACGGATCCCATGCTAGAACCCGAGAAAATTTAAAAACTAGAGATACTTATCTAAGGTACTGGCCAAAGTTGTTTTGGGAACAGCTCCGACAACCATATCGACCCGCTGTCCTCCCTTAAAGACCATGAGGGTAGGAATACTACGAATCCCATACTGACTCGCAACATTAGGATTTTCATCCGTGTTGATTTTTACAACCTTGACTTGACCTTTATATTGCTCAGAGATTTCATCAACGACGGGAGCAACCATTCGACAAGGTCCGCACCAAGGTGCCCAAAAATCAACTAGAACAGGAACGTCACTTTCAATGACTTCTTCTTTGAATGTGGCATCTGTGACTGGGGCAGCTGATGACATGCTTAGAAACCTTTATCGACTGTAGCTTATCTACGATTTGTACCATAGCAGGTTCAACCCCACCTAGACATAAACAGAAAATTAACAATCAAAATGCCGATATCACCGCCTAAAATGAGGAAGCCGCCTGAACAACTGCTCAGGCGGAGTGTGGTGTGAGGAGTGAACGGAAACATGTGTCTCCGCTATACCCATTCTAGGCAACCAATTCACGTTTGCCATACCTTTTTTGGCAAAGATCGGCGTCTAAACGTGTTAAGTTTGGCAAATTTTTGTTATTTACCCATACCTAGTTTTTGGGCAGCCTGATAGACCTTCCCTTCTGTCAGCAGAGATGGGGCAACCACCACCTCCACTTGCTGCATCTGTTTAATGTCTTTGGCGCCTAAGGTACCCATGCTGGTTTGCAAGGATCCAAGGAAGTTATGGGTGCCATCATCCAATTGGGCCGGTCCCCGCAAGATTTGCTCTAGGGTACCGGTTGTCCCGACCCGAATCCGTGTCCCTCGGGGCAACACAGGACTAGGTGTTGCCATCCCCCAGTGGAATCCTCGCCCGGGTGCTTCTGTGGCTCTCGCAATGGGTGAGCCCATCATAATCGCATCGGCACCACAGGCAATACATTTGCAAACGTCACCGCCAGTAATCAGGCCCCCATCCGCAATGATCGGAATATATTGGTTGGTCTCGCGAAAATGGTCATCCCGAGCGGCAGCACAATCTGAGATTGCAGTTGCTTGAGGAACCCCCACTCCCAATACGCCTCGGGTTGTACAAGCTGCACCAGGACCAATACCCACCAAGACGGCTGCAGCACCTGCCTGCATCAAGCTTTTAGTGACTTCGTAGGTTACACAATTTCCCATGACCACAGGTATCGGCAACTCTTGGCAAAACTTAGCCAGATCAAGGGGGGTAACACTTTCTGGAGATACGTGATCAGTGGAAACGACCGTTGCTTGGATAAAAAATAAATCTGCACCTGCTTCGACCACAGCTTGCCCAAATCGACTGGCCCCTACAGGGGTTGCACTCACCGCTGCAATGCCTCCTTGAGACTTGATCTGGGTGATCCGCTCACGAATTAGTTCAGGTTTGATGGGTTCTGCGTAGAGTTCTTGCATGAGTGGCACAAAGCCATTCACATCAACCCCAGCAATTTTGTCCAGAATGGGCTCTGGATCGCTGTAACGGGTTTGAATTCCTTCCAGATTCAATACACCTAGAGCGCCTAACTCTGACAGACGAACTGCCATTTTGACGTCCACGACCCCATCCATCGCACTCGCTAGAATGGGGATCTCCCGCTGAATACCACCGATTTGCCACTGGGTATCTGCCAGTTGTGGATCTAGGGTTCGTTGTCCTGGTGAAAGGGCAATTTCGTCAATTCCATATGCTCTACGTGCCGTTTTGCCACGGCCAATTTGAATATCCACACCAGTAACCATTCCAGAACGATTTAGCTAGACTAACAAAGCCAAATTGCCCTGTCAAAGTCTCACAAAGACTTGAATCTTGACAGGCACAGCGTATCGCTGGCCAGCTCCTACTCACTGCAGCTTCTAGAGAGTTGTAAGTGTTTGGTGGCTCAAATGCCATCATTCCGATTCTGGAGAGGAGCGGCGCTTAATAATGGGCTTGCCAACTGGGCGAGGCTTGTCCGAAGTTTGATGGGGGCGAGGGGAGCTAAACTTTCTGGGGGGACTATGAGACTCGCTTCTTTCTTGTTTTGATTTGCGTTTGGGTGGTACAAGCGCTACTTTTTGTCCATTTAAAATCGTTAATTCTTCCCCTTGCCGCAGTACATGCAAGTCCCAAAAATAGCCCATTGCTTTATCCTTTAGACTGCCAGTGAGCTTGAGCTTAAATGCTTTGGGGCGATCTGAACTTTTTCGAGGAGATTGCTGAATTTTGACCAATAAATAGTTTCTCTCAGTGGATTGGAAAACAATCTCACCCCGGATGGAAAAATAACCATCTTGAAGAGGGGCAGCAAGCTGGCTAGGCTCTTCAGGCACTGCTGGTTCTTCAGGCGTTTCAGACTCTTCTGCCGCAGCCACGGGACCAAATCCTTCCGTTGACCAAACGCCGACAATCTGCATATGCAGCGTTTCTTCTTTCTCGCGTGTCCGAGGATAAACAACCCACAAGTAGGTTTGCTCTAAATCTAGATATTTTTTGACCAGACTCATCACCTGACCCAACAAAACCGCATCTAAGTAGGTTTCGTCTTCTGTAATCAGGTCTCCTCGATTAAATTGCTCTTCTGAAGGTCGGTACTTCCCCTTGATTAACCCAATCGCCCGATATTGCATCGGCTCACTGGGCGGTGGAATGGGTTGCTGTCCTAGGGTCTCAGGTACATCACTAGCGACATCCGCAGCCGGTTCTTCTTTTTCTACAGAGACTACCTCGGGAGCTGGAGGAGGGGGGGCTTTAGCTACAGGGCGACGGGGTGGACCTTTTAATTGCATACCGTCCACATGAGTCTCTTGAGTCTCATCCATGGGAGCATTAGACTGTTCATCTGACACCGTTTGGGGGTCCATATCAACAGATTTCTTTTGGGTGTGACGAGTTGACTTAGGTGGCTGTTCGCTAGAGGAACTCATAGACTTCGGAATGATAATCGAGCAGCAGGTGGGTGAAACCTGATTGTATTTTTTTACCATCCTAACCGGGCGGTCGATCAAATCCTAATCCCTGAGGAATTAAAAATGATCGTTTCCCACAAAACTCAAGAAAATGGTTATCTACTCTGGATAAAAAAGTTTAGTTAATACAAGCAATCTCACCTGATTTTTGACTAAACATTAAATTCTCTTTGTAGTCAATTGGACAATCCACAATTGTTGGCACGTCTTGGGCCAATGCAGACTTTAGACAAGGCATAAAATCAGCACTAGATTCTACTCGATAACCTTTGAGTCCCATGCTTTCTGCAAGCCGTACAAAATCAGGATTGCCAAACTTAATAAAAGAAGCTTCTCCGTAATATTGTTGTTGTTTCCACTCAATCAAACCATACCCGCCATCATTGAAAATGATTGTGGTGAAAGCAACACCGAGACGTAATGCTGTTTCCAATTCCTGCATATTGATCATGAAGCCACCATCGCCGGTCACAGCCACAATATGGCGATCTGGATAGACTAATTTGGCTGCTAATGCACCAGGAATAGCAATCCCCATGGCGGCGAACCCATTAGAAATTAAACAGGTATTAGGCCGATCACAATGGTAATGACGGGCCATCCACATTTTGTGAGCGCCGACATCAGAGATCACAATATCTTCGGAGGCGAGAACTGCTCGGAGGTCATAAATCAGTTTTTGCGGGCGTAGGGGGAAGTGTTCATCGCTGGCATACTCCTCATAGTCTGCTCGGATTTGTGGTCTAAGCTCGACCCCATAGGGATCCGGTTTGCTATGGCGATCAGCCCGTCGGAGAATTTCGATTAGGGAATCAGAGATATCTCCTACTACTTCAGTCTTAGGGATATAGCTACTGTCGATTTCAGCGGGCTCTGCCCCCACATGCACAATGGGAATGGTGCCGTCAGGATTCCACTTTTTAGGAGAAAACTCGATTAAGTCATAGCCCACGGCAATGACGAGATCCGTCCGATCAAAGCCACAGCTAATATAGTCTCGCTGTTGTAATCCTACCGTCCATAAGGCTAAGGGATGGGTATAGCGAATGACCCCTTTGCCCATAAAAGTATTGGCCACGGGAATATTCAATTCGGTTGCAAATTGGGTGAGAGCCTCGCTAGCCTTGGCTCTAATCGCCCCATTGCCCACTAAGATCAAAGGATTAGTGGCCTGAGAAATCATTTCTGCTGCCTGCTCTAGATTGCGGGGTGAGGCAAAGCTGCGTATCAGGCTATCTTGCTGCAGTGGCATGCCTTCAGCGGGCATGGCGGCAATGTTTTCTGGTAAATCAATATGAACGGCTCCGGGCTTTTCTGCCTGGGCTCGTTTGAAGGCGCGCCGCACAATTTCTGGGGTATTGCTGGGACGAACAATTTGAGAGCTCCATTTGGTAACCGGATTAAACATAGCCACCAAATCTAAATACTGGTGGGACTCGATATGCATCCGATCGGTGCCGACTTGTCCGGTAATTGCAACTAAGGGCGCTCCATCTAAGTTGGCATCTGCAACGCCAGTCATTAGGTTGGTGGCCCCTGGGCCTAGGGTTGATAGGCAAACCCCTGCTCTCCCGGTTAATCGACCGTATACATCGGCCATAAAAGCAGCCCCCTGCTCATGGCGGGTGGTGATGAATTGGATAGAGGAGTTTCGCAGGGCTTCTAGGACTTGGAGGTTTTCCTCTCCCGGCAACCCAAAAATATACTCAACACCTTCGTTTTCCAGACATTTGACCAACAATTCTGCTGTATTCATTAAAAATGGCTCACTTCACCCATACGGTTTTGATGTTAACGAATTCATGAATGCCTTGAATGCCTAATTCTCGGCCATAGCCAGAGCGTTTGATGCCGCCAAAGGGAAGGCGGGGATCAGACTTGACCATACCGTTGATAAAGACAGCGCCTGCATCTAAGTGCTTGATCAGGAGGTCTTGCTCTTGTGGATCTGTGGTCCAGGCACTGGCCCCTAATCCAAAGGGGCTATCGTTGGCTAGGGTAATGGCGGCTTCCATATCAGTAACTCGAAAGACTAGAGCCACTGGACCAAAGCATTCCTGCGAGTAAATTGGGTTGTCTTTGGTGATGTCTGACAGAATTGTGGGTTGGTAAAAATTTCCAGGTAAGTCTGGCCGCTGGCCACCAAGCAGTACTTGAGCACCGTGAGCAACGGCAATTTGGACTTGCTGTTCTAGTTCTTCAAGAATACTTGTGGTCGCCAAGGGGCCGACATCGGTTTGGGGACTCATGGGATCGCCTAGAGTTAGCTTGCTAAATGCGGCAACAAATTTTTCTTGAAACTGATCTGCGATCGCATCTGCCACAATAAATCGTTTTGCTGCAATACAGGACTGTCCTGTATTCAACATCCGCGCTTTCACTGCCGTGGTAACTGCTGCGTCTACATCAGCGCTAGCTAAGACGATGAAGGGATCACTGCCTCCCAGTTCTAGGACTGTTTTTTTGATCTGACTCCCTGCGATCGCCGCTAAACTAGCTCCTGCAGGTTCACTCCCCGTCAGGGTTGCTGCTTTTACCCGATCATCTTTAACCACCATTTCTACTTGCTGTGCAGAGATTAATAAAGTTTGGAATACGCCTTCTGGAAACCCTGCCTCTACTAGGATTTGTTCAATGGCTAAAGCACATTGAGGGACATTGGAGGCATGTTTCAGGATGCCTACATTTCCGGCCATCAGAGCTGGAGCAGCAAACCGGAAGACCTGCCAAAAGGGAAAATTCCATGGCATAACCGCCAATATAATTCCCAGGGGTTGATAACAGACCCAAGACTCTTGGGCATCCGTTTCTATGGTCTGGCTAGCCAGAAATAGGGGGGCTTGTTCTGCATAGTATCGACAGACCCAAGCGCATTTTTTCACTTCCCCCAGGGCTTCTTGAATCGGTTTGCCCATTTCTAAGGTCATTAGGGCAGCATATTGCTGACTTTTGTCAGGATTTTCCAACATATCAGCAGCTCGTAATAACCACTGGCGTCTATCGTCAAAGCTGGTATGCCGATAGGACTGGAATGCCGATTCAGATTGCGCTAACTTTAATTGAATGGTTTCAGGAGAAAGAGCTGAGAAAGATTGAAGTGTTTCTAAGGTTGTCGGATTAACTGTTGCGATGCCCATGCTCCAACCTCTGAATTCAGTTTCTAACCAATAAAGGCAAGCTCTACAGTGTCAATCATCGCAAAAAAATGTTCGACTTGTGGAGGGAATCATCGAAAGTTGCTGATTCTAGAGTAGACCTGTCACTTTTGGTAAAATCTTCTGCAAGACCGGATACTTTTTGCCTATGAGTTGAGTAGGAATGGCTTCAGTTAAACACTGACAGAGGCAGTCATTCGGGAGAGTAGCAGAAAAGCCGGTCCTCGGACCTCAATTAAATACATAAGTAAGACTTTCCAAATCAGTTGAGAAAATTATGGCTGCAACTTGTTCTTTTGATATTGTTAGTGAATTTGAATGGCAGGAATTGGTCAATGCGATTGATCAAGCCAATCGAGAAATTAAGGCTCGCTACGATCTGAAAGATACTAAAACGGAGATCAAGCTAGATCCAACTGAAATCACGATCAGTACGGATAGCGAATTTACCCTGGATGCGGTTCATAATGTTCTGCAAACTAAAGCAGTTAAACGCAAGCTTTCCCTGAAGATTTTTGACTATGGCACCATCGAATCAGCCAGCGGCAACCGGGTGCGACAGGCCATTAAGCTCCAAAAGGGTATTGATGTCGAATTGGCGAAAAAAATTTCCAAACTGATTCGCACGGACTACAAAAAAGTTCAAGCCAGTATCCAGGGAGAGGTTGTCCGGGTATCCTCCAAATCGAAGGATGACTTACAGCAAGTCATGCAAAATCTAAAACAAGAAGATTGGCCAGTTGCCCTGCAGTTTACAAATTACCGTTAATCTTAAGAGTGGGCGATTCTACTTTTTTCTTGACCCGATTATGGAGGTATTATGCTGCGCCGGACTTCAGTCGCAACCATTGGCTTAGTTATTGGAACCATTCTCTCTGTCTTGGGAATGGCTGGGTACATCAATAATGAAACGACCCTGAATGTGATCACATTCTTTGTGGGTGTACCTGTGTTGGTGGGCGCTTTGGCCTTAAAAGCGGCTGAACTTGAGCCTATTTCTTTTAAAGAAGAGCCTTCTAGTGAAATGTTGGCTTTACGGGAAGCTCAAGCCACACCAACTTTAAATCAAGTGGTTCAGGATGTTACTCGCTATCGCTATGGACAAACTGTGCACTTGGATATTGCCCTAGACCGCTTGGGGCTCAAACCCAGTTTTGTTGATGAATGTCCCGTTTTGGTGGGGCTACGCGAAGATAATACTGAGGGCGCATATACTTTAGTCCTGGAATTTGAAACGCCCTACGTCCCGTTTGAAAACTGGAAAAAGAAAGAAGACCGATTTGCGAGCTTCTTCGGCCCTGGGATTAATGCTTTAGTCGAAGAGCCTAGTAAAGATCGTGTGGATATTTCGTTAATTGTTAAGGCTGCTTAAGCCTTAACAATTACAGGATTAGTGAGATAACCGCTGAATGTAAATCACTGATCACAAGAAGCCAGTCGATTTCAGGTTGATTAGATGGGGGTTGCATCATTGTATGTAATCCCCATTGATGGTTTTAGGCTCAGAGTTCCCCTTGTCGCTCAGTACAACTCTGGTCAATATTTCTAGCCACAGTCACATCCACCGCAATCCCCACAGCCATCTAAACCGCCTAATACATCACAATCTAGATCGCAGAGTTCAAATACGTCACAAATATCTAGGGGAATGCAGGCACTATCACACCATCCTGCACCACAATCCCCACAGGACTCTTGCTTCTTTCGACGTTTCTGAGATTTAGGCAAACTTGCGTTTAAGATGCGGCTCGCACCTTTGCAGGCTCGCAACCGCTTTTGAAAGCGAGGTATCGTACCAGCTAGCCCATCATCCTGGACTGAGCGTCGAAAGTATTCTGAGCAAGATATTCCCCCATAGAACCGTCTGTGAGCACAAGAGAATCCTTTGTAGGGAGATAGGTAGCGTTGGTAGTCGCGTACGCCCATCAGCGCTATCCATCGCAATAAATGACTGAGGTGAAGGCGTTCTGCTGCCTGAGCAACTGGAACAATCACAGCAGCAGAACGGGATATGATTCCTCTATTCACAAGTCAAACGCCTTCAGAAACGAGTACATGGATTAGGGTTCCCACTAGAAATCAATATCTAGGTTTCTGCTGATGAGTGAGGGGTAACTTTGTTATTGCTATTAAGAGTCGCAATTCAAGTTAGGTAACTCTCCTTTTAAAAAGATGTCGATTGTAAGGTGGGTGAAGAAGAGAGAGCGGATAGGATGGGTGCGTAAAATCCTTGTAAATGGATCAGGTCATGGTAAAAATTGGTTCGCAGCCATGCACAATAGCGGCTGGCTGGCGACGGTTGAAGCTGTTCACCTTGTTGGAAACTTTGCACAATGAGATGAGCTGCCATCATGCCGGAGGTCATCGCTTTGAGAACGCCATGGGAGGAAGCCGGGTCTAAGACTGCAGCGGCATCCCCCACCAAAAAGTAACCGGGACCCGCAGCGGGGTTTACGAGTCGCCAGGTAACGTCTACGGCTCGCGCTTTGCCTTCCGGAAAGAGATCGGCTAAATCTTCAGGATGCCAATGGGCATCGGGTTGACTATCAAAGGACAATCGAGTCCATTGATAGCGTTGGTGTTCCACCTTTGCAATCCAGGTCCATCCCTCAGCATCAGAGGCGATTAAAGGGGCTTGGTCCCGCTCTGGGCATTCTCCTGTCGCATAGCCGTAATAGGCTTTTAGGGGAGGAGAATAAGGTGTGGTTCTAATCCCCAGTTTTCGAGCTAACCATTGGCAACTGCCGGCAGCATCCACTACAAAAGCGGCGTCTATAGAACCTAATGTGGTATTGAGGCCTTTCACCTGTCCCTGGTTCACAATCGGTTCTAATGCTCGACAGGGTTGCAGAATCTGAACTCCTAGCGTTTGGGCCTGTTCTAGTAGAAGGGAATCAAACTGCGATCGCATCGCCTGAAACCCCAACCACGGTCCCTGCTCATCTTCACCAAAAGCCTGAAATTCCCGTTCTCCTTGCCACTCGATATAGTGGCCTGGATGGCGCAAAAAGCCTGCGCTCAGCACCTGCTCTGCGACACCCAGCTTCTTGAGTAGAGGTTCGATGCCTGGATGTAAAGTTTCGCCAGGATGGGAACGGGGAAACTCCGCTTGTTCCAGGAGGGTTACCTGAAGACCTTTTTGGGCACAGTGAATCGCTGTCGCTGTGCCGCCAGGCCCTCCACCCACTATGACGACATCGGCTTTAGGCAGTGATGACAAGTTGCCAGTCCTCCTGATTTCGGTTGACCAATACGCGGGGTAAGACCCCTATAAATACAGATATGTGATGGTCAAAGGCCGGTCTTTGACCATCACATAATCGTTTCACGTCATCAATGAGCGCCATAGCCGACATTCCCCGCATAAAAGAATTGCACTTCTATTTGTCTTATCAGCCCAAATCGTGTTTTTTACGCGGCTAAGATCTTAGAGAACTTTGCCTGACGAGGCTTCTCCAGGATGGGGATAGTCAAATTTCAGATTGATCTACAGTTTGATTGTGGTCTGGAACCGAGGGAAGAACAGTTGCTGCGAACAATCGTTGGCTTTCATCAAGATCAAGAATCCCATTGGGTGGCAGACCTAGATTGTGGCCATGCCCAACATACCCGTCATGATCCACCTTTCTTTCCCTGTCCTTGGGTGATGACGGCTGCTGGTCGAAGGTCTCGGATTGGGACTGAATTGGACTGTGGATGGTGCGATGGCAAAACAATACCTGATGGCTATGCTTCTTACAAACAAACTCCAGTCTTTACTGCCGAAACGATTCCCTCTGGATTACGCCAGCAACATGCGACCAAAAGAGGGGTTTGGGGCCTAATCCATGTTGTGAAAGGGACACTGATCTACCGAATTCACCACCCCTTTCATACTGAAGAAACCTTAGACCCTCAGACCCAAGGGATCGTCCTTCCCGAAGTCCAACACGATGTTCAACCCAGTAAAGATGCAAGGTTTTATGTTGAATTTTGGCGACGACAAGAGGAGTAGAACATTCAGCTCCCCCCTTTACCAAGGCAAGACCTCTCCATTGGCATGCCAGAAAGTACCCGTGTTTTCCAGGTTCAACTGATCGATTCGAGCCAATAATCCTTTTACAGACTGTTCAGGGGGAATTCCTTGGGGATTAAAGCGGGTCATCTGCGTCTGAACTAAGCCAGGATGTAGAATTGCTACGGCTATCCCTTTCGGCTTGAGATCATGGGATAGAGATTTCCCCGCCATACAAAGGGCCACTTTAGACATGCGATAGCCATAGGAGCTACCGGAGGTATTGTCACCAATCGAGCCCATCCGGCTTGTCATTAGAATCACCTTGGAGCCCGATTGGAGGTTGGGCAATAGGGCATGGGTCAGACGTAAGGGACCAATGGCATTCACTTCATACTGGAGGCGAATACTCTCAATATCGAGTGCCTCTAAAGTAACTCGATTTATAATCCCAGCATTATTGATTAGTCCATCCAGGAGCTGCCCTGCCAAGCGTTGAACGAGATCCGCCACAGAGGTGTCTGAGGTGATATCCACTTGGGTCTCTACCTGAATGCCCAGGGCTTCTAACTCAGGGGATGAGTTGCGGCAAGCTGCAATCACCGTTTCACCCTGCTGCTGAAGTTGTCGGCAATACTCTAAGCCAATACCGCGATTGGCACCTGTCACTAAATAAGTCGCCATAGAAAAATTTTGTTCACCCTATCAAGTTACTTCAACCACAAGATTTTGAGGCAGGTCTAAGGTCTGCATTGTTGAGCCATCATCATTGAGATGGGATATGTTAGTCAGACCCAAGCAATTCACCCACTATGCTAACGGCCGGGCAAGTCATCCAGGAAAGATATCAACTGCGGCAGCAGTTGAGGGCGCAACCGACTCGACAAACATGGTTAGCGACAGATCATCGGGCCACTCCTAAACCCACGTCAGTCATTATCAAGTTCCTGGCCTTTGGGCGAGGGATGGCATGGGATGAAATGAAACTTTTTGAACGAGAAGTTCAGGTTCTCCAGCAGTTGGATCATCCCCAAATCCCTCAATATATCGATTCGTTTCACATCCAAACCCCCGAACCTTGGTTAGGCTTGATTGAAGAATATATTTTAGGAAACAACTTACAAACGTTGATTGACCAAGGGCAAAGGTTTTCAGAGTCAGATATTTACGATTTAGCCACTCAAATTTTAGAGATTTTCATCTACCTGCATGAGCAGAATCCCCCCATCCTCCATCGAGATATCAAACCTAGTAATCTGATCCTAGCGCCAAGCCAAACCGTCTTTCTGGTGGACTTTGGGGCAGTTCAAAATCAATTACCCCAAGCGGGGTGCTCATTTACGGTTGTGGGGACCTATGGCTATACCCCTATAGAGCAGTTTGGTGGCCAAGCCGTCCCCGCCTCGGACTTATATAGCTTGGGAGCGACATTACTTCACCTATTAACGGGACTGGCTCCAGCCGAATTAGCTCAGTCTGATATGCGATTACAATTTCGCGATGGCCACAGACCGGCCTTCGGCCATCGCCTCACTCTCACAAACCACCTTGCTTCATGGCTGGAAAAGATGACCGCTCCTGCCCTAGCCGATCGTTTTAAGTCAGCAAGAGCGGCAGTATTGGCATTGACCCCTCTGAGTGCTCGAAAAATAGTCCCGGTTCCTGCTGAAGGACCTAGCACTCATCGGCTCCAAATTGATACTGATCCCGAGCATTTACAAGTACAGATCCACCCCATTTGGTCCTCACCCTTACCTAGATTGAAGGATCTTGCAGGGATGACATTTTTGACGCTTTTGGGACCTTTAGCTATCGTTGTTCTGGCCCTGTTGCCCATTGGCTTCAACTATACTCGCCACGCCCTTTTTTCAGGAGATATAGGAGGCGTTAGCATTGGGGTGCTGTTGCTCTGCCTAGGCAGTGTCCCTTGGTTTACAGGCCTCAATTGGCTAAAGCAGAACTTGACGAGCACCGTAATCGAAAGTTTTGGTCACCGATTAGTCATCAAATATCAGCTTTTGGGGTGGACCTATTGGCAACAGTCTCAACCCCACACAGACATTGCTGATATCTATGCGGTACCTCTAGCGAGAGAAGAAGAAACGGTCATGGTCAATTTCAAAAGTCGAGCTTTGGCTCTGGCCCATAACTTGAATAACCAGGACAGCCAACGATTGACCCAAGCGTTGCAACAGTGGATTGATCGCTATGGATAACGGCCCTCAACCTGAAAGCTAAGGCTTGGGCCCTTCGTCTTCTTCTCACAGTTGCTACCCTAGAGAATATTCTTTAGCTGCTGGTGAAAGAGAGTGATATCAGCCCATGTCGAGTAGGGATATTTCTATCTATAAAGGTCATCAAATTAAAATCCCGGTTATGGCCCTGTTGGGTTTGATGGGCTGCTTTCTGGCACTTTACTTCACCGCCAATCTGAGAGCGGATAAAGTAGCCCACTTAGCCATGAGCCTAGTGTTTTTATTTGCGACCTTGTCCAGTCTTTGGGATCGGCGATTACAGCTGCAATTGGGTAGCAACATCCTGTCCCTTGGGCTTGGCACTTGCATTGTGGGGGGAATCCTTTATCAAAGCTTGCGATCGCCGACGGGCTGGTACCTGGCATTTGCCCCTTTTGTCGCTGCCATCGGCATTATGCTTCTGGCCTCGGGTTGTCAGGCTTTGGGGCAATATCAAACAGAATTACTAACCCTCTTTTGCCTCGGTCTGCCGAAACTACTGCTGAAGTTTATCCCCGATATTTCTCCCATCACGGCTCAATTTTCGACCTATTTACTTTGGTACTCAGGTTTTTCAGTTCAACTCACCAACGATTTAATCCAGCTGCCCGATGGAGCGGTAAAGGTGGTTCCCTCTTGCTCAGGCTTGAACTTAATGACCTATATGTTTGCCATTACCGTGATCTTTCTGCTGATGTTTCCCCTACCCACTACAGCGAAGATTGTGGCTCCTATCGTTGCGGTTACCCTGGGGTTCGCCATTAATGGCATCCGTGTGGCCCTGCTGGCGCTTCTCTCGACCAAAAACGACCCTGCTCTATTTGACTATTGGCACAGTAATGATGGAGCCCTGGTTTTTGTTATGGTGACGGTTTTACTATTTGGTCTGTTTTGTGGGTGGATTGTTCGCCAAGCTCAGGATGATAATCCTGAAGAAGTGCTTTAAAGACGTAAGATTGGGCGGAAGCAGATCACAACCTCAATGACTCAACCTAAACTGGATCGCCTTTGGCGGGCCTATGCCACTCAATCTCGTTCCATCACTTTGATTCGCTGGCTAGGCTATGGCTTACTTCTATTAGCCCTGCTGGATTTGGGGGCGATTCTCATCCCCATTAATTTGATGAATCCTGTTTGGGAATTTCGCAGTATTGGGGCCATTGTAGAACGTATTCCTGTCCCTCTCATTGGCTTTGTTATGGTGTTTTGGGGAGAGCAAGAGTATCGTCGTCCTGGCGAAAAAATCATTCTCAAAGCCTTAACCTGGCTCACCTTAGCTCTAACGCTTCTTTTAGTGGCCATGATTCCTTTGTGTTTTGTAAATTCTATGCGGATACACAATTTAAAGGTAGAAGAAATTAATACCTTTAAGGTGCAACGTTTGGCCTTGGTTCAGCAGTTAGAAAAAAAGCTAGATCAGACTAATTCTGTAGATGAATTTCAGGGTCTTCTCAGTCGGGCACTCAATAATCGTCCTTCTGTAGCGTTAAATGCTAATCAGTCCCTCCCTGATATCAAGGCTCAAATTCCTAGCTTGTTATCCCCCGCCCGTGCTGCCATTGACCGTCAAGCTAAAGAGGCGCTTAAACAAGCTCGAAATGAGCAGCCTGGATTGTTGAAGCGGACGATAAAATGGTCATTAGGGGCTTTAATCGGTGCTGTCGTTGGTCTCCGAATTTGGCAAAGTACTCGCTGGGCTCGTAAAAAGTCCTATTTGTAAGGCAAGCTACAATACCAATATTGATATGTACGTTGGGGAATTTAGATGATTTCTCTTGTTTTCTGAACTTATAGACTGATTTCTCTGTTTGGATTTGTATCTTTGTAAATATGTGTAGAATGCCAATAGTTTCTCTCGCTTTCATTCACTTAAGCTATGCCATCTGTTGATAATTGTGATGATCCTTGGCAAACACCTTCTGCTGAAGTTGATGCTGAGGTTTTAGAAACGTCTCAACGCTTAGTTGAAAAGTCAGATGCTCAATGGCCACAGTCTGAGCCAGCATCTCCTAACCCAGAATTAGAACTCGCTCAGCAAAAAATTACCGAATTAGAGTTACAGCAAAAAAGAATTTTTCAGCGCAATGTTAGTTTGACGGCTGAAATAGCTCAGCTACGGGCAACAAATCAGCGTCTTACCCAAGAACTTGCTCAGCATCAGCGGCCTCCCCAAAAGCTAGGATGGTGGCAGAGGTTTTTTGGTGGATAAGCGTTTACTTACTGGCAAATCGGCGAACTGCAAATAAACTGCCGATAATCCCGACAACACTGCCAAATCCTAACAAAATGAGTGGCAACACAACGACTTGCCAAGGGGTAAGCTGTAACCCTTCTCCCAAGGTTTGTAAAAAAGTAGGCTGCTGTGCAAAGGCAGTTCGCATCAGCTGTCGGGTGACAACAATAAATATCCAGGCAATGACAGCGCCCACTAACCCAAAGGTGATCCCCTGCAACACAAAAGGGAAATAGATCCAGCTGGTGGTTGCCCCTACCAATTTCATGACTTCAATTTCTTGGTTGCGAGCGACCACAATCAGTCGAATCGTCGTGGTGATGACGGCGATTGCTGTCAAAGTCAGCAAAGCCACGACCCCTAAACTGATTTGACTAAACCCCCGATTCAGTTGTGTGAGGTTTTTCAGGGCTTCATCCAAATACTGAACGGTTTCCACCCCCCGTAGGCGAGCAATCTTTTTAGCCAATGTAGGGACAGCGATTGCAGATTTGGCCTGTACCTTGAGGGCATCGACTAGGGGATTCTCTCCTAGTCCTTCAGTTGCCCCGGCGATATCTGTGGTGCCCAGATCAGCCAGTAATTCTTTCCAAGCCTGATCTTTGGGAATGACTTCAATACTGGAGACATCGGGAAATTGAGAAATGGAGGATTTGAGTTGTGCTCCAGTTGCCTCTGGCTTCAGATAAACCGCAACTTCAAATCGAGATCCTAAATTATTGAGTAAGCCACTGACCTGCCAAGAGGTTTGTAAGCTGATGCCGAGTAGGAACAGCAAGACTGTAACGGTACTGATCGCAGCCCAATTCATCCAGCCGCCCCGTTTGAGTCCTCGTCCGGTTTCTTGCAACAAATAGGTGAGCTTTGTTGCCACCACCTTGAGTTGTTCAGGAACTTGGAACGGATGAGAACGCATTAGATTACCTGATCTGCGGGTACCACCTGTAAACGCCCCTGATCGAGCTGAGCAACGGGAGCTTTCACCGCTTGAATCAGTCCCATATCGTGGGTTGTTACTACCACTGTAATGCCAAGGCTATTCAGTTTTTTGAGAATCCCTAAGACTTGTAAGGCATTGTCTTGATCTAAATTACCGGTGGGCTCATCGGCCAAGAGCAATTTGGGAGAACCAACAATGGCTCGGGCAATACTGGCCCGCTGCTGTTCGCCCCCAGATAGCTGACTAGGGAAGCAGTCGGCCCGTTGTTGCAGGCCTACGAGTTTTAAGGTGGGATATAAGCGGCGGTCTATTTCGGCTTTGGGAACGCCTTGAGATCGCAACACAAATGCCACATTCTCAGCCACCGTCCAGCGAGGGATCAACTTATAGTCTTGAAACACTACCCCTAACTTCCGACGCAGGTGGGACAGTCGATTCCCCTTCAGTAAGCCAACATTCGTGCCAGCGACTCTAACTTCGCCGCGATCTGCTTGCTCAGCCCCATAAATAAGCTTCATGAGCGTGGTCTTGCCCGCACCTGAGGCTCCAGTTACAAACAGAAAATCTCCCTGCTTTAGAGTTAAATTTATGTCCAATAAACTAAACCGCGTCTGGGCATATACCTTGCAAACGTTTTTTAGCTGCACGGTGTAATGGGCATTGGCCGGAGTGTCCACTTGGGCTTTCAATCGCTTAAAAGTCGAAGACATGGTAGAGGTGGAAAAGGTCGCTTGGGTCATTGCTATTTACTTAGGGTATCCATTAAAGAGCACCAAGCAAACTGTGGTAACGCTAGCATTCGCCGCCAGCGCCAAGGTTCCTGATATAGGCGATAGACCCATTCCAGGTTGTTGTCACAGAGCCATTTCGGTGCGCGGGTTTTCGTTTCTGCCCAGATATCAAAGCTGCCACCAACCCCCACCCAAATGGCATGGGGACATAAATGGCGATGCTCTGCTATCCAGAATTCTTGTCTGGGAACTCCCAAACCTACAAAAATAACTTGAGGTTGCAGTTGCTTGAGCGTCTGGCAAAAATCGTCTAGTTCTTCGCCAGAAATGTAACCATTCTGTGTTCCTGCAATATTGATGGTGGGCTGCTGTTGCTGCCATTTTTGAGCTGCCTGCTCCGTTACACCGGGCGCGCCGCCATAAAAGAAAAAGGACCAATTGTTCTGTTCACTAGCTTGTAAAAGGGCCTCAGCCATTTCAATCCCAGGGCAACGATCAATCTTGCGCCCACGCAGGCGGAAATGCATGACAACCCCAGCCCCATCAGGGATTACAAGACCTGCCTCTTGGATAATCTGAGCTAACTCAGGATTTTCCCGAGCCTGCATGGTCATTTCTGCATTTAAGGTGACGACATGGCGTCCCTCGTTCTGAGCAATCTGAGCTGCCAACCATTGGGTATAGTCGGGCAGAATATCGACTGCTAATCCCAATATGGGCAAAGATTGGGGTTGCTCAGAAGTTAGCTGCATGGATATCAGTTGTATTCCCTACTGGTGTGGCCATTTGTGATGACTAAATCTTGGGTGGACACAGCGATGGCAGTAACAAACCTCTTTCCTAATAAGGGAAAAGAGGGAACTGTACCTGTAGGTTACCCATCGGATTTACTCATCCTGCCATTATCCCTTAAGCTCGACGGCTGGTGACGTTATCCAACCGACATCCTGCTCAATAGGCTGGCAAAAATGTCCAGCCTGTTCACTTTGATCCTATGAAGTTATCTGTTCCAAAAGGAATAAATATGCAGGATTCAGTCGCCTTATTCAGGGGACTGGCAGTGCCATAATGAAAATCGTAAATACTTCCATATCATTGACGGCTTGGGCTACGCATGGCAGGACATAGTAAATGGGCAAACATTAAGCGGCAAAAAGCGAGGGTGGATGCCAAGAAAGGAAAAGTGTTTGCCCGTCTCTCTAGAGCCATTATTGTGGCAGCCCGCCATGGCTCTGCTGACCCGAACGGTAATTTTCAGTTGCGGTCTGCCATTGATAAAGCCAAGGCAGCCGGTATTCCAAATGAAAATATTGACCGGGCTATTGCCAAGGGCTCAGGACAACTCGATGCAGAAGGAGACCAGTGGGAAGAAATTCGCTACGAAGGGTATGGCATGGGTGGTGTTGCCCTCTTGATTGAAGCCATGACTGATAATCGCAATCGGACTGCGGCTGATTTGCGAGCAGCGTTTAATAAGTATGGCGGTAACTTGGGGGAGACGGGCTGTGTCGGCTGGATGTTTCATCAACAGGGCGTTATTTCAGTCCTCGGGCCTGTCGATGAAGATCAACTTCTAGAATTCCTAGTGGAAGCAGGTGCAGATTCTTATGAGTTTGTGGAAGAAGATGATCAAGCGATTGCTGAAGTGAGCACAGAGGTGACGGTATTAGAAATCGTGACTGAAGCGCTGAAAGCCCAAGAATTCCAGGTTCTAGATGCTGAAATACGCTGGATTGGGGAAACGTCAGTTGCGATCGCAGATCCCGATCAAGCCAAATCTCTTATTCGTCTGATGGACGCCTTAGAAGATCTGGACGATGTGCAGTCCGTCACGGCCAACGTTGAATTTATGGATGAAGCCTTATCGGGCCTGTAAGGCTAAGTTCTAGGCCATTCATGCTATTGAGCTAACATAAATGTTTCTAGGAACCAACAGAAATTGATTTGAGTGATCTTTTTATGCCAATAAAAGGGCATTTTAGGTATAGGAATATCGGCCTTTCTCTTTTCAAAAAGAGAGAAAATATTCAGGTCGTGCACTCATTCATTGACGTCGATTTACCGCAAATAGTACCTTTATGCTGTCCTATGATCCGTTAACTAAGCGCTTGGGGAGTTATCTCATTGACGCTGGACTAGTCTCTGAATCTCAAGTCGATGTAGCCTTAAATGATCAAGAGGCTACTGGGATGCGTTTTGGTGATATCCTCGTTGAACGCGGGTGGATTAAGCGCCAAACCATTGAGTACTTAACGCGCAAAATTATCCGTATGGAGCGCGAAATAGGCGAACCTCTAAAGTCTGGACTGATTGAAACCAGCTATTCTCGAAAGAAAAAGCATTAATTCACCTCTATCCGGCGCTATTTTTTGCCCTCCTCGCATAGAAAGGCCTAGCTAATGGCGAATGCAGAACATCTCGACTTGATCAAGCAAGGCATTGAAGTTTGGAATAATTGGCGAGGGCAAAATCTCTTGGTCCGCCCTGATCTGGAAGGGGCGAACTTAAGTGGATGTATCCTAGAATCCGCCAATCTGGATCAGGTCAACTTAACCTATGCCAATTTAGAAGGGGCCGATCTGAGACAAGCCAACTTGCATCGAGCGAGTTTACAAGGGGCTAACTTACGGATGGCTGATCTGATTCATGCCAATTTAGAATCGGCTAACCTTGAATGTGCCAATTTGGAAGGGGCTGATTTGTACAAAACAAACCTTTCCCAATCTAAATGCCATAAAGCCAATTTATCCAAAGCCATCATCCGCAGAGCGAGCCTAGTCGGTGCCAATCTTAAAGCGACAGAGAACTCTCTCACCGATTATTTTCAAGCCAATATGATGCGGGTAAATTTCTATATGGCCAACGCGAATCAGGCCAATTTAGAAGGGGCAAACCTCATTGAAGCTAATTTAGGCTTGGCTAATTTCCTGGAAGCCAACCTTCGTAAAGCGAACCTTTGCCGTGCTAATTTGTATCGTGCTAATCTTTGTCGTGCGAATCCCTATGAAGCGCTACTAAAAGGGACGACCATGCCGGACGGCACGATTCATGACTAAGCGTGTAGCCGCAGTAATTGTTGCAAATGATTCAATAATCCTTCTGCCAAGATAGCCATACCGGCAACCGGGATGGCTCCGACCAGCAAAATTGCCGGTTCATTGAGGGCAAACCCGAGGGTAATAAACGCACCTAAGCCGCCAGCACCGATAAAAGCGGCTAAAGTTGCGCTGGCAATGACTTCCAGGGTGGCTGTTTTTACTCCTGATAGGATGACAGGTAGTGCCAAGGGTAAATCCACTTGGCGAAAGAGTTGCCACGGGGTCATGCCCATGGCTAATCCCACCTCTCGAACCGTGGCTGGAACGGTTCTAAAGCCCACTTCCGTCGCCAATAAAATTGGCGGGATGGCTAATAGACAGAGGGCAAACGCCGCAGCTTGAAAGGTGAGGCCCAATATGGGAATCAGCAAAAATAGGATTGCCAGACTCGGAATAACGCGCAGTCCATTAAACAAATTCAGCAGCACTATGGATCGCTTAGCTGAGCGTTGAGACCAGCAGGCACATTGCCACCCCCCATATCCGCCAATCACCATAGCTATCCCTAAGGGCACACTAACCAACAGCAGATGTTGCTGGATCGCTTCAATTAATTGATCTTGATGGGATGCTGCATAACGAGAGGCATCAATGAGCACCATAGCCACTCTGACCTAACATTTTTCTTGATGTATCGCCTGTGGATTTGCCGGTCGCCACAGTTTTCTTCCAGACTGTATTGGGAACAAGCCACCGATAAGATACCCTAGGAACTCAAGCTTTGATGGCAATGACCCATCACTTTGTTATCACTATTGAGAGACGACATTATTTTGGTAACATTCCCTCAGATTGGCACATTATATGGGATTGGTGTAGGCCCTGGAGACTCCGAATTAATTAGTGTTAAAGGCCTCAAGTATCTCCAACAATGCCCTATTGTTTCCTATCCTGCGGGCCTTAATGGTAACCCTGGAATTGCCGAACAAATTATTACGCCTTGGCTGTCTTCACAATATCGACTACCCCTAATCTTTCCTTATGTTCAGGAGCCTGAACAACTGCACGAAGCTTGGCAGCGAGCGGCAAAAACCGTTTGGAAGTTCCTTTGCAACGGGCAGGATATTGCCTTTGCCTGTGAAGGTGATATCGGCATGTATAGCACTTTTAATTATCTAGCTGATACCCTGACTAACCTCCAGCCCAAGGCTCTAATCCAGCGTATTCCGGGGATTAGTTCACCGATGGCCGCAGCTGCCGCCTTGAATCTTCCCCTGACCTATCAGCGAGATCGATTGGCCATATTACCGACACTACAAAGACTTGAAAATTTAACAGAAGCATTAACGTGGGCAGATGTAGTGGTCTTGCTGAAGGTGAGCAGTGTCTATCCCAAGGTTTGGCAAATTTTAAAACAACACAACCTCTTACAGTCTAGTTCCGTCGTCATCCGAGCCAGTACTGATGAGCAAGAAATCTACCCTAATCTTGAGCAATATCCAGACTTAGAATTGCCATATTTTTCTCTCCTGATCATTACCAAGAAGGCTGGCACTAAAACCAATTTGGATTGATAGCCAAGTTCTCTTTATTTCCTGAAGAGAACCTCTCATGAATAATGCAGGCTATGGTGGGAAAGAGTTTGTGGTGTTGCTTCCGAATACGCCCCTCGCTGGTGCAGCCCACATTGCTGAGATTGTACGGACGGCAGATGAAGCCCTAATGATTCCCCATAAGGCTTCATCTGCTAGCGATCAGGTTACCCTGAGCTTAGGGGTGGCAGCTTTCATCCCCAATACCCAACAGTCCCAAACAGAGTTACTTGAAGCGGCGGATGCTGCCCTTTATCGAGCCAAACAACAAGGTCGCAATCAAGTTATTTCATGACTTTCAAGGGATTTTAGAAGGTCGAAGGGTTCGCCGATAAGTTACGAACGGTATCCGTCTCAGAAGTTTGAGAGGTGCCTGCCCACCTTAAATAATCCTCAACAAGCTGATGTCCTAGTCTCTGTTTGAAGGTTAAAAAGATGCCTTGCAGAATCCGCTGGCCCGCTGCTTCTAAGATCGGTTGCGGGGTCATCCAAAAAAGTGGGGGGAGTTCAACGCTCACACTGACATCTCCCTTACCCATCAGTTGGGCTGGGCCATCGGTAGCTAGGGGATATAGTTTGCCGTTTAATTTGAGATCAAAACGGTTATTAATATACTCAATACCGCGAATTTCACAGCCAACAGACTGTAAATGTACGGTGCCGTTGGGTTCTGCCCATACCTTCAGGTCGACGACAGGCTGAAAACTCATGGCCAGAAATTCTCGGGGGCGCATGGTGAGCCGGAAACAGTCATCAGCAAGACGCTCAACTCGGCTACGATCTGTGAGGGCATAAACCAAGCGACGGGGCTGGCGCAAATAATGCTGAATGGGTACAGATGCGTCTGGAACAGTGATTAAGACGGAATGGGAGGCTGCAAAGTTAAGTTGCATAAACGAGAGCGTGACGGGACTGTTAAGGTAATTTTACATTTCTTTGGTTTATTCGTGGGTAGATTCCTCAGATGAACTTTCACAAACCCAGATAAACTGTCTGTAATGATCAGGGATGTCTATGGCGCTTTCCATTGCCCATCTTGGGCCTGCAGGAACCTATGCAGAACAAGCTGCGATCGCATATGCGGATTGGTACGCTAAACTCACTCAACAACCGACCCCCATCCTCTGCCCCTGCCCCAGCATTGCCCAAGCGCTGCAATCTACAGCTGCTGGCGATACCAAACTATCTGTTTCTCCCGTAGAAAACTCAATTGAAGGCAGTGTCTCCGTTACCTTAGACACCGTCTGGCAGTTAGAAATTCTGCAGATTCGTCAAGCTTTGGTATTGTCCATTGAGCATGTTTTGATCGCCAAAGCGCAACAATTAAAGTCCATTCAAGCGGTCTATTCCCATCCCCAAGCCCTCGGACAATGTCAGACTTGGCTGAAAAACAATTTGCCTCAAGCGACCTTGGTGCCAGCCAGCTCTACGACCGAGGCTCTTAACTATGTGGATGAGGATGGTTCGATTGCGGCGATCTCGTCGGAACGAGCGGCTCAACTGTACCAATTGCCGGTGATTCAGCGGTCTATCCAAGATCATCCTGATAACTGCACCCGATTTTGGATCGTGAGTCAAAAAGATACGCCTTATCCCATCACTGCCCCAGAAGGTAGCCCGGTGTATACGTCTTTAGCCTTCAGCTTGCCTGCGAATGTTCCCGGTGCTTTGCTGCAGCCCCTGAAGATTTTCAATGACCGACATATTAATCTCAGTCGGATTGAATCTCGTCCCAGCAAGCGTTCCTTGGGGGAATATGTATTTTTTGTGGATGCAGAGGCTGACTTACATACCAGCTTTTTTCAATCTGCTCTAGATGAATTAACCTCGCACACTGAAGTTCTCAAAGTATTTGGCAGTTACCCGCTGGTGCAAGTGGTTGGGACCTCCGATTCATAGGGGATACAAGCATGAACCAGTCAACCATGGCAGAGTGGACTGCGAATCAGTACAGCATGGTGAAATAAACTGAAGCAGTAAACTTCTCTGGTCATATTTTGGTATCTGATCGGCCAAATGCCTTCCCTGAATCTCAATGGGCGATGCTTGAACAGCAGGTAGCGTCCTTGTTGATCTATTCATCCGTTTGGGAGAATGAGGTGGGACAAGCTTTTTTCTCAGTTTTAAGTGCCATGCAACAGTCTGAGCAGGATCTATCTCAGATTCTCTGGGCCTATGGACAGTTATTTAAGGCCTTATCAGCGACTCACAAAAGCTGGCGGGATTACTTAGTACAACGGATTTTGGAGTCCGACAATCCCTTTACTTTGCAAGTTCAGCATCACCCCCTGGAGCAACTTCCTGCTGAACTTCTAGAGGCAGTTCAGTATGATTTGACGGTGCTACAGCAACTCTGGCAATGGCATGTAGACGATCTCCCCCAAGCCATTGGCCAACTAGGAGGACCTGTCTTACCGGCCTTACCGAGCACCACTCAAACCCATGATTCTCAGGCCGTTGCTTTTTTAAAAGAGTATGACCACTGGGCTGATGCATTGCCTGCTTTAGCTGAGTATCACCGCCAAGTGGGCTGTGGATTGATGGCTCAATATCGGGCGTTTAGCTGGCATGAAGGCCAACTCCAAGGCCATCCCTATCCGGATGAGATTGCCATGGATGCGTTGGTGGGATACGAAGATCAGCGGGATCAGTTGCTGAACAATACAGAAGCACTGCTCCGGGGGTATCCTGCCCTGAATATCTTGCTTTATGGCAGTCGAGGAGCAGGTAAGTCGGCCATGATTAAAGCTCTATTACCCCTTTATGGCGATCGGGGCTTGCGTTTAATTGAAGTCCGTAAATCTGCCTTGATTGAGTTGCCTCAGATTTTGGAACCGCTTCAGAACTGTCCGCAAAAGTTCATCATTTTTGTGGATGACCTCTCTTTTGAGGAAGACGAGGAGAGTTATAAAGCCTTAAAAGTGGTTCTAGAAGGTCATATTGCCGCTAGACCCCATAATGTGATTGTCTATGCCACGTCCAATCGTCGGCATTTGATTCGGGAGTTCTTTGATGATCGGCCCAGCCCAAGTGATGGGGATGAAATCCATGCTTGGGACACGGTTCAGGAAAAATTGTCCCTCAGCGATCGCTTTGGCCTTACCCTCACCTTTACCCCTGCTAATCAAGAGACCTATCTGAAGATGGTGTTCCATCTCGCTGGCAAAGCGAATCTGGTTCTAGACGAAGCAGATCTGAAATTTCGGGCTTTGCAATGGGCGACTCGACACAATGGTCGCTCCGGTCGCACGGCTCGTCAATTTATTGACTTTTTGCAAGCTGAATTAGCCCTTGCGGCTGACTCGGGTGACCTGGGTTAGGTCGCCGTTTTGAGCAGCAAGATCTGATGCCTGAGAGGGTTGAGGTTGTTCAACCGGTTTGGGGGGTGGCTGTAGAAAAGCGACTTCCCCCAGCAGTTGTTCAAAGGACTTTAAGGCTGTGAATAACTTGTCTTGGCGGAGGGTGCCGCCCAGGATGTTCATGACTCCGTTGGCCTGCACCACAATTCCCGCAACATTATCGATCAGCTTGGGTTCTCGGAATGCTGGGAACCAGTTTAAACAGCCTGATTGTGCTGCTTTCTGCCGCTCAGCCATTAGAATTTGGCGTTCTTGGCTATTATTAACGATAATCTTCAGTTGCGGGAAGGTTTGAGCGCACCAAGCGCAGACTTCGTAGGTTTGATCCCCGAAAACTTGAGTATCGAGGATAAGTAATTGAGGCAGTGAGCCGGAAGCTACTCGTCGAGGTAGGTAGGCTTTTAAATCTATTTCAGCTGATTCCCAATAGCTGTCTATGGTTTGCGATCGCAAAACCGTTTGCCAGATTTTACCTTGTAGCGCATCCTCTTGTAGGAGCAAGACCTGGGCTTGATCAGATGTGCCATGGCCTGTCGTTCGATGGGGCGGAATATCTTGAAAAATCAGATAGGTATCACCAATCTTGATGCGATCGCCATTTTGAAGCAAGACGGGTTGCTTGACTGAACGACCCCGAAATTTTGAGCCATTGCGGCTATTGAGGTCGACATAGCAATAATGTTGGTCTTGCAGCTTAACGAGCTTGGCATGTTGACGAGACGCGCAGCGATCGCCTAGTTGAATTGGATTACTGGGATGACGCCCCACCGTCCACTCTAAACCGGATTGAAATTCAAAGGGTTCGCAGCTACTCCCAGTCTGAATCAATATTTGGGGTATCTCTAGGGAGGTGGCAATCACACTACATCCAATCCTAAATCTGAGTAAACACTGTCCTTAGTATGGCCAAGTCGAGCCTTCAAATGAACGTCTAGCTACAAAATTCTTGTGGATTGGAAAACTGACTCCCTTTAATACATGCCAGTTGACTCATCTAGCTTGAAGGGAATACTTCACCTTCAGATATCTACTTAATCCCGTGAAATATCTAGAGATTATGCATAATGCTCAACAGATCAATGCTATTTCTGCAATTTATAAAATGTGTAATTAGCTACTTTCTGATGTTCCAAAAAGCATAAATATATGTAAAGCGTTTGTGTTGGTTTTTCCTTTATAGGAAAGATCGACTTTTTTGCGTTGATTTTTCTTTTCTTAATCGCAGTCTGATTGAAGCAACATTTTAGATCTATGTTTGAGCTCATCTCCTACGAGAGATTTCGTGACACCCCTAAGGTTCGGTTTTTTGATGTCACCATTTCTAAGTCCAATGCCCGAGACCTGGTTTATCACGAGGGGCCAGCGATTAGCCCCCACAATACTGCCGATGATTTTTGGCAGTTTTACCTACATCCTAATCAAGAAGATAATTTACTCGCTTTATCCGGTGGCCGCACA
Source organism: Acaryochloris marina S15 (assembly GCF_018336915.1). Taxonomy (GTDB): domain Bacteria; phylum Cyanobacteriota; class Cyanobacteriia; order Thermosynechococcales; family Thermosynechococcaceae; genus Acaryochloris; species Acaryochloris marina_A. The sequence continues at coordinate 4,552,159 of NZ_CP064923.1, read as the reverse complement.
TTCTATCTAGTCAATTTTCAATGGGAAGTCCCATTCCATATGGTTAGATTGGAAGCAGGTAAGGAGATTTTGCGAATCCCACCAGGCACGTTTCATCGCTCAATTTCTGATGATGATGGCTCAATTGTCCTCAATCAAGCGGTTCGCTCCACTGAAACAACGATTCAAAAAGAATTTCGAGTTTATAGCAGCAAAGAAATCCCGAAACTCTACGAAGTGACTTCTAGCAAAGCTCCTCCACCTAGAGTTCATAATTTGTCACCTCGTTGGGGGCAAGCGGCTTAGGAGTCAGAGCAGAATTCCATACAGCATTCTCTAGAGATTGCGTGTGGCGAAGGTATCACAATCTTTGAGGCTTCCTTTTTGTAAGCCTACCTTAAACCACTTCACCCGCTGGGCAGAACTGCCGTGGGTAAAAGACTCTGGCGCTACACGACCGCCTGCTTGCTGTTGTAGGCGATCGTCGCCAATGCTGCTAGCTGCATTTAAGGCTTCTTCCACATCGCCCTGCTCCAAAATCTGGCGGGTTCGATTGGCATGGTGGGCCCAAATGCCAGCAAAACAGTCTGCCTGAAGCTCTTGACGCACGGAAAGTTGGTTTCCCTCTACTTTGCTGACTCGACTTCTCAAGTCATATACTTTTTGAGAAACACCGAGTAGGGTTTGTACATGATGCCCCACCTCATGGGCAATCACATAGGCTTGGGCGAAATCACCGGGAGCCTGATGTCGTTCTTTCAGGTCGTTATAGAAGCTCAGGTCAATATACACTTTCTGATCTGCAGGACAATAGAACGGCCCCATTGCCGCCTTCCCTAAACCGCATGCAGACGAAGTCTGACCTGAAAACAACACCAGTTTGGGTTTTCGGTAAGTTTGCCCGCCTTGGCGAAACAGAGTCTCCCAAGTGTCTTCCGTATCAGCAAGCACGACAGAGACAAAGTCTACGAGCTCATTCTCAGCCGCAGGACGATTTCCTGGTGCCGAAGAGGTCGGCTGATTCTCCAACTGGTTTGCTTGGTCCAAAATCAAGCTGGGATCGACACCAAAAAAGGCCGCCACCAGGGCGATCACCAGTAGGCCTAATCCACCCCCTGCAGCCGTTGGCATAGAAGAACCACCCCGCCGATCCTCTACATTGCTGCTTCGTCGGCCCATTTTCCAGCGCATGACAAAATTCCTCCGGATTGATTGGTTGCCCCCAGCTTGCAATCATCCTAAGTATTTTTTTGCCAAAGACTAAATTTATTAAGCCAAATTTCCATTCATGGAGATCGATGGCAAAAATTGCCCCATACCTTAGGTGCTAATGGTGGATATTTAAGGTAAAGAACTCAGTGCTGGATTAAGTAAGTCAAACAAGTTGTTGATGATGTCTTGAGGATTTTGTAGCTGCAAGGATTCTTGGGTGGTCACCTTACCCATACCCTGAGCTTTTTGGTCTTGGTTCATTTGGCGGCGGGTGTTGACGTAGGCGAGCATCAATTCCTTGTGCACCTTTTCTTGATCCACATTAGGGGCTGTATGAACCTTCACAAGGATGACCCCATTCCCTTTATGTTCAATACATTGAATGCCCATTTGGGCCTGGGGATAGGTGCGCTGTATTCGTTTCAGGGAATTGGCAAAGGCGGCCCAATTCACCCCATTATGGAAGTTCAGGTTAATGGTTTCAGAACTGGTCCATAGGAGTTGTGCGAGTTCTCCAGCCAGAAATTTACCGTGACTGGGCTGACGATCTTGCTCATGCCTTCTTAAGTAGACATGTTCGCAGATGGTATGGTCGAACTTAGTACTACGGTTTAGCTCTATCTCTTCCAAACAGGCGGCGGTCAAATTCGTCATGGATAAGTTAGCTGCTTGGAGCTGGCTCCGGGTCAGATCGGCCTTACGCAAATCGGCCTCTCTCAAATCAGCTGCTGTTAAGTTGGTCTCACATAAATTCGCTTTATTGAGATTGGCATGGAGAAAGCTAGCTTTGTGACAATTGGCCCCCGCGAGTTGGGCATCACTCAAGTTGGTGTCAATGAGCAAAGCCTTACTGAGGTTGGCATTAATTAAATCACTATCACTCAGATTGGTGCTCTTGATATCAGCATTGCTTAAATCGACAGCACCCAAATTAGCCCGACAGAGTTGACCTTTTTTCAAGGTGCTGCCCTGGAGGTTTGCCCCTCGTAAATTGGCCTCAATTAGGATAATGCCGTTGAGATTGGCACCATGTAGATCCGCCTCAATTAACCGGGCAAAACTGAGGTCTGCTTTGCTGAGGTTAATGTTGCTCAAATTGGCCCGCGTTAGATCTGCCTCACTCAACAGCGCTCGGTTGAGATTGGCTCCTTTCAGGCTGACATCACTTAAGTTCGCTTCTAGCAGGACTGCTTTAATCAGATGTGCTTTACGGAGATTCGCCTTACTCAAGTTGGCTCGGCTTAAATCTGCAAAATTGAGAACGGCCTGGGTCAGATTTGCTTCTACGAGCAACGCCTTTGTGAGCCGGGTTTCAATGAGAATGGATTGCTCTAGGTTGGCAAAGCTTAGATCCACTGCTTCTAGATTGGCTTTGCCCAGGTTGGCTCCTGTTAACTTGGCTTCACTGAGATAAGCATGGGATAAATTGGCAACACTTAAATAGGACCCACTTAAGTCTGCACCCGTTAAATTCGCATGATTTAGGTCCGCGCCAATCAGGTTTACCCCTCGCAGGTCTAACCCACTGAGATCAGCTTCAGACAAATCGGGTTGATCGGAAAACTTCTCTTTACGCCAGTTATTCCAATGTTTAACTCCGCGTTTAATGAGTCGGAGGTGGGCCGTGTTTGCCACAGGGATAATCGTCCTTTTTATTTACTGCACTCGAGCGTTTCCCCCCCGCCTTTAGATATGCAATAGCTAGGCCGGTAAGTGCCAAATGATGATTTACACTCTGACTGAACTATAATCTTTTTTGCTGTCTACTGCCCTCAGATTAACCTGACATTATCCTTTTTGGCGAGATGCTTGCAAAAAGATGTTAACTGGGCGTCTAAATCTTGCTCGGTCGCTAATTGAGTCAACTTGGGCTTTTCTTTAGCCGTAAAGGGTTGGAATGTTTGTTGTTGGCTGGATAAAAGATCGGGTGTGGCATCGGAGATATCTCCTTGGCGGTTTTGGAGCCGCGATCGCAACTCCAAAACCGGTGCAGTACAGAATAAAATCTGTACCGGAATGTGAGCCAACTCAGACTGGGCAATTACCTGCTCACGCAATTCCACTCGATCGTACTTCGCGTCTAAAATCACGGTCCATCCCATTTGTGCCAGGGAGATTCCCCATTCAGCTAAGCGCTGATAGGTGCGTTGGGTCATGGCTGATGTATAGATATTGATCTGATCTACACCCGATTGATCTAACGGAACTCCTGCTAGATGTTTGCGAACGGCATCTGAACGAATGTGAATGGCCTGGAGTTGAGGGGCAAGACGACGGGCTACAGTACTTTTTCCTGAACCGGACAAACCCGACATGAGGATAATCTGTCCTTGTCGAAGCTGAGTATATCGATGGGCTAAGGCAAAGTAGTCTTTGGCTATTTGCCAGGGAGATGCTTCATCACGCCCTGAATTATCAGTATTTTGGGCTGTCATGCTATTTACATTGCCGCGAATCGTGGCTCGCATACTTAAATAGGCTGGCAATAGTAAAGCCCCTGCATAATCTCCCGTCTTTTCCAGGTATGTATTTAAAAAGATATTGGCTAAATCCGGTCGATGATGAAAGTCTAAATCCATGACCATGAATGCCACATCATAAATCACATCAATATTGCGAAATTCTTGGCAAAATTCGATGCAATCAAAGATTTGGATTTGATCTGCATATAGACACACATTATTGAGGTGTAAATCGCCATGGCATTCTCGAATTTTCCCTTGGCGCTGTTGCAGCCAATCTTGATGATCTCGCCAGAAGTGCTGGGTAAACGATCGGGTCTGTTGCCACTGTTCCTTGGTTTGAGACTTGCCTATAAATGCTTGGGTTAGGGTGTAGTTCTCTTCATCGATGGCCTGGAGGGATTCTAGGGTACCGTTGGCCTGGATTGTAGGGCTGGTCGCTGAAGCGGCATGAAAGTGGGCTACTAACTGACCGAGTTGTTGCAGATGAGCTGCCGTTAACTGATCTTGATTTAATAGATGGCTGAACAATCTATCTTGATCAAACTGCCGCATCTGTAGGACATAGTCAACAATCTCAGCGCCAGGATAAGGGGGAGAATTTAAACAGTAGCTGCCCTCTTCTTCCTCTTTATAGATTGTTAAGACGGCCAAATAGAGATCGGGAGACAGACGGCGGTTTAGACGCAACTCCTCCTGGCAGAAGTAGGCTCGTTGCTCTAGGGTCGAAAAGTCTAGCAATCCAAACTGGGTTGGCTTTTTAACTTTGTAAGCAAAGTCGCCCGTTAAAAACACATAGGAAATATGGGTTTGTAAAAGCTGCACCGGGTTTTGAACCGGGTGAGGATAGAAATCCGGTTGCAGCATGCGCTGAATTAGGGCGGGTAAGGCAGCATGGGGCATGCCTATATTCTCCTATTTCTATATCTAAATGGAGGCAAATTTGAGGAAGCGTTGGAACCCTCAATCCTAAAGTCGGTCTGAAGGCAGGATGGGCCTCTTCTTAATTCACGTTAAGCTGGCTCCTAGCATAAGGAAAGCGTGGAATGTCTCTGCATAAGATTACTAAGGGTGTATGGGTGAGTTGGATGGTGAGTACCTCCTTTGCCAGTGCCCACGGTGCCCCCTCATTGAACTCCCAGTGCGTGGCGCAACTAAAGCGAGACGTGGATGCGATCGCATCTCAACCCCTGTTCAATAAAGCTCGTCTAGGCATTGCGATTCAGCCCCTCCAAGCCACTCAGCCCGTCTATGCTCAAGGCGCACAGCGCTATTTTCTTCCTGCATCGACGACGAAGGTGATGACTACGGCTGCTGCCCTGACCAAGCTAGGCCCTCAATTCCGAATTCAGACCGATATTTATGGGTCTGGTACTGGCCCTATTCTCGAGCATTTAAGAATTTTAGGTCGTGGCGATCCCAGCCTGTCCGATCAGCAGCTACAGAAAATTGCCACCCAACTCAAGCAAAAAGGCATCCGCCAAATTAACCATCTTCTAGGAGATGACACCTATTTTCAAGGGCCAGGCATTGTTCCGTCTTGGGAATGGGAGGATCTACAGGCGGGCTATGGTGCTCCCGTGAATAGCCTGATCCTCAATCAAAATGCCTATGAGCTAAAAATCTGGCCCCAAGCATTAGGCCAGCCCCTCCGAGTCGAATGGCTTTCTCCTCAACCCATTGGTGCTTGGCGACAGATTAATCGCACCCGCACGGTTGGCAAAAATGCTCCGGAATATATAGAAATTGTCCGTCGTCTCAAAGGAAACACTTTAGAAATTGAGATTATGGGACAGCTCCGAGCCGGTGCCCCTCACGATCGCTCAGCTGTGGCAGTTGTTGATCCAGGTTGGTTCTTACTCAAGCGGTTTCGAGCAATCTTGGCGACTCAAAACATTAACGTGGGTCGCATGTCGCTGTTATCGACCCAGAAAGAACGAAATGCTGTCCTACAAGGCAAATCAGAACAGCGCCTAACGCAGATCCAATCTCCCCCCCTTACTACTCTTATTAAAACCACTAACCAAGAGAGCAATAATCTCTACGCTGAAGCCCTAGTCAAAACACTGGGAGCCACCTTGGCCCAGAAGCAAACCTCACAAAATACCCATCAACAAGGTTTAAAGGTTCTAAAGCAAACCCTCACCCAACTAGGGGTCAAGGCGTCCACCTATTCAGTTGCCGATGGCTCTGGCTTATCCCGACAGAACTCGATCAGTCCCCTGGCTTTAACTCAAACTTTAAAAGGCATCCTCAAATCTCCCCACGCTTCTAACTTTCAAGCGTCTTTACCCAAAGATTCTATTGGGCAAAATCCAGCCTCAACCCTATGGAGTAAGAGTGGAGGCATGCGGGGAGTCTCTACCTTAACGGGCTACCTTCAACACCCCCAATCTTCACCTGTACTGTTTAGTCTGATGTTTAATCAATATAATCAATCGGGCAGCAAGCGGCGGCAAGCTATGGATGCCATGCTGTTATCTATAAATCGTTGGCAATCTTGTCAAGGTACACACTGATGACTTCTCTATCTCCTCCCCCCTCTACTCAGCAGATTGTCTTAGCTGTCTCCGGCATGAAATGTGCCGGCTGTGTTCAAGCTGTGGAAAAACGCTTACAGCAACAGCCTGGTGTGGCAACGGCGGTGGTCAATTTAGTGACTGAACAGGCGGCCATTGAATATATCCCCCAAGAAATTGAGCCGGATAGTTTAGCGAAAGTCTTAACCACGGCAGGGTTTCCCAGCCATGTCCAAAACCGAGAAGGTGGGCCTGAAACGCCCACTCAGGTGCTAAAAGAGACTCAACCCTTGATTCTGGCAACTGTATTAGTTGTGCTATCGGGGGTGGGACATTTGGGGCATATCCCTGGTTTTACCTTGCCCTGGCTCACTAGCATTCAGTTTCACTGGGGACTGGCAACCTTAGCACTGCTAGGTCCTGGACGTCCCATTTTGCGGGAAGGCTGGCAAGGCCTGTGGCAAAATCGCCCCAATATGAACACCTTGATTAGTCTAGGTAGCGTGACAGCCTATCTCGCCAGCGTAGTGGCCGTTGTCTGGCCGCAATTATATTGGGACTGCTTTTTCGATGCGCCGGTCATGATTGTCGGTCTGATTTTGTTGGGGAGAGCTTTAGAATCTCAGGCTAGGGGGCGAACTAAAGCTTCCCTGGAGAAGTTATTGGCTTTGCAGCCGATGGTGGCGCGATGGCTCCCAAATCCACAGGTGCAGCCAGAGCGATTCGTAGAAATTCCAGCTCGGGATGTGCAGATAGGGGCTTGGCTGCAGGTTTTGCCTGGAGATAAGTTCCCTGTGGATGGTTGTGTCCTAGAGGGAAGCACCCTGGTGGATGAAGCCATGTTAACGGGGGAAGCCATGCCTGTCCCTAAGATAGTGGGGGATGATGTTGTTGCTGGCACCCTCAATCAATCGGCCCTGATCACCATCGAAGCGACCCGCACGGGTCAACAAACCACCCTCGCTCAAATTATTGATCTGGTAGAAACGGCCCAAACTCGAAAAGCTCCGATTCAGCAATTTGCCGATCGGGTGGCTGGATATTTCACCTATGGCGTCCTTGCGATCGCAACCCTCACCTTCCTGTTCTGGGTGGGGATTGGCGTTCATCTTTGGCCTGAAGTCCTCACCCAAGGTACGCTGCCGATGACGCATAGTCCCAGCGGGGTCGCAGCAGAGATGGCTCCTCGAGCCGCTGGCATTTTACTGGGACTCAAGTTGGCGATTGCCGTACTCGTTATCGCCTGTCCCTGTGCATTAGGCTTGGCGACTCCCACGGCTATTTTAGTTGGAACAAGCCTGGGGGCAGAGCGGGGTCTGTTGATTCGAGGGGGAGATGTATTAGAGCAAGTGGATCGCCTCGATACCCTCGTATTTGATAAAACAGGCACCCTAACCACAGGACATCCACAGGTCACAGATTATTGGGTATCAGAAAGTTCACCTCTTCCGGTGGGTGAAGACCTCTCGTCCCAGACCGTTTTGCAGCTAGCTGCCAGCTTGGAAAAGGGCAGCCGACATCCCCTGGCTACAGCGATTGTGGAACAGGCTGACGCCCAAGACCTTGCCTACCTCTCGGCAACAGCCTTAGAAACAGTTCCTGGATGTGGCGTGACAGGCCAGATTGATGGGGCCTTGGCTCGTTTAGGTTCAGCACAATGGCTACAAGACTGTGGAATCTTGATTCCCCAGCAAAATCAGCACCAGGGACACCAGTTGGCCCAAGCAGGCAAGACCCTGATTCATTTGGCTGTTGACCACACCTATGTAGGGGGACTGGCCGTTCAAGACACCCTGAGGTCTGAAGCAGGCCAAACTTTGAAAGAACTCCAACGCCTGGGATTGCGGATACAGATGTTAACAGGCGATCAAGCCGCAACAGCTCATATCGTTGCTCAAGAACTGGATTTAGATCCGACCGCAGTGCAGGCTGGTGTGACGCCTGGGGGCAAGGCTGCTTTTATTGCTGAACTGCAAGCTCAAGGACATCAAGTCGGCATGATTGGGGATGGGATTAATGATGCCCCCGCTTTAGCCCAAGCCAATGTTGGTATTTCTTTGAGCGGGGGCACAGACGTGGCGATAGAAACGGCCCAAATTATCCTGATGTCTGGAGATGCCAATCCTTTATATCGTCTAGTAGATGTTTTGCGTTTGAGCCGAGCAACCTTTCGGAAAATTCAACAGAATCTGTTTTGGGCATTGATTTATAATCTCATCGGCTTGCCCGTGGCAGCAGGCATCCTTTTACCTAAATTTGGGATTTTGCTCAGCCCAGCCTCGTCGGCAGCCCTGATGGCGTTCAGCTCTGTGAGTGTGGTGACCAATTCTCTTCGCTTAAGACGCCTTTCTTTAACAGGTTAAAGATTGTTCTCCACAACACAGATTAAATTCCAGTGTTATGGTTTGCTAGAAAAATCTCTACTATGATAATTAAGAAATCTTAATATAATTCAAGTAAAGTTAAGTTTTGCTATTGTCTCCCTGGGGCTTTTTCACCTACAGATTAATCCATGCAAGCCCTAAATCTGGTGAATTTATCCCGCTTCTATACGCTACATCTAGTGCTCAATGGGTCGTACCCTATTGAGGCCAAAGTGAATTAGATCACTCGATTGTGGTGCTCCACATCAATAAAGTGCTCTACTAAGAGATATAAAGCTCAAACGACAGCAGGGGGCTTTCTCTGTGTTCCATAACGCATTCTGGAAATTAGAGCAAGGATGTCGTTTTGAAAGGTTTAAGTCATAATTGCGGTGGAAGTCGTTGTAGACTCCCCCAATTTTTGTGAGAAAGGCTACAATCGTGGAGGTTTAGCGATAGTCGAATGGCCGAAGCCCAATGCAGGACTGTGTTTGGTCTTTCGCTTAGGCTTTGAATTGCCTTGCATATACTGTTAAGGTAAGCCGATTCGGTGTCTAAATCCACATCCTTGACTGAATTTGTTAGATTCGGTTGTAGTGAGTAAATAATGGTTCTCCTATCGTCTTAATTAGGGAGTATTGAGGAATCCGGCATGACCCAAGCCAATAATGTACTAGAAGCTATCCAAGCTCCGGCTAATCATTTAGATAATCTAGTTGAGGATGCTGCCAGTAGCACTAGTGAGGATAACCAAGCTGGCGATGGTGGAAAAACGACTAAAGCTCGTACAGCCCGTCGTCGCGGTCAATCCAAAAAGAAGCATTACACGGAAGATTCCATCCGGCTGTATTTACAAGAAATCGGTAGAATTCGCTTACTCCGGGCTGATGAAGAGATTGAACTGGCTCGTAAGATTGCAGATTTGCTGGAGCTAGAGCGTGTCTATGACGATCTCTTTGATCGGCTAGAACGTGAACCTCAACTTCAAGAGTGGGCGTTAGAAGTTGATATGCCCCTCAACCGTTTCCGTCATCGTCTCCATGCAGGCCGCAGAGCTAAAGACAAGATGGTCCAGTCCAACCTCAGACTGGTTGTGTCCATTGCTAAAAAATATATGAATCGGGGACTGTCTTTCCAAGATCTGATTCAAGAGGGTAGCCTCGGTTTGATTCGAGCCGCTGAGAAATTCGACCACGAGAAAGGATACAAGTTCTCCACCTATGCCACCTGGTGGATTCGTCAGGCCATCACCCGTGCGATCGCAGATCAGTCTCGCACCATTCGCCTCCCCGTTCACCTATACGAAACCATTTCTCGTATCAAGAAAACCACCAAATTGCTCTCTCAAGAAATGGGGCGCAAGCCCACGGAAGAAGAAATTGCCACTCGTATGGAAATGACCATCGAGAAGTTGCGTTTCATCGCTAAGTCAGCTCAATTACCCATCTCCTTAGAAACGCCCATCGGTAAAGAAGAGGATTCCCGCTTAGGCGACTTCATCGAGTCGGATGGTGAAACACCCGAAGATCAGGTATCCAAGAGCTTACTTCGCGAAGATCTAGAAACAGTTCTAGATACCCTCAGCCCTCGTGAGCGTGATGTATTGAAGTTGCGCTACGGCCTAGATGATGGCCGCATGAAGACCCTAGAAGAAATTGGTCAGATCTTTAACGTTACCCGTGAGCGGATTCGCCAAATCGAAGCCAAGGCTCTACGTAAGTTGCGCCATCCCAACCGCAATAGCGTTTTGAAAGAATATATCCGCTAGTCTCTTTACGGGATTTCACTCAATAAAAAAGCTGCTGTTTTAAACAGCAGCTTTTTTATTGAGTGAAATCTAAACCTCAGGTTCGGTAGGAAGCCGACTGCGAGATAGGGGCACATAGAGAAGTGCAGCCGCTTCGTTCAGAGCATCTAATCGACGATTAAACCAACTATCTTTGGGGAGATTATGAATGGATTCAATCCGATGCAAACGTTCTGCAACCTGGCCGTGTACGCCCACCAGAAACACCACTTTCCCCGTATTCTCCGCATCCTTGAGGATATTTTCGATGGCTAAAGAAGCCGTTATTCCCACTCGGGTTACATCACTCATGTCTAAAATCAAAACTTTATAGGCTTTAACAATAGATAGTCGCTGAGAGATAGACTTGGCTGCGCCAAAACTCATGGGACCACTAAAGAAAAAGAGCAGGATTTGGCCTTGGGCTTTGGTAATAATATCTTTCTCGGCCTGATTGATCTGCTGGTCATCCGTGGGGCCCGTAATCGTCCGCATGGTTTGTACTTGTAGATCAGTCAGACTCTTAATCGTCAATAGATTAGCTAGAAAAGCACCAACGGCAACCGCAGTGACTAAGTCTACAAACACCGTCAAGAACATGACCAGATACATGACTCCTGCCCCTTTCAGGGACAGTCGGTGAGCCCGTTTGAGGAAACTCCAGTCAATAATGTCAATCCCCACTTTAATCAGAATTCCGGCTAAAACAGCATTGGGAATCGGTTCAGTCATGGGGGATGCACCGATGACAATAACGGCCAGCACAACCGCATGAATAATGCCGGATAAAGGGGTTTGACCGCCAGACTTCGCATTAATCACGGTCCGCATCGTTGCCCCCGCGCCCGGTAAGCCTCCCATGACCCCAGCCATAAGATTCCCTAGACCCTGGCCGATTAGTTCTCGATCGGAATCATGCTGAGTATGAGTGATGTTGTCGGCGACTAATGAGGTTAGGAGCGAGTCAATGGACCCCAACATGGCCAACATCACACTGTAGCCCAGCATGGTTTTGGCATATTTCATCTGGAATACTGGCAGATGTGGCTCTGGTAGACCGGCAGAGATATGCCCAATCACCGGAATACCACTATCGGGAAAGCCATAAACCGACACTAAAGTACAGACAACCAGGGCGATGAGTGGTGCTGGCAGAATGCGATTCAATTGAGGCGGGGCTGCAAACACAATCACAAGGGTTAGCAGTCCTAAGCCTAGGGCGACAGGATTGATATCTATAACCACGCCTGGGAGTTGTTGAATCGCACTAACGACTTTAGAAGAGGCGTTATGGCCTAATAACGGTGCAATTTGCAGCGTAATAATGATCAAACCCACGCCGGACATAAACCCGGAGATAACGGTGTAGGGCATTAATGTGATGTATTTCCCTAGCCGCAAGACCCCAAATAAAATTTGGAACAACCCCGCCATCATGACGACCGTAAAGGCCATGGCTAGTCCAGTTTCGGGGTCATCCTTCATCAAGGCTGCAAAAATGGTTGCCATGACGACGGACATGGGGCCCGTGGGGCCCGAAATTTGCGAGGGTGTTCCTCCGCAAAGGGATGCAAAGAAACCGACACCAATGGCACCATATAAGCCAGCGATGGCACCTGAGTTAGTGGGGACATCTGCAGTAGCGGAAACCCCAAAAGCGAGGGCTAAGGGTAATGCAACAATCGCTGCAGTCATTCCACCCAGCAGATCGCCTTGAAAGTTGCGAAAGTGTAGGTTATTGATAAACCTATACTGAGCCATTGCCATTATGCTGAGCCTAGATTTAGTAATTTGGTGTGTAAGATTATAAGCCCAAGCTCATGGAATAAATGGTCAATTCACTAGCAAACATGGGGTAAAACGTGAGTATTTACGTAACTTAATAAAATCTCGAAAAAATTAATTCTGAAGGGTGCATCAAGATCATCCATCTATATTAGAGCTTTCGTCAAAGCTAATGACGATCTGAAAGCTAGTCTATACAGTCTTTAGGTCGATTCTGGACCTAGATTTTTAAACAGGTTTGCAGCTTGTTCAGCCCAGGACTCTGCCTAAATATCCTTAAAGAGATAGAAATAAATTACTAATCTGGAAGGATAAGTTGCCAAGTGTACTCATTGATGTCTATACTGAGGTTTCGCGCCGCGGGGTAGAGCAGTCTGGTAGCTCGTCGGGCTCATAACCCGAAGGTCCATGGTTCAAATCCGTGCCCCGCCACCAGTGCTAAGGGTGCCCCAGAGATATTTATCTCTGGGGTATTCTTTTTTTAAAGTCTCTGACATTTTCCCTAGCAATCTGCGAGAATGGCGGGGACGGGATGTCAAGATTGTTTAGGATCTCTAAGTCTATGGCTGCTCAATCATCACAACGGATTTTTTGGGGTGCTGGCACCCTTGTCTTGTTCATTTGGTTCTTGATTCCCGGTGGCAACCACGGATTTTCTGAATTTTTAACGGCTGGGATGGTCCTAGGCTTAGGTAGCTTGGCTGTTAGCCTCAAATTCTTTCCAGGATTGAAACGCCAAATCCCAGATCTAGATGCTACTCAGGTCTCTCGACCCATTTTAGAAAAAGCAGTGGCCACTAGCGAGTCGTTGATTGAGCAGCTGGAAACCCTTGCAGAAACCACTCCCCAATCTGTAGCCTTTAAGGAGCAGCTCGGGAAAATAGATCTGTATCGACAGGAACCTCACCTTTTGGTAACGGGAGCGCCTGGAGTCGGTAAATCGACGTTGGTGGAGTTACTACAAACCCGGTATCAATCCTTGAAAGAGGCTTGTGTGATTACTGAAATAGGGAGCCTATCTCATTCCGCGACCTTAGAGATTTCTCCATCTGTGATGGCTGCTGATCTCATCCTTTACGTCATTCAGGGTGATTTAACAGACTCTGAACATCAATGCTTACAAACATTGCAGGCTCATAAACAGCGAGTCTTGGTGGTTTTTAATAAGCAAGATCAATACCTACCGACCCAGCGCTTAATTTTGCAGCAGAAATTGCAGCAACGATTGCAGCCTTGGCTGTCAGAGTCAGATATTGTTTCTACTTCTGCCCATCCCCAAGCTGTTAAGGTCCGTCGCTACAGCGAAGATGGCTCCTGCCAAGAAGATCTAGAACGTCCCCAGCCAGATTTATCAGGCTTAACTCAATGTCTAGATCAAGTGATGGCTGCTGAGAAAGCACAGCTGATTTTGTTCCAGACCTATCAACAGACCGTCGCTTTACGAACTCAGATACAAGCTGAACTGAACGATGTGCGTCGTCGGCATGCCGCCCCCATTATCGAGCGCTATCAGTGGATTACAGGGGCGACTGCCTTTGCCAATCCCGTTCCTACTTTGGATATGTTGGCTGCCGCTGCGATTAGCGCCAAAATGGTAATGGATTTGGGGTCTTTGTATCGTCTGAAGTTTTCTCTGGCTCAAGCCCAAGCCGTTGCGAGTACCTTAGCAACGGCCATGCTCAAGCTAGGTTTAGTCGAAGTCTCGACTCAAGCCCTGAGCTCTTTGCTCAAAGGACACCACTTTACCTTTGTCGCCGGAGGACTGGTTCAAGGGGTGAGTACTGCCCATTTGACGCGAATTGCCGGGTTGAGTTTGATAGAGCACTTCCAAGAGCTGAGTGATCTAGCTGTAGCAGCTCCCGAATCGAATTGGGATCCTGAAAAGCTGAAGCAGATTGTGGCAAAAGTCTTTCAAGAACATCAGAAGGTGGATGCGCTTAAAGACTTTGCTCAGCAGTCTATTGGTCGTTTCCGCCGTCAAGGTGGATTATTAGAAGCTCCTGCATCCTAGAAGCCGTGGCTCAGTCCCCGCCGGACGTTCAGTCTGCACCTAGGGAGAATATCTCTGCCAGTGAGTCTGTGACGGTTCATCAGCGTGCTCATCTCAGTATCCAAACCGTTATCAAGCAAGTTGAGACGTTTCCAGTTCTCCTGCAAACAGAGCTGCAAAATCAGCTTGGCATCTTATCAGGCTTAAGTTTGAAGCTCAATCAAGGCATCTTCCAAATTGCGACTTTTGGATTTGTGAGTCGGGGAAAATCGGCTGTTCTGAATGCTCTATTTGCTGAGCCTATTTTCCCTGTAGGCCCCCTGAATGGTGAAACACAATGGCCTCGTTCGGTTCGTTGGTCACCGGAGATCGCTAAGGGTCTATCTGACTTACAAATTGAGCTCATTGATACCCCTGGCCTAGACGAAATTGAGGGGCAGGGGCGAGCGCAAATGGCTCAGGAAATTGCCCAAGCTGCCGATCTGATTCTGTTCATTATTGCGGGTCCTCCCACGGCCTTAGAGCTGGAAGCGCTCAAAGCCTTACGACAATCGGGTCGTCCCCTTTTGATTGTTGTGAATAAAGCAGACCTCTATCCTGATTTAGATGCTGCCAGGGTCTATGAACGTCTGGCAGTGCCATTACAACAAGTTCTGACTCCGCAAGATATTTTACTGACCTCAGCTGCTCCAGCGCCTGTGGAAATCCGCGTTGAATGGCCGGATGGTCGGACTACAAACGATTGGGAAACGCCACCGGCTAATATTGAACCCCTACGATCGGCGTTGCTCCAATTGATTCAGCGAGAAGGCCGTACACTGTTAGTCTTAAATACGCTTTTACAAGTCCAAAGTGTAGAACGCGATATTGCGGAACATGTTCAGACCTATGAGGCGCAATCGGGCAAAGCCTGTATTGGTCAATATGCTCGCTTAAAAGCGGCTCTAATTGCGGTTTGTCCCCTATCCTTCCTCGATGTCACCATCGGTCTCCTAGCGGATTTGCTCTTGATCGGCACGCTTGTCAAACTCTATCGCCTCCCAACCCATCGGCATCAGGTGAATCAACTGTGGGGCCAAATCTTGTTGAGTCTCGCCAGTTTGGTTGTGGTGGAAATGAGTACGCCTACCCTATCTAATTGGGTGAGTCATATATCCCTAGGTTTTTTGCCTTGGGTGGGAACAGGACTCCTCCAAGCAGGGGTGAGTTTATATGGGGCTCAGCGGGTGGGTAAACAAACGCAAGCCTATTTGATCAATGGCTATACTTGGAGCCCCTTGGGGGCTAGCACCTTGATCCAAGATATTCTCAAGCAATTGCAACCACAGATGGTGCTTTATCGCCTGAGGCAAGAGTTATCTTCCCAACTTGAGTAAACCTATTGCTTGAGGCAATCTGGACTGTTTTCAAGGATGACTTCGAACATGGGCATCGCCACCTCTACGGGCTGTTGATAGTAGCCCACCATTTCTTGCTCAATGTTATGCCGAGCCTGGTTTGCTTGGCGATCACCTGCATACTCAGACAAGATCACCAGGTATTGAGCTGCTCGTGATGCTGCCTCGATGCGATCGTTTCGCCGCATCGCTACCTGAAATAAATTCCAGGATTGCCCCGCATTATTAACTAACGAAGGTCGAGTAATCAATCCCTGGGAGATGGCACTTTCGTAATTGACTCGATAAGGACTACAGGTCTTAGCTGCAAAAGCAGGAGCAGTCATCAGTTGAAAGGGTATTAGTAACCCTAGAAGATTTATTCGTTTCATCACATACCCCACACACACTAAAGGGCTAGTTATCCTATCCGGCAAAAATGCCTACTTTATAAAGTGCCCACTGAACCTTGAAAAGAATAGTGATGCTGAACTAAAGCATGGGATAAGGAGACAAGCCCCCTTGACTGAAAGCTTATAGGTTTAATGAACTTAGGGAAAAGCAATCGTTCCATCCGGTAAGGTCGCTTTTTCAAAACTTAATGCTTGACCTAGTCTTTCTCCGCCTTCGAATTTAGCCTGTGAAAGGTTGGCCCCTTCTAAATCGGCATCGATAAAATTGGTCCACGCTAAGCTGGCTTCTGTCAAAATAGCGTTTGACAAGTTAGCTGCAGTGAGATCGGCCAAATTAAGGTTAGCGCCTGTCAGATTAGCCCCAGCTAGATTAGCATTGCGCAAATTCATTGCCGATAAGTCGGCACCTTGTAAATCACAGTTAGGGCAAGATCGCGATTTCATGAGTTGTTTGAGGTGCTCAGGATTTTCTGCCTGTGCAACTGGACAAATCCAGAGGGTTGAAAATAGAGCCACTCCAAGGAGAAAAGGTTTCATTGAGTTACTTAGAACGCATATTCTGCATTCTAAGGGACAAAGACGAAAGTGTTTGTACATTTAGGTACAAGAAATGGAGTGAGGAAAGGGTTTATAGCTTCCTGTTGCTGCCAGGATCGAATATTGCCTGAGTAAAGATATTTAATTTAAGAGAATGAAAACAGATTATTGAGGAAAAATTCTTTACAATTGGGAGATGTTGAATTGAGCCATTGGTGTGGGAGACAAACCATTTCTAAAATCATCTGGGAAATGGATGATCTCTGGAGCTGTTGTTTTAGCTCTAGGGTTCGGGAGTATTGGTGTCTTCCAAGCTTTTCAGCAACAGCCCAATCAGGCTAGCAACGATTCACAGCCTTCTTCTGAGAAATCCCCAGCTATTTCTGCCCTGGGCCGCATTGAACCTGCCGGGCAGGTGCTTCAAGTCAGTGGCCCTACTGGAGAAAGGGTTCTCCGACTATTAGTGAAAGAAGGCCAACAGCTAGAGAAGGGTGAAACGATTGCCTTTTTAGAAAGCTATCCGGAGCGACAAGCGGAAGTCAAGCTTGCTGCGAGCCGTTTACTGGAAGCCCAAAACCGGTTTATTGCGGAGCGTGAATTAGGCAAAGCTCAAGGACAAGAAGCACGAACCCGCCGCAATCAAGCTGAGAATCCTAAGATTAGGGAAATTGTGGCCCAAGATGCCCTAGTTAAGCAATCTAAGGTTGAGTATGAGCAAGCTCAAATCACCCTGAAAAGATATCAGTATTTGCAGAAGGCGGGGGCGGTTTCCAAGCAGGAACTAGATGATCGATTTCTCTCTTTTCGGAGTAAACAGCAGCGACTCAATAATGCGATCGCAACTTTGTCTATGCTGCAAGAAGAGCTGCAAACCAATAGCAACAACGCCAGAGCTCAAATTACTCGAACTAAAGTGGGGACGTTGCGATCCCAATCGCAAATCGATTTAGCCTCTGCCAAAAGTAACCTAGAACTTGCCAAGGCGCGGATGACCCGCACGATTATTCGTGCTCCCAATGCAGGACAAATCTTGGAAGTACACGTGCGTGAAGGCGAAGCCGTTCCCGCTGCCCCCACTTCAGGCAGCGAAGACCAAAAAGGGATTGTCGAAATGGGCAATACTCGGCAAATGTATGTGGTGGCTGAAATTTATGAAACAGACATCAATCAAGTTCAAATTGGTCAAACTGCCAAAATTAACAGCCCCGTCATTAACGGCGAGATCGAAGGAACCGTCGACAAAATTGGTTTGAAGATTGATAAGAACGATGTGGTAGGGACGGATCCGGCGGCCAATACCGATACTCGTGTTGTAGAAGTTAAGGTTCGTCTTCACAACAGTATTGCCGTTTCCGGATTGACTAACCTGCAAGTGAATGTGGCGATTCAAACCGAAGGGTAGGCGGCTCAGATGTTGTTGGCCATCCCCCTCGCTTGGTTACAGCTAGCCCGTGAAAAGGTGCGGCTATGTGTGGCGTTGGCAGGTATTGGATTTGCCGTAATTTTAATGATGATGCAGCTAGGCTTTCAAGAAGCCCTGTTTACTGCAGCAGTTAATTTTCATGTCAATCTCAAGACAGATATTGTCTTAATCAATCCCCAAACAACCACCTTATTTGCCATTAAGAACTTTAGCCGTCGGCGACTCTATCAGGCTGCAGGCATAGATGGAGTTGAATCGGTGACGCCCCTCTATTTGGATTTTGGATTTTGGCGAAACCCAGAAACCCGCAAGACTCGGCAGATACTCGTGATTGGCTTTGACCCCAGCCAGGCCGTCTTTTCCTTGCCAGGGGTAGATGAGTATCTTGACCAAATCAAATTGTCAGATGTGGTGCTGTTTGATGAAAATTCTCGACCCGAATATGGCCCGATTGCTGAACAGTTCAAAGCGGGAAAAACCGTATTCACAGAAGTCTCGGGTCGCAAAGTTACGGTTGGAGGTTTATTTCAGTTGGGGGCTTCTTTCTCAGCCGATGGCAATCTGATTACCAGTGATGTTAATTTACTGCGGTTATTTCCTGGGCGAACCTTGGGATTGATTGATATTGGTCTGATCAACGTCAAGCCGGGAGTAGATGCCAGTTCAGTCATGTCTACCCTGAAGAAAACCTTGCCCGATGATGTCCTTGTGCTCTCAAAACAAGGGTTTGTCCGCTTTGAACGAGAGTATTGGGAAACGAGTACCACCATTGGTTTTATTTTCACCCTAGGGACCCTGATGGGATTTATTGTGGGCATGGTGATTGTGTACCAAATCCTATATACCGATGTGTCCGATCATTTGGCAGAGTATGCCACTTTGAAAGCCATGGGATACAAAAGTCGATTTCTCTATTCAGTCGTCTTGCAAGAAGCGTTTATTCTGGCCGTACTAGGATTTATTCCGGGATTTGCCCTCTGCTTAGGTCTCTACAAGCTGGTTCGAGACGGTACTTCTCTGCCCATGTTTATGACCATTGATCGAGTGACTACGGTATTTGTTTTGACCTTGATCATGTGTGTCATATCGGGGGGAATTGCGATGCGTCGCGTTCAGGCTGCTGATCCAGCCGATATTTTTTAGGCATGGGTGCTTCGCCAGTTATCACCATTGATCACGTGAGCCATTTTTTTGGTAGAGGCAGGCTGCGTAAACAAGTCCTATTTGATATTGATGCTGATATTTATCCGGGAGAGGTGGTCATTATGTCTGGCCCCTCAGGTTCAGGGAAAACAACCCTGTTGACTCTAATTGGTGCGCTTCGATCAACCCAAATGGGTAGTTTACAGGTTTTGAACCAACAGCTTAGAAAGGCTACCACCCATGATCTGGTCAAGGTTCGTCGCTATATTGGCTATATTTTCCAGGATCATAATTTGCTGCAGTCCTTGACTGCCCGACAAAATGTGCAAATGGCCTTGGATTTGCATGTTGAGATCGACGCGAAGGTGGCGTATCAGCGATCCATCGATATGTTGGCTGAAGTTGGCTTAGCAGAATGGGCTAATTATCGTCCACAAGAATTATCGGGTGGGCAAAAGCAACGGGTTGCGATCGCACGTGCGTTAGTCAGTTATCCCAAAATCGTTCTGGCTGATGAACCCACCGCCTCTTTGGATAAACAATCAGGGCGAGATGTGGTGGAACTGATGCAACGGCTAGCCAAGCAACAGGGCTGTACGATCCTGATGGTGACCCATGATAATCGGGTTCTAGATGTCGCCGATCGACTCATTCATATGGAAGATGGTCGCTTAAATACTCAATAGCAAAGCGTCGCCAGCTGGTCGTTTCATCGCCCTGACGTTCCCCAACAGCAGTGGAGCTTGTATACAGTTATCCTTCTGACCTAAGGCATGGAAAAATTGCGTGATTATTCTAATGAGATTTATTTTAGATATCGTAATTTTGTTGGCTGTGATATAGGAATTTCATTTAGGATAAATCTTCAGTAATTTAATCTATAAACTCCAGAAGGCCACTAGTGTTAGCCTAGAAGTATTCGTGTAATTCTTTTCCTGACTACTTTTTTGTTAAATCTGAATTCTATTGTCTTAGATTATTGAACCTGCTCCTTAAGAATTATTTTGAGCTTTATTGAAATTATATTGCAATAGTATTTGTTCTCTGCTAATTTTTAGTTGGGGATTAATTGATAGTAATTTGCAATTAATCATTTCTTTGAGTCGAGGAACAGTATGTCCGAGTTACATACTGCTAACCAGTCGGTTGGCAGGGTTAAAGCCAGCTCAGTCGGGTTGGATATAGACGTTACCATTCCGGTGTGTGAAGGCTTGAATATTGTGCTAGCTAGTTTTCAAGGTCTCTATTTGCAGTATCAAAAACACCACTTTGTCGTTGAGGGTGCTGATACCCCTCAGGAGGATGGCTGCTTTACAGAGCCGCAGATGGTGGAGCATGACTTAGCTGCAGAGAAATCGGTGATTTCTCTGTTGAGATCGCAAGTCGCCCAGGCTGAAAGCCTCTGTGCTCGTGCAACCCGTTATCTGCTTGAACAACTGCTGCTTACCCCTGAAGAAAGAGTATTCTACCTTGCCCATTTCTGGGTGAGTGACAGCCTTAAGGTTGCGTAGACGTGACGATGTTGCTAAGTGGGGATCGTTTTGGTTCAAGTACAGCACAACCCTATCAAACCGTTTGGAGGTTATGGATGCGCCCATCTGGATATCAGTCCACTGTTGAATCCCTCATATTGAGAGTGTGTCCTGGCGATTGCCGACAGGTTCTGCGACGGCTGCTGGAACTCTCTGTTAATGCTTGGTGTTCCTCAGATGGATCGTTGCAAGTGGAGATTAACAATGATGTGGAAGCCGCTCAAATTTACAGTGTTCTCCAGCAGTTTGTCGCTTCTCGGGCAGAACTGGTTGACTGGTTGGAACAGTGCTGGAACTAGAAACCTTAGAGATTCAGGCCTAGAGCCCTTACCTTGTATCCGACAAGAGCAGGATGACTGGGTTGATTTCTTCATTGGCAGTGCTCAGGCACCTGAGGTTCCTTGCCAGAGCATCCTAGATGGTAGTGCAAAAGTGGGACTCCACTATTGCAAAGGTGATTTGGGTAATATTGCATTTATGCACTGCCCAGCTCCTGATATTCCTAGCTATTTATGGCAATCTCTCCAAGAGCAGCACTCACTTTAATCAAGACTTTATCTAAATCATTTAAGGAATACGCACTTAAAAGTTCATGGGTAAACATACAAAAAAGTCAGAATTCACCCTGAGTGGTCGATTTTTAACTTATATCTTGTCAAAGGGCTGTAGTGTCAAAGGGATTCGTCTGGCTACCTCCCAAGGAGAGCAAGATATTAAGCTAGCCAAGTCTCTGCGCCCAGCCTGCTCTGGGATTTTGCAACCCGGAGCATGGATTCAAGTGCAGGGTTGCCAAAAAATCAATATCAAAACAGGCAAGATAAAACTCAAGGCAAAGACTATCATGCCTGCCCTCCCCAACTCCTCACCTTCATCTTCTCAACAGCCTTCTGAGCTTGTTGGTAACGTTCAAAAGGGCAAAATTAGAATTTGCCAAAAATCGAGCTGTCGTAAACGCGGCAGTCAACAAGTTTTAACAGCATTGAATTCAGCTTTGCAAGCCTCAGGCCAAGACAAAGAGATTCAACTGCAACCTATGGGCTGTATCGGTAAATGTAAAGCCGGACCTAACCTTGTTGTTTTACCTGACAAGGCTCGCTACACCAAAGTAAAGCCCAAAAACATCACCAACATTCTTCAACAGCACTTCTAACAGAAGATTGGTGAGTTCATTTAAGTTTCTTCTCTATTGAAGAAAACCTAGATAATGATTATCATTATCTAGGTTTGTAGTGGCGTCCTATCAACATTAGGATCCCCCACTCTAATTCCAACAAAAATAGTGTGTGAGGATTAATATGAAGTATTTTCGTTTGCTAGCTAGTGTGATTGGCTTATCCAGTGCACTAATGGTCACGGGTATGGCCAGTGCTAGTACTTTATCCTTGGAAAGCTCAGAGATTTCTGATGAATCCCTAGAGCAAGCTCCCGCCATTTCTCAAGAAAGTCCGCAACAGCCTTTAGTCTTAGCCGATAATACGCCAGCTGTTTCCGATCTCATGTCTGAAACGGAAGCCGATTCTGTCGGTCAGGTCACATCGGTCTCTCAACTCTCAGATGTGCAGCCTGATGACTGGGCTTTCCAAGCCATCCAATCTTTGGTAGAGCGCTATGGTTGCGTTGCGGGTTACCCAAACGGTACGTTCCGCCCCAGCCGGGCCATGTCTCGTCGGGAAGCTGCTGCTTTGGTGAATGCTTGTTTGGATAATCTCAGCAATCGATTTGCTACCAAAGAAGACTTAGATGCTCTCAAGGCTCTTCAGGATGAATTTGCGGCTGAACTAGCAACCTTGCGTGGTCGCGTTGATGGTCTAGAAGCTCGTGTTGCCACCGTAGAATCGCAACAGTTCTCAACCACGACTAAACTTCAAGCTCAAGTCGTGATGGCGGCCCAGTTTGGGGATTTCTTGAATAACCCTGGGGATAATATTCCCACCCCGAATGCTGCGGCAACAGGTGTGGCCGCTGTTGATACGGGGGCACCTGGTATTGCTAACGTTGATCCAGGAGATTCTCGGGTGAGTGCAATTTCTCGGGTACGAATGTCGTTCCTTACCAGCTTCAATGGAGATGATGTCCTAGATTTGACATTGGAAACTGGCAACGGTGGTTCTGATTTCTTCTCATCTGCAGGTGTGGCGGGTCCCGCTAATTTCTTCCCTGTTCCTCCCGTTGTTGGTGCAGGAACAGCCACGACTTTAGGCGATCCTGGTGTGGTGGACTATACCGGTTCTGGCCCTGGTGTTACCTTGTATAACTTGGGATATACCTTCAAGCCCGTCGAGAACCTAGCTGTAACCGTCGGTCCCTTGATTTATCCTAGTGCCTTTATTGATGGCAACAGTTACGCCAATGATGAAGCGGCTGATTTCAGTTCTGGCTTCTTCATTAATAACCCTCTGATCATCTCTGAAGCGGTTGACGGTCCTGGTGGTGCAGGTGCTGCGTTTGATTGGAATGTCAACGGTGGTCCTATTAGCGTTCGGGGTCTATTTATTGCAGCAGATGCTGGAATTGCGTCTGGTACTGCCGTAAATTCCTGTGCAGATCCTCTCAATACCTGTGAGGGTGGTTTGTTTGGGGATCCCTTTCAAGCTTCAGCAGAGATTGAATATACCAATGACTTTGGTGAAGATGACCAAAATAATTTTGCGGTTCGGGCTCAGTTTACCCATGCTGAAACCTATAACGTGAACCAAAATATCATTGGTGCCAACGTTGAGTTGACCCTGGGACAATTCGGCATTTTTGGCCGCTATGGAATTTCCATTGACCCTCAACTCGCTTTTGGTGGGGTTAACAATGATTTATTCCAGAATGTTCTTCCCGTTGGCAACAACAGCAGCATCCAAACTTGGATGGCAGGTGTTGGTGTGAATGACTTGCTAGTGCCGGGGTCTATGCTTGCGGTAGCAGCTGGTCAGCCGTTTATTGTCAGCACTACGGATCCTAATTATTCCGCTCAAACTAACTTTGAAGCGTTTTATCGGTTCCCTGTGAACGAAAACATTACCATCACACCGACTGTCATGCTGATTACCAATCCTTTCAATGTCAGTAACGGCAATCCCAATGACATTATTCAGGGATTAGTAAGAGCCACGTTCTCTTTCTAAGGCATTTACGCTTTAATTTTCCCTCACTTGCATTGCCGCTCTCTTCGGAGGGCGGTTTCTTATGGTCGTGCATCAAACAATTGTGGGGTAGGTGAGTATGTCATCCCAATGCCAAGTTCGCGAGGCTAGATCAGCACGTTGTGCCGCCGTTGTTTTAAGCCGACTGTGTGTCCAAATCCAATTGAAATAGCTGACCACTAATCGAGCAGTGACTTTGGTTTGCGCCCACACTTTGCCAAATTTGTTCTGGCGTCGATGCCATCGACCACTGTGCTGCCGAATAATGCCATTGGTGCGTTCGAGTCGTTGAGTTCTGTCCTTGCCAATGTAATGGTCAATCTCCCAAGGCAACACTCTTTCGTACCCCCCCCAATCGTCGCTATTCCAGTCCTTGCAATCGGTCTTACCTTCAGTGCTAGTCACCAGTTCATTCAATAATGAATCGGTGTGCTTGCCCACACGACACGAGAGGATCACGCCGCTTGTGTTTGCCAAGGTAATCGCCATCCAACAATCACCCATCTCTAGCTCATGGGGAAGACAGTGTTTTTGCTTTTTTTCACAAAGGACCACATTTCATCTGCACTGACATCCTCCGTTTCAACGGCTTGCACTTGGCCATTATGGAGTTGCTGAGATCGTTGGCTAGCAGCTCTTACTAGAGAGACTACAGTGTTGTAAGCCAGGCCACTGGTCCGAGTGATACCTCGAAGACTACTCCCTTCTGCATGGGCTTGGAGAACTTGTCGGACCTGCTCTGGACTCACCTGACGACGATAGTAAAGGGTATCAAAGCGTTCAGTAAAGGTCTGCTGGCACTCAGGACAACGGTATCGTTGAAGCATGTTGGGCATCTTGCCATGCTTGTGTGCTTTGGAATGACCGCATAGTGGGCATTGCATGGGTAGGTTAGAAGCTGAGCTGAGCCTCTAGTATACTCAACCCACAATTACTTGAGGCACGACCTTTCTTATTAATGTCGGCTCAACAAAAAAGGAGTGTTTCTTAACACTCCTTTTAGTTAGTTGAAATATATTAAATTTTGTTGTTTATAACGTTAAGCTGCCAATTATGTTATTGAACACTTTGGCGAGAGACATGTTTCTCGAAGGTAGCCTGAGTTTCTTGAAGCATTTCCTCGCGGCTATCTTCAGGACGAGTCAAGGTAGGAACTAAGTTCCGAGCTTGCAAGGTCATATGGAGCTGTAGATGAGCTACATATTCACTTAAGTCTTCTCTTCGATTCGAGTTTTTTGAAAGGGGCTGTGAATTGAGTTGCACAGGGGTCTCCATACCAAACAAACAATCACTCAAAGGACATAAAATGAACCTACCACTCTGCCTTAACATCCTTTGACTCTTGCAATGAAGCGTTACGACATGAGGTTATTGTATCAAGAAGTACAAAAAACAGTGTACTTTTGTTAAATATTTCTTATACACTGTAGCGTATTTACTTATCACTCGCCGATGTAGGTTAACTCTTCAGTCTAGACAAGGGAAATGACCGTCATTGTGGTTCTCAGATTTCTAAGACATAATCATCGCTATGGATAATCGACATATTCAGTTCCGAGATGGATTAACTGAGGCAGACCAGAAGGTTGACGTCTCCGTATTGCGAAAGCTACAGCGATTATTTCAGGTGGGGGCCTTTTGGGCAGGAGAGCGTTGCTTGGAGGATTGGGCGGTTGCGATCGCAAATAGTTACCCCATTATTAGTGTCTGGGATCGTGAAGAATTGATTGGGTTTGCGCGAGCCACATCAGATGGTATTTATCGCGCAATGGTGTGGGACGTGGTTATTCACCCTGACTATCGTGGCCAAGGGTTGGGGCGACAGCTTGTGCAGACCCTGCTGGCGCATCCACAGATGAACCGTGTTGAACGCATTTACTTAACCACGACTCATCAACAGAGTTTTTATGAGCACATCGGATTTGTCAGTAATTCTAGTACAACAATGGTGCTAAATCAGGAGGTTGATGTTCTCTCTATTCCCTTAGATCATTCTCAAACGGAAGCTTTACCCGAACAGTAAGTTAGGACTGGTCGGTGACTGCTACGCGTGATAGAGCTGAACTGGTTTCCCGTTGGCTAAAGGTTGATTCCCTAAAGTCATATAGCACCCCATAGCCTTGTATCCTGAGACGTCCGGACTCCCAGATCGACCAGAGTTGGAGATATTGCACCTAATTTAAATGAAAGGGCTTATTACTTGATAGTTGTAATCCTCCGATGAAATGGAGCAATGAAACTTGAGCATGAGTATTGTCCAGTCGAGTCTGGAAGCTTATGGAGGAAATAGTGGGATGCTGAAAACCCTGGTAAATCTACCCAGTTCAAGCATGGCTTTTCTTCGAGATGTTCTTATGGACAAATAATAGGTTTCAGCCTATTCAAAAGTCAGATCTTTAGCTGATCCTGATATCAGGATCAATAGATATTCCACAATTTTGGAATTGATGACTATTCGTTGATGTGATGGGCTAATCATCAATCCCCTTCAATTCCTGGATAGGTCTGCTATACTGGCCTCGACTTATCGCTGGGAATTACTGGTTGTGAAGATACGTCGCCTCATTCCCTCCCTCCCATACTCAACAGAAGAATGGGCTGCCGAAGCCCGATTTCTTCATTGGCTAACCCTCTTTTGGTTAGGAATTGGTCTTGTCGTCCTATTCTCGGCTTCCTATCATGCGGGGGCGATTGAATCTGGAGATGGCCTCTACTATTCCAAGCGCCAACTTTTAGGGGTGATTTTGGGACTGTTGGGATTTTGTGCGGTTATTCACATTCCCTTACAAAAACTCATGAAAGTCTCTGCATTTGGATTCTTTCTGTTTCTGATATTGATTTTTGCCACAAAAATTCCAGGTCTAGGGATAACCATTAATGGTGCGACCCGGTGGATTGATATTGGTCCCTTTCCACTCCAGCCTTCCGAATTAATCAAACCATTCTTGATCCTTCAGAGTGCTTATATTTTTAATCGCTGGTCTCGGCTAACCCTGGGTGAGCGACTATGGTGGTTGTCTCTGTTTGCCCTGACCCTTTTAGGAATATTGATACAACCCAATCTCAGCACTACGGCCCTATGTGGTATGACCCTTTGGTTGATTGCCTTGGCAGCGGGATTACGATACCAGTCCCTTTTGTTAACGGCTTTGGCAGGGATAGGTTTAGCGGCGATCAGTATTTTTCGGAACCCATATCAGCTGAGTCGGATTCTGTCCTTCTTGAACCCTTGGGCCGATGCTCTTGGCGATGGTTTTCAGCTCCATCAGAGCTTGTTAGCCGTTGGTTCAGGGGGCATTCTGGGTGTTGGCTTTGGTGAATCACAACTGAAGCTTTCTTATTTACCCATCCAGCATACGGATTTTATCTTTGCGGTCTTTGCAGAAGAATTTGGCCTACTAGGCGGATTCTGCTTTTTATTGTTGTTGGGGACTTATAGCTTTTTGGCTCTACGGGTGGCCATGAAATCTACCCATGTCATTCAGCGTTTAGTTGCCATTGGGGCCATGATTTTTCTAGTTGGTCAGGCCTTAATTAATATCGGGGTTGTTATTGGCGTACTGCCAACCACTGGTCTTCCTCTCCCCATGTTTAGTTATGGGGGAAATTCTATGATTTCTAGCTTATTGATCGCAGGTTTATTGATTCGGGCTGCTCGGGAGAGCCAAAGTGCCGATGTGGTAGCTATTCCTCATCACGAAGGTGAGTCCCCCTCTTTGATTCGACTAGTTGGCGATCATTCTTCTGTGGCAACGGCTAGACACCGTGCCTCTGCAAATGCATTACCAGGTCCTCAAACTCCTCTTCATCCTGGGGAAAAAGGACCGCTTAAGTTAGTACGCAAACGGAAACAGCCCTCTTTATGGCGCAGAATGCTTGCTAAACTTCGTTCATCAAAGGGTGTAGCCCTTGCATCTGCTAGAAAAAAAGATCCTAAAGCAGTACTGTCTACCAAAAAACAACGACTAAAACAACGCCGAAAACACAGACTTCGTTAAGATCAAGAGCGAACACCTGATAGTTAGTTGCGTTGAAGCAGCTTCTCCTTATGCTGGAAACGCTGGAAATTCAGCTTTATCACCTTGAACAATTCGCTAATACGATTGTTTCGACCCAACTCTCTCACCTTTCTGCTCTGAGTGTTGGCATCATCTTTTTGGCAGGCCTATTAACTAGTCTCACCCCCTGTACGTTATCGATGCTGCCCATTACGGTGGGGTATATCGGTGGCTATGAAACAGAGAACCGCTGGCAATCCATGGCTCAATCCATTTGGTTCTGCTTAGGGTTAGCTTCAACTCTGGCAGGCTTGGGAATTGGCGCAGCCCTATTGGGTCGGGTTTATGGGCAAATTGGTGTTGGACTGGCAATTGTTGTCAGCCTGGTTGCAATCATTATGGGGCTCAATTTACTGGAAGCCCTACCGCTGCGATTACCGAGCTTCTCGGGGGTAGAACTGATTTCTGATCAGCTACCCAGAGGAGTACGCTCTTTCCTTTTGGGACTTACCTTTGGTCTGGTCGCTTCTCCCTGCAGTACCCCAGTATTAGCGACGTTACTGGCTTGGATCTCAAGTACCCAGGATCCTATACTGGGGGGAGGTTTGTTATTGTCGTACACGGCAGGCTATACCGCTCCGCTGGTCATTGCAGGTACGTTTACGGCTGCGATCAAGCGATTTCTCGCTATTCGCCAATGGTCTGCTTGGATTACTCCCACTAGTGGCGTTATTCTTATCGCTTTCGGTGTCTTTTCCTTGCTGAACCATGTATTGCCCAGCGCTTAATTTTGTTGTCGAGTCCCATCTTTTTGATCCTATTCCATGACCTCTAATCTTGGCCAACCTCAAGCCTTTATCAAAAAAAACTTAGTACCTGTCCTAGCGGATTTGCGGTTGGCAATTGTATTGCTCCTTGCGATCGCACTCTTCAGCATTTCCGGTACTGTCATTGAGCAAGGCCAATCCCTGGAGTTTTATCAGGCTAACTATCCTGAAGAGCCAGCATTGTTTGGGTTCTTAACTTGGAAAGTATTGGTGACGGTCGGCTTAGATCATGTGTATGCGACCTGGTGGTTTTTATCGTTGCTAATCCTGTTTGGCACTAGCTTGACGGCCTGTACGTTTATGCGTCAGCTTCCCGCCCTTAAGGCGGCCCGCAGCTGGAAATTCTATAAGAAACCCCGTCAGTTTGACAAACTGGCCTTGAGTACAACGCTCGATCCCGGCCAAAAGCCTTTTTTACTTGAGGCGTTGGCAAAGAATCGCTACAAAATTTTTGAAGAAGATCAGAGCATTTATGCTCGTAAAGGCATGCCTGGGCGCATTGGTCCGATCATCGTCCATGCCAGCATGATCTTGATTTTGTTGGGGTCCATTTGGGGCTCACTGACAGGATTTATGGCGCAAGAAATGATTCCCAGTGGCACCACGGCCAAGGTCAGCAATATTGTGAAATCGGGCCCATGGTCTGGGGCTCAAATTCCTGACGATTGGGCCGTACAGGTGAATCGTTTCTGGATTGACTACACGCCCGAAGGCCAAATCGACCAATTTTACTCAGACTTATCGATTGTTGATGAAGATAAGAACGAATTGGATCGACAAACGATTCACGTGAATCAGCCCTTTAAGCATAAGGGAGTGACTCTATATCAAGCAGATTGGTCCATTGCTGGAGTGCGGGTGCAGCTCAACAACAGCCCTGTTTTGCAGCTACCCATGGCACCCCTAGAGGCCGCCGGTGGCAGAATATGGGGGACGTGGGTGCCTACAAAACCGGATCTCAGTGCAGGGGTAACCCTACTTACAACGGATTTGCAGGGCACGGTCGTGGTCTACGATGAGTCCGGCAAGCTTGTTTCAACCGTAAGAACGGGCATGTCTACAGATGTGAATGACATTAGCCTAAAGTTAGTTGAACTGGTGGGTAGTACAGGGTTACAAATTAAGTCTGACCCTGGCATCCCCTGGATCTATTCCGGATTCGGATTACTGATGATTGGTGTGATCATGAGTTATGTGTCTCATTCGCAAATCTGGCTGCTAACAGTTGAGGATCAACTTTATGTGGGTGGACGCACGAACCGAGCTTTGTTGACCTTTGAGCGAGAATTGGTGGAAATGATTGAGAGCTCTACACCCGATGCAGCTTTGTCCCCACCGACGACTCCCCAACCCCAAGAAGTGGCCTAATTAGTCTAGAGAATGCGGTCTACCTTGGGGAGCCGTAAGTGCGTTTTCGAGAAAATCTTTACGACAATGACTGATTGCAATTCATGTCCCAACCCCCAACGCCTAACTCTTCCCGGTCTTCATTAAGCCCGGAGCAGCAAAAGCGACTGCGTGCCGAGTTAAAGTCTCCCTATCGTGGGTTGAGACGGTTTTTTTATATTGCTTTTGCTGGCTCTGCGTTTATAGGGGCAGTGGTATTTTTCTTCCAATTACTGGCGGGAGAAGATATCACCACTACGCTTCCGAACTTCGCCCTACAGGTTGGCGTGTTGTCCTTGATGCTATGGCTGTTTTGGCTAGAGCGGTCTCGTACCTAGACCATTCGTTGTTCAATGGCCCAGCGGGCAAGTTCTGTGCGGTTGTTTAAGCCAGTCTTCCCGAGCATGTTGCTGACGTGGCTTTCGACCGTACGTTGGCTGACGCTGAGGTCATCTGCAATCTCTCGGTTTGACATGCCTTTGGCAACGAGCTGAATAACTTTAGTCTCTGTGGGAGTCAAATCGACATCAAAGGGGACTTGAACCGATAGCTCTCCTTCTAGGGAGTTAGATTGTTTCTGCATCATCCGAGACGCTTGCTTCAGAGATGCTTCGATTTGTGCCACTAATTCATCCGGTTCAAAGGGCTTAATCATATAAACATCAGCCCCGGTGTTAAGTCCGGTGACCCGATCTTGAATTTGCCCCTTGGCTGACAAAAAGAGAACGGGGAGATAGCTAGTCTGAGGATTATCTCGAACGCGTTTGACAAACGCATAGCCATCCATCTCTGGCATCATCACATCACAGATGATTAGATTGGGGATACTTTTCTCCAGAACGCGCAGGGCTTCCCGACCATTCTTGGCCGTTGTCACCTCATATCCACGCAATTCCAAGTAATCCTTCACTAATAGAATCAGATTTGGATCATCATCAATGAGTAGCAGTTGATTTTGATCAGCTGTGATAACGTCTTGCATACTCTAGAAGCCGCCCGTGTCTTTATGCTTAGCGGTGCTCAGAAATCTTGTAACCGTAGTTTAAGTTGTCGAGCACTGCTAATGTATACCGTATTATTACTTAATCTTTCCCAAATTGAATGATAATTCAACTTCCTGCCGCTGAAATTTACGTTTCTCTTAAGATGGGCGAGTCCAGAATGGGGAGTGGAGAATCTTGAGGTTCGTCGGGTAGATGATCTAATTCCTCCCAGACTTGTTGAAGTAAAGTGTCTAGACCCTGTTGGGCCACGGCAGAGATTAAATACACTGGGCTACCGCTCATTTGCTCTAGGCTGGCTTGCTTTTGCAGCAGTAGCGCTGAGTCCATGGCATCTATTTTGTTCAATGCCAATAACTGGGGTCGCTTGTGTAAGCCTTGACCGTAGGCAGACAATTCTTTCTGAATGGTCTGGTAGTCTTGCTCTGGATTTTCAGCGGTGGCATCAACCAGATGGACTAGTAGCCGGGTTCGCTCAACATGTCGAAGGAAATCATGGCCTAAACCAACCCCCTCATGGGCACCTTCGATTAGCCCAGGGATATCAGCGAAGACGGTACCATCCCCCGTTGACCGAGGGACGACCCCCAGGTTGGGGACTAATGTGGTGAAAGGATAGTCGGCAATTTTTGGGCGAGCTGCTGATAGTACGGAAATAAGGGTTGATTTGCCAGCATTGGGTAACCCAATAATGCCAACTTCTGCCAGGAGCTTCAACTCTAGCTGAAGTCGAAGTTCCTCCCCAGGTAGTCCTGGCAGGGCATGTTCTGGTGCTCGATTACGATTGCTCAGAAAATGTTTGTTTCCCAATCCCCCTTTGCCTCCCTGGGCAACCGTTAGGGTTTGTCCATTCGTGGTTAAATCTCCTAACAGAGTCATGGAGTCTGCATCATAAATGACCGTTCCGCAGGGAACTTCAATCAAGCGGTCTTGTCCCGATGCACCGGTTAAATTCTTGGGGCCGCCCCGTTTGCCATCGTCAGCAATAAATTGGTGTTTGTATTTGAAATCAAGCAGCGTTTGGAGATTAGTTGAAGCCTGGAGCACCACTGAGCCACCTCGACCCCCATTTCCTCCTGCAGGACCGCCCGCAGGAACGTATTTCTCGCGTCGGAAGGCCACCATTCCGTCTCCCCCGTCTCCGGCTTTGACGAATATTTCGGTTTGGTCGATGAAGCGCATAAAAGTAATGCCTGGGAGAAAAATGTTGGGAAAATAGCTGTTTTGCCAGTGCTCTGGCCCACGTCTAAAGACGAATGAGGTTTGAGCGACGCTGAATGGGCAAGCTAATCTACAGCTTAACTGAGTGTTGTGGATTCATGAGCCCATTGCTCAGTCACGGCAATGACGTCTTGGTAGGCTGTTTCCAACTGGCTGAGTAAAGGGAGGCTCGGAGGTGTGGTTTGTTGCTTGATTAGGGCTTCAACTTCGGCTGCGATCGCAAACATAGCTACGGCACCCACATGAGCACTGGCCCCTTTGATGTGATGGGCTTCTCGTTTGGCAATATCGAAGTTCTGAGTTGAGATAGCAGCTTTTAAGCTGGCTAAATGTTGCTGAGTATCATCCACAAACAAATGCAAGAGCTCTTGCTCGAAATCTCGATCGCCGTCGGAGTATTCGTGAAGAAGGCTCCGATCGATGCTCATGGGAGTGATAGATGGCCATGATCTCATGGATGTCTTAAACCCTATAGTCCCAACCTATATCTGCTAATTGTCTGATGTTGTGGCAGGAGTGGCAATGGATGGATCCTGTTTTCGAAATGTTCTGTAAGTGAGTTTAGAGATCTTACGAATCAGTTCCTGGGCACGGGGATCATTGTGGGGTCTCTGAACTAAAATGGCGGCAACATAGTGCTGGCCATTAGGCATGTCGATGAGGCCTATATCCCCAACAACAGAGCCAATATCTCCAGTTTTATGGGCAATATTGGCATCCTTATCTATCCCCTGTGGAAGTAGGGTGTTGGTCACCGTCTGGCGCAAAATATCTAATGCTTGCTCGCGACTGGCAGACAAGAGTAGATCGTCATCTTTGAGCTTTAGCATTAAGGCTGCCATATCTTGAGGGCTGATGGTATTAGTCCCCTCTAAGTCTGGTAAAGGATTACGGATGGCAGTGTGCTTAAGACCCCAGGATTTAAACCGCTGATTGAGTTTTTGGGCACCCCCTAGGCGATCAATCAGCATATTGGTCGCGGTGTTATCGCTGATCGCAATCATGTACTCCGCTGTTTCTAGAGCTGAAAACGTCGTTCCCACAGGTTCATATTGCATGGAGCCGGCTTCAGATGCCACCAGATCCTGACGCATCACTAAGGGCTCATCTAGGTCAATAGTGCCAGCATCAACTTCCTCAAAAAAAGCGAGCAAGACAGGGATTTTGATAGTACTAGCGGCGGATATGCTTTTTGCCCCGTTGATATCTAGATATTCGCCAGTGCTGGGATTCAGGAAAAACATAGCGGGCTTAAGCTCCGATTGAGCTGCAGACCACTGCTGGATTTGTCCCTTGATCGTTGATAGCTCTTGCCCTTCTCGAACCAAGCGTTTCATCCGGGGCTCTTGGGACCATCGATAAAACAAAGACTGTGGACCATCCGGCTGGGTATCAAAGTTTTTCGGTTCAATCGCTGGCTCAGAATTTATTGTGCTTACAGACTTCAGGGGAATGGGGGCTAGGGCAGAGGATATAGAGGGGGACCCAGAAGATGATGAGTGGGGTGTGGGATCAAAGACGGTCAAGGCGGTACCTGCAATCGCAGCGACCCCAGAGCCAACAATTGCTAAACGAGTGAGATATACAAACCATCCCCAAGAGCTGGAATGAGTTTTAGTTCGGGGCCGGGTTGGTCGAATAGATGATTTTGAGGCAGACGAATTCCTTGGAGCCGGTTTTCGGGAAATGCCTTGGGATCTTTGGGGCTGAGGGGAAGGAGAGGGGGCTCGGAGATGCTTAGAAGGGGCGCGATGCTGAGTTTGCTGCACAAGCTGTTTGCGCATTGCTCGGCGCGTTTGATGCATCCTCCGGCGCTGCTGCCATAACTGGCGCTGCTGTCGTGAAGTCAAAGATTGCCTGGAGTGTTGAAGCACCACCCTCTCCTGAATCAACAAATTGGGCTATAGACGTGATGGAGCGCAATGTTTCAGAGGACTTTAATCCTCTTCAATCTGGATCGGCAATTTCCAAAGCTTTATTCAATCTTTG
Organism: Acaryochloris marina S15; assembly: GCF_018336915.1. Classification (GTDB taxonomy): domain Bacteria; phylum Cyanobacteriota; class Cyanobacteriia; order Thermosynechococcales; family Thermosynechococcaceae; genus Acaryochloris; species Acaryochloris marina_A. Next base: position 4,518,086 of record NZ_CP064923.1, on the reverse strand, counting down.
AAGCATTACCTACAGCAAAAGATTATGGGTATTTTAATCAATTTGCCTGAATTTTCCAGTGTACCTGACGAATCATCCCCCTTAACATAGCTAATTCCTGGGTTGATAGCTGGCTGCGATTAAAGAGCTGCCGTAGTTTTTGCATCCTAACGGTTGCTGTATGGGGATGGAGATAGCCGATGTCCAATAAGGCGAGCTCTAGGGCTTGATAGAACGCTTCCATTTGTTGGAAGGGGGCCAATTCTGTCTGAGGATGATTAGACTCTGCAATTCTAGGTCCAGTGGGCAGGTTGTCAAGGTCTGTGAATAGGCATTGACGCAACTCGTAACAGCAAATCGTGACGGCCTGGGCTAGATTTAAGGCTGCATAGTCAGAACTCGTAGGGATTTGGAGGAAAGCTTGGGCATGATAAAGTTCTTCATTACTCAGTCCTCGATCTTCCGGGCCAAAGATCAATGCGGCTTCATCTTCTAGTATCCAGGGCAAGATCTGTTTCGGTGCCTGAGTCATCACCTGTAATCGCCGTTGTCGGGCGGTGGTGGCCACCACTCGCTGACATCCTACGAGTGCTTCGGCTAAAGTCTGAACTGTTGTTGCCTGGGATAAGACGTCAGCGGCATGAACTGCCATCTGTTGGGCTTCTGGACCTAAGGGATCACAGTGGGGATTGACGAGCACTAACTGTCCTAACCCCATGTTTTTCATCACTCGGGCGATGCTCCCCACATTGAGGGGGCCAGCCGGCTCGACTAAAACAATTTTGATCGAGGCTAACCGTGGTTCGCTCATGGGTAACGTCACTCAAATGGATGTCTTGGAAATGCGATCGCAAACAGTATCATGCCAACCATTACAGATAATTACATATTCGGGTTGTTCGGGGTGTTGGCGAGACTTCCAACCATAACCAGATTGACACCATAGGTGGGAAGGTATTAAAAATTTTACAGAAGAAAATTATAAGTCGTTCTTGTAAATACAATCAGCTAGCAAACAAAGTGGTAGTTAAAACTCTATAGGACTCAGGATGCTTGTGCATCTATAAGCTTTAGCTTTTTACCTGCAGGATAGAGAGTAAAAAATGCTGGCAATGTCAGCAGCATCAAGATTGATATAAATCCAGAAGAGATTTGCTGGAAGCAAGGAAAGGACTCGAATTTTTTAGAGTTCCTGCTATGATGTCGCGTGTAACTAGGTGTGGGCCGAGAAGGAGCGAAATACAGTAATGCAAAGTGCAGTCGATTTAGGTGGCCGTCCCATTCACTTCATTGGTATTGGTGGTATCGGCATGTCTGCACTAGCCCATATCCTCCTCAAACGACAATTGCCTATATCGGGTTCAGATGTTCGAGCTAACCATATCACTCAAAAGTTAGAGTCCCAGGGCGCTCGAATCTTTTCTCGTCAAGAAGCTACTAACATCAAGCAGCTTTGCCAAGATTCTTCTGCCCCCCCTCAAGTGATTTGCTCAACGGCCATTCACGAGGATAATCCTGAATACCAGGCTGCTGTGCAGGCAGGATGTCCTATCTTTCATCGCTCTGATGTGCTGGCAGCGCTAATGCAAGAGTTCTCTCAAAGCATTGCAATTGCTGGAACTCATGGTAAAACAACAACCAGTAGCTTGGTAGGCTATTTATTGTTGAAAGCGAGTTTAGATCCCACCATTATTGTGGGTGGAGAGGTCGCTGCATGGGGTGGGAATGCCCGCACTGGCGATAGCCCCTATTTAGTCGCTGAGGCCGATGAATCGGATGGGTCCCTCGTTAAGTTCTTCCCTCATATTGGTGTCATTACCAATATTGAACTTGATCACCCTGATCACTACACCTCTCTAGATCAAGTGGTTGGCATCTTTGAACAGTTTGTAGACCATTGCCATACCCTGATCGTTTCGATTGATTGCCCCACTATCGCTGATCGTTTTTCTACATCAGCCCCCGATCAGCCTATGATTACTTACAGTCTGAATGCTGAAATATCGGCAGATTATACGGTGCAAAATATTGAATATTCAGGCCAAGGAACAATCGTAGATATCCTAGAACGTGAGGAGAGCTTAGGGTCATTAGAACTGCCTTTGCTGGGGGAACATAACCTCAGTAATGCCCTGGCAGCCGTTGCGATTGGCCGTTATGTAGGCCTAGAATTCCCCACCATTGCGGAAGCATTGCAGACTTTCTCGGGGGCTAAACGCCGTTTCGAAATTTATGGAGAAGCGCAAGGGATTTGTTTGATAGATGATTATGCGCATCATCCGAGTGAAATTCAAGTGACCTTGGCATCCGCGAAGCTTCAAGCCCAAGCTGCGGCTGCAACCTATTCTCAATCAAGAGTTGTAGCTGTCTTTCAGCCCCACCGCTATAGCCGTGCAATTACCTTCTTTCAAGAGTTTAGCCAATCGTTTCAAGATGCAGATTTAGTCGTTGTGACTGATATTTATAGCGCTGGAGAAGCAAATCCTGGCACTATTGATGGTCAAAAGTTGGCAAATGCAATTACCTCTAACCATTCTGCCGTAACTTATCAACCAACCCTGGCCAATGTTATCGATTTTTTACAGGGACATTTGCAATCGGGTGATGTAGTTCTATTCTTGGGAGCAGGAGATTTGAACCGTATCATTCCAGACTTACTTGCCCATTATCAGGTTTCTTCAAAACCTTCTCCTGAGGTTGTTTTGCAATGACTCAGTCTTCACCCTCCATCTTTATTGACAATGGAACCTGCGAGATTCAGCCTCATGTGAGTTTGGCAGATATGACGACATTCCGTGTGGGGGGCGCCGCAGAATGGTTTATTGCTCCCCATAATCTGGAAGAACTACAAGGTAGTTATGCATGGGCTAATGAGCAAAATCTGCCCATTACCTTTTTGGGCGCAGGGTCAAACTTACTGATTAGTGATCAGGGCTTACCTGGCTTAGTCATCTCAACGCGATATTTGCGGCAAAGGACGTTCGAGCCTGATACTTGTCAAGTCACAGCCTATGCTGGGGAATCGTTACCTAAACTGGCTTGGCAGGCTGCTAAACGAGGTTGGTCTGGATTGGAATGGGCCGTCGGTATTCCTGGAACTGTGGGCGGAGCATTGGTCATGAATGCTGGTGCGCATGGTGGATGTACTGCGGATGTTTTAGCTGAGGTTCATGTCCTAGAGAGAAATGGGACTATTCAGGTATTGAAACCTGAACACATGGCATTTCAATATCGGTCCTCTATCTTGCAGCAATCTCCCAAACCCGTTTTACAGGGGGTGTTTCAACTCAGTGCTAATCAATCTACTGACCAGGTCAAGGCAACGACTCAATCGCACTTGGATCATCGTCTCAGTACACAACCCTATGATTGGCCAAGCTGTGGCAGTGTGTTTCGCAATCCTCTTCCTCGGACGGCAGGTTGGTTAATTGAACAATCAGGATTGAAAGGATATTCACTCGGAGGGGCGCAAGTTGCTCAGAAGCACGCTAACTTCATCCTTAACTCTGATAACGCTACGGCAACTGACATCTTCAATCTGATTCATTATGTTCAGCAAAAAGTTGAGGAAAATTGGTCGTTGCTTCTCAAGCCAGAAGTGAAAATGTTGGGTGAATTCCCACAAATCACCTAGAAAGTAGATTCCCTTTACGCCTCTTGGGGTAGACTCTCAGTATCATAGTAAACAGTTCAATTTGAAGTTCCTTAAAAGAGCTCATCTAGAGCAAAGCAAAGATTCAAGCACATTAACAAACCATAAAGACTATGCCAAAAGAGCAAGGACAAGGCTTTGGCTTCGGCCTCGGCAAAATGAAAGAACTAGCTGCAGCTATCCAGAAAGCACAACAAGTGCAAGAAGGTGCAAAGCAATTACAAGAAGATCTTGAACAAATGGAGATCGAGGGTCAAGCTGGTGGTGGCTTAGTTAAGGTTGTCATGAGCGGTAACCAAGAACCTATTCGTGCTGAAATTACCCAAGAGGCCGTGGATAAAGGCCTAGATGCATTATCTGAACTGGTTGCTGAAGCGATGAAAGATGCGTACCATAAGTCTACCGACACGATGAGAGAACGCATGGAAGACTTGACAGGCGATCTTAATTTGCCGGGTTTAGGTGGGTAAGTTGACACAAGGCCGCAAAGATCTATATAGTTAGGATTTGGAAGAATTCAAAATCCTAACTCAACTTACTATCGCCCATCTATGCCCACAATTCAGCAGCTTATCCGCAGCGAGCGTTACAACACAAAGAAGAAGACAAAGTCTCCGGCTTTAAAAAGCTGTCCTCAGCGCCGTGGTGTTTGTACTCGCGTTTATACCACAACCCCTAAGAAGCCCAACTCTGCATTGCGGAAAGTCGCCAGGGTCCGTTTAACTTCTGGATTTGAGGTTACAGCCTACATCCCTGGAATTGGCCATAATTTGCAAGAGCATTCCGTTGTCATGATTCGGGGTGGTCGTGTTAAAGATTTGCCGGGTGTTCGCTACCATATTATCCGCGGTACTTTGGATACTGCTGGAGTTAAAGATAGACGTCAAAGTCGTTCAAAATATGGAGCAAAGCGTCCTAAAGGTAAGAGTTAGTAGCTCCAGCGCTCTTAACCTGAGATTGAGTAGAGTTCCCTGACTGTGGCTTATGTTTTGGGGACACCTTAATACTATTTCCCTCATCAGTTCAAGCTTTAGATAGATTGCCGCAGTTTGCGTAGTCTGACAATGTGTTCCTCGAAGTAGCGAGGATCCATAAGCCCTTAATTATTACTATCTTGTGTAGGATTTCTCATGTCTCGTCGTATTCGTGCCCAAAAGCGCCCTGTTCCTCCCGATCCGGTTTACAATAGCCGCCTCATCAGTATGACTATTCGGCGTTTGATGGCGAGTGGGAAGAAATCTTTGGCCTCTCGTATTCTTTATGATGCTTTGAAAATTATCGAAGAACGTACCAATCAAGACCCCTTAGAGGTGTTTGAAACGGCTGTTCGTAATGTAACGCCATTAGTAGAAGTGAAAGCTCGCCGGGTGGGTGGTGCTACCTATCAAGTCCCGATGGAAGTTCGATCTGATCGAGGCATTGCCTTGGCGTTGCGATGGATTATTCGCTTTTCGCGCCAGCGTCCTGGGCGATCTATGGTGAGTAAACTGGCTAACGAACTGATCGATGCTGCTAACGAAACAGGCGCAGCGATACGTAAGCGTGAAGAAACTCATCGTATGGCAGAGGCCAATAAAGCGTTTGCCCATTATCGCTACTAAGTTTTGTGAAGTTTATCTGAAAAAAGTTATAGAATCATTGCAGCAAGAATGTTGTATACCCTTATGCAAATAACTTGCTAGGGCGAAGGAGGTAGCTGTGGCACGTTCCGTCCCGCTAGAGAAAGTGCGCAATATTGGCATTGCAGCCCATATTGATGCGGGAAAAACGACAACAACTGAGCGTATTTTGTTCTACTCCGGTGTGGTACACAAGGTCGGAGAAGTTCATGATGGCAATACAGTTACTGATTGGATGGATCAGGAACGGGAGCGTGGTATCACTATTACCGCTGCCGCCATTTCCACAACCTGGCAAGATCATCAGGTCAACATTATTGATACGCCTGGGCATGTAGATTTCACGATTGAAGTTGAACGCTCAATGCGAGTATTAGATGGCGTGATTGCGGTTTTCTGTTCTGTAGGGGGTGTTCAACCTCAATCAGAGACAGTTTGGCGGCAAGCTGATCGTTATCAGATTCCCCGAATTGTATTCGTCAACAAAATGGATCGGACGGGTGCGAATTTTTTCAAGGTTTATGATCAAATTCGTGATCGTCTTAAAGCCAATGCCGTCGCTATTCAAATTCCAATTGGTAGTGAAGATAAATTTGAGGGCATTGTTGATCTAGTCAATATGAAAGCCTTCATCTATACCAATGATCAAGGTACAGATATTCAAGAGACTGAGATTCCTGAGTCTAATCAAGAGCGAGCTCAAGAGTATCGAACACTTCTAGTTGAGGCAATTGCTGAAGCAGATGATGCCTTGATGGAGAAGTATCTCGAAGGTGAATCTTTATCAGAAACAGAAGTTCAATCAGCTTTGCGTCGTGGCACCATTGCAGGCACGATAGTCCCTATTCTTTGTGGCTCTGCCTTTAAAAATAAAGGCGTTCAGCTGCTTTTGGATGCTGTGATTGACTATATGCCAGCACCGATTGATGTTCCTGCTATTCGAGGGACATTATTGGATGGCACTGAAGCTGAGCGTCCGGCTGATGATGAAGCGCCTTTGGCTGCCCTCGCATTTAAAGTGATGTCCGATCCCTATGGACGACTTACCTTTATCCGGGTGTATTCAGGCGTTCTCACCAAAGGCAGCTATATCCTCAATCCTACTAAGGACAAAAAAGAGCGTGTTTCAAGGCTGATTATCATGAAAGCTGATGATCGAATTGAGGTTGATGAGTTGCGCGCAGGAGATTTAGGAGCTGCCCTAGGTCTTAAGGATACTTTTACCGGCGAAACTCTATGCAATGCGGCGAAGCCCATTGTCCTGGAGTCTTTATTTATTCCTGAACCTGTGATTTCTGTGGCAGTAGAGCCTAAAACCAAGCAGGATATGGATAAGCTCTCCAAAGCCTTGCAATCTTTATCTCAAGAAGACCCTACCTTTCGCGTCAGTGTGGACCCGGAAACCAATCAGACAGTGATTGCAGGTATGGGTGAGCTGCATCTAGAGATTTTGATTGATCGGATGCTACGAGAATTTAAAGTGGAGGCTAATATTGGAGCCCCCCAAGTAGCCTATCGAGAGACGATTCGTAAAGCAGTGACTGCTGAAGGCAAGTTTGTACGGCAAAGTGGGGGGAAAGGCCAATATGGTCATGTTGTTGTTGAGATAGAACCCGCTGAAGAGGGCACTGGTTTTGAATTTATCTCAAAAATTGTGGGAGGTTCTATCCCTAAAGAGTTTATTGGTCCGGCTGAGCAAGGGATGAAAGAAGCTTGCGAATCTGGTATCTTAGCTGGTTATCCCCTCATTGATGTCAAAGCGACATTAGTTGATGGGTCTTACCATGATGTTGATTCTTCTGAAATGGCCTTTAAAATCGCGGGCTCAATAGCAATCAAAGATGGGGTAATGCAAGCCTCACCTGCGCTGCTAGAGCCCATGATGAAAGTTGAGGTAGAAGTACCTGAAGACTTCCTCGGCCCTGTAATGGGTGACCTCATTTCTCGAAGAGGCCAAATCGAAGGTCAAGAAGTGGCCCAAGGGCTCGCCAAGGTGACGACTAAAGTCCCATTGGCGACCATGTTTGGCTATGCCACAGATATCCGGTCTATGACTCAGGGTCGAGGTATCTTTACAATGGAGTTTGGTAACTACGAGGACGTTCCTCGTAATGTGGCTGAACCCATTATCGAAAAAAACAAAGGGAACGCATAATTCATCGAAAAGGAATAGTTGATACATGGCACGCGCAAAATTTGAACGAACAAAACCCCACGTCAACATTGGTACCATTGGTCACGTTGATCATGGTAAAACCACTTTGACAGCAGCAATCACCATGTCTCTCGCTGCCATTGGCCAAGCTAAAGCCAGGAAGTACGATGACATTGATGCGGCCCCGGAAGAGCGGGAAAGAGGGATCACGATTAATACGGCTCACGTGGAGTATGAGACGACGGATCGTCACTATGCCCACGTGGACTGTCCTGGGCATGCTGACTATGTCAAAAATATGATTACTGGGGCTGCCCAGATGGATGGAGCAGTATTAGTAGTCTCCGCTGCTGATGGTCCCATGCCCCAAACTCGTGAACATATTCTACTGGCTAAGCAGGTTGGGGTTCCCAATATTGTGGTCTTTATGAATAAGCAAGACCAGGTAGATGATGAAGAGTTGCTAGAGTTGGTTGAGCTAGAAGTTCGAGAACTTTTAAACGACTATGATTTCCCAGGAGATGATATTCCCATCGTTTCTGGCTCGGCGCTAATGGCTTTAGAAGCCCTCAATGGTGCGGACTCCATGAAGAAAGGAGACAACGAGTGGGTAGATAAAATCTACGCTTTGATGGATGAAGTGGATGCCTATATTCCTACTCCTGAAAGAGATATTGATAAGCCTTTCTTGATGGCTGTAGAAGATGTCTTCTCTATTACAGGTCGTGGAACAGTCGCTACTGGACGGATCGAGCGGGGCAAGGTTGTCGTTGGCGAGACTGTCGAGTTAGTTGGAATTAGAGATACACGCAATACTACTGTGACTGGTGTTGAGATGTTCCAAAAGACCCTTGATGAAGGGATGGCTGGTGATAACGTCGGCTTACTTTTGCGGGGTGTTCAAAAAGAAGATATTGAGCGTGGCATGGTGTTAGCCAAGCCTGGTTCAATTACTCCTCATACCCAGTTTGAGTCTGAAGTTTATATCCTCAAGAAAGATGAGGGAGGACGTCATACACCGTTTTTCCCTGGTTACCGACCCCAGTTCTATGTCAGAACGACAGATGTAACGGGTACAATCAGCGCTTTTACAGCTGACGATGGTAGTGCCGCTGAGATGGTTATGCCTGGCGATCGCATTAAAATGACAGTTGAATTAATCAACCCTATTGCGATTGAGCAAGGGATGCGATTTGCGATTCGTGAAGGTGGCCGGACTGTTGGAGCTGGTGTTGTCTCCAAAATCCTGAAATAGTCTCCTAAACAGCCCTTAAGATAGAGCTGGAGGCATAGCGGTAGTGCTTACCTTCAGCTTGTCTGACAAGATCCGATTGCTAACAGCAGTTCTACATAATTTTGCTGTCATCCAGAACCTTGACAACTTAACGATTGATCTAAGATATGACAACTCTCCAGCAACAAAAAATCCGCATTCGCCTGAAAGCTTTTGATCACCGTTTGCTCGACACATCCTGTGACAAAATCGTTGAGACTGCTAAGCGAACTAATGCCTCCCCTGTTGGACCTATTCCTTTACCCACCCGACGACGTATTTATTGTGTTCTACGATCTCCACATGTAGACAAGGACTCACGTGAGCACTTCGAAACACGTACTCATCGTCGTATTGTTGATATTTATCAGCCTTCACCCAAAACTATTGATGCGTTGATGAAGCTTGATTTGCCTGCTGGTGTTGATATTGAAGTCAAGCTTTAGTCTCGACTGTAGTTGTTAGGTGCTTGCCTGAGTTGTTTGTGAATTCTTCGGGGGACATGGGCTAGAGTGAATAAGAGTACTCCCTATCCCACCTCTCCCGTTGCTAATGGCTATTCCCTCTTCAATTGCTGTACGTGAGCTGCCCCTATTCCCTCTTCCTGATGTAGTTCTGTTCCCAGGGCGGCCATTACCGTTGCATATTTTCGAATATCGCTACCGGATAATGATGAACACTATTTTGGAAGAGGATCGACAATTTGGTGTTTTGATGTGGGACCCTAACAAAGGTGAAGCGGCTTTAGTAGGGTGTTGTGCTGAAATCACAAAGCATGAAAGACTGCCTGATGATCGAATTATGATCCTAACGCTGGGGAAACAGCGATTTAAGGTACTTCATTATGTTCGCGAAAAGCCTTACCGTGTTGGATTAGTCGAGTGGATCGACGATCAACCTCTGCAGGATCAAGACTTGCAAGCTTTAACCACAAGTGTCACACAGCTGTTGCAAGATGTTGTTAGGCTTTCTGCAAAGCTAACTGAACAAGATATTAACCTTCCAGATGATATTCCAAGTCTCCCTGTAGATCTTTCCTACTGGGTGGCGAGTAATTTTTACGGTGCGGCGTTAGAGCAACAATCTCTATTGGAAATGCAGGACACTCAGGCTCGGCTGGAGCGAGAAGCGGAGATTTTGACGTCTACACGCAATCATTTAGCAGCGCGTACAGTTCTGAAAGATACATTAGAGCCCTGATTGTATTGAGCGGCTTGTTTACCTATCGCTCCCGAAAACCAAAAATAAGCCCGGATATTTCATAGATTTCGGGCTTATTTTCAGTTTATATAAGGCTTAAGCTATTGAATTCTCAGTAGTTCAACATCAAAAACTAGGGTAGCATTGGGGGGGATTACGCCACCAGCGCCTCTTGAGCCATACCCTAAATCAGGAGGAATGACTAACTTCCGACGACCGCCTACTTTCATGGTGCCAACGCCTTCATCCCAACCTTTGATCACTCGCCCTTTTCCAATGGGGAAGGAGAATGGCTGTCCGCGATCGCGAGAACTATCAAATTTGCTCCCATCGGTTAAGGTGCCAGTATAGTGAACGACAACCATTTGACCTAGCATAGGTTGCTCACCTGTGCCTTCTACTAAGTCACGATATTGCAAGCCAGATGCGGTGGTGGTGTAATCAGAATCTTCAGTGTCAGTTGAATTCATTTCAGATGTAGGTGTTTGGGCAACAGGAATAGCAGCAACAGTTGTTAGAGTATTATCTGTTTGTAAGGGCTCTGCAGATACTTCGGGAGTGCCGTTAGTAACTTGGGCAATGACCAAAACGGCGCTACAAACAAGGACAATCCCGAAACTGATTAAGATATTACGCAAGATGTTCCTCCGATCGGTTTAGGACAGTGATGCTTTGAATGGTTGGTTTTGATTGAGGAGGCTACCGCCAAAGCTTATTTTCTAAGTCTCGCACTTGTCGCTCCAGTCGATCAATCCTACCGCGTAATTCATCCACTTCAGCCTGTCTTGCTAACCCTAAATCTTGCATCATATTGCGAACTTGGCGCTCCATCTGAGCTTCCCAATCTCCTGGGTCCGAGCGCATTTGTTGTAACAGATCATCTACAAAAGCTTTAGCTTGCTCGGGATTTAACCGTCCTTCATTGACCCATTGATCACTGACTTCCCGAAGTTTATCGGTGACAAAAGAGGTGGTTCCGACCCCAATCATCAACATTTGCTTGAGGAAATTGTTATTGTCCATGAAAACCTCGGGTTTGGGAATGAAGTTGTGATAGTTACGCGGGCTGCTGAACTCCAGCATAGCGAAGTCAAAGAACTTCTCGAAAGTAGGGATAGTACGGTGGCTACTAACACTGGGCTCGGTCTAATGCACGCAATGGATTCCTGAATCAGGAAAAACTTAATCAGGGTAAACTGCCAGCAGACCTTACTGCAAGCTCCAGAATGCGCGTGGAAAATATTGTGAAAGACCGTACCCAACCGAAAAATTCTTCGGTTAGATGGCGAGGGTTTGGTCTCGTTTTTCTCTCGGGCTTAATAATGGGTATTAGCCCCGCACCAGTGGGAACTTGGTGGTTTGCATGGGTTGCTTTGGTGCCCCTGTGGATATACGTTAAACGTGCTCAGGGGCAGGTGTGCTTGGCGATGCGGCTGGGGCTGGCGTGGGGAGTTGGGTATCAGGGTGCTGCCGTGTCTTGGCTAACAGGCTTACATCCCATGACATGGATGGGCCTATCTTGGTGGACTAGTCTTACCATTGCAGTTGTTTGCTGGCTGTTTGTAACGGTTTATGGGGCGTTGATTGCTGCTTTCTGGTCTGGATGGATGGCTTGGAGGGCGTTCAAGTTACCCATTTATAGTCGAATTTTGGTGGGAACAGCAGCTTGGACGACATTGGAGTGGCTCTGGACCCAATCTCCATTATGGTGGACCCCGATCTCTTATACTCAAAGCCCAGCGAACCTAGTGATTCTGCATTTGGGGCGGATCTCCGGACCGACGGTTGTCGTTGCTGCATTAGTGATGGTTAATGGCTGTTTGGCAGAAGGTTGGACCGCTATACGACATCGGTGGCGGTATCGTGGCACTGCGATCGCACTTTTGATCGGTTTACATCTATTAGGTTTGAGCCTTTACCTGCAACCGTTGCAGGCTAATCAGGATACTGCCCTCGATATTGGTATTATTCAAGGCAATGTCCCAACCCGGATCAAATTGTTTAAGCAAGGCCTTGAACTAGGGCGTAAAAATTACGAGGCTGGCTATCGGCAGTTGGCCGATCAAGGTGTTGATGCTGTACTCACTCCAGAAGGGGCTTTCCCCTTTTTATGGCGAGACCAGCCTCCCTTAGTAGAGGCAATTCAAGATAAACAGGTGGTTGCCTGGCTCGGGAGTTTTATGCCTGAAGACCATCGCATTACCCAAAGTTTAATTACCGTTTTGGCTGATGGCAGCATCTTGAGCCGCTACAACAAAATTAAGCTTGTGCCCTTAGGTGAATATATTCCCTTTGAGTCTCTGTTGGGTGGGGTAATCGGTCGGTTGACGCCTGTCGGTACACAGATGAATTTAGGTAAGCCGGATCAACAATTCCTCACCCCTTGGGGACCTGCGATCGCAGGGATTTGTTTTGATTCTGCCTTTCCGCAACTGTTTCAGAAACAAGCTGCCCAAGGCGGAGAGTTTATTCTGACGGCCTCCAATAACGATCCGTATAATACTCGGATGATGGCTCAGCACCATGCCCATGATGTGATGAGAGCCATAGAAACCGATCGGTGGACTGTTCGCTCGACGAATACGGGATACTCTGGTGTGATTAATCCCCATGGCCAAACCTTGTGGCGTTCGCAACCTCTGGTGTTTGCTACCCATGCTGCCACAATTTATCGTCGTCAAACCCAGACTTTATATGTACAGTGGGGAAACTGGTTCTTACCTAGCTTGGTGGTGCTCAGCCTGATTGCGGTAGCCCCCTCTTTCATCAACACCGGTAAGTAAGCTAAGTTAGATAAAACTGGCTTTTCAACTGAGGTATGGCAGCATCGTTTGCCATTTTCCTAGGGTACGCTCTCTATCTTGAACATAACTCGATTTAATAGTATCTCCTCACATCACGATTCAAAGTCAATGAGTAGTAGTCTTGTTCGTCAATCGACGCCAGAAGAGCTAGAACTTCAGAGAAAGCAGTCAGAGCTATTGGATTTGGAAGCTCAGTTAGCACAACGGGAGCTAGAATTGGCTACGTTTCAGGCTGAACTCCACTCGTTTGAGTATCGTTATATGCAGGTTGTGGGTATCCGCCAGGAAGAATTAGAGCGGATTAATGCCCAAATTTCAAAATATTTAACGTTGATGGCGTCTAACCACAACTTTCGGCCATCCGCTCGTTTGAAACAGCTCTATCGAGAAGTGGCCAAACGGATTCATCCTGACCTGGCAACGGATCCTGAAGAGCGTTCCCGCCGCGAACAACTGATGGCCTTCGTCAATCGTGCCTATGAATCGGGGGATGAAGATCGTCTTAGGGCGATTTTGCATGATTGGGAAAGTAGCCCAGACTCTGTCCAAGGGGAAGGGATAACAGCAGATTTAATCCGGACGATTCGTCAAATTGCTCAGAGCCGACAGCGCTTGCAGTCGATTGAAGATAAATTGCAGCAACTATCTCAATCAGATTTGCATCAATTGAGGATGAAGGCAGTAAAGTTGGAACAACTTGGGCAAGATCTTTTGTTGGAAATGTCGCACCGTTTTGATCAAGAAATCTCGATGGCGCAGCAACAGTTGACAGAGCTTAAGGAAAAAATGGGATAGAGATTATGGTGGAGGGGCCCAAGGAACAGTCCGAGCAGGGCAAGTTCAATCTTCCATCTCTTCATGCCCGTGTTGATGATCAAATGTCTTCGTTGATTAAACGCGGGCTAAATCTTGCTAATGAAATTGAAGAAGATCTGGTTAATTCTGGATCTGAAGTGGAAGTCCAGGACAATCCACAGCAGCAGGATCAGGAGCCAGCTGGCTATCAAAGGTCTGAACAGCCTGAATCTCCGTTTCCGCCAGACCCTTTAGAGGGATTGACCCTGGTGCAACCGACCGTAACGAGCCAGCCGACCCTCAATTCGGAAGAGATGGATGAAACCTCTTGGGCGGTGGTTTGGCTGCGGCGAGGGCTGCATAAGTATGAGCAAGCAGACTATATGGGGGCGAAGGATAATTTTAAGCAGGCGATTCACAAGCAGCCCACTTTAGCTGCAGCCCACAACGGTCTGGGAAGTGTTTTGTATCAATTTCGGGATTTTGTCGAAGCGGTGGTTGTTTATAGCCAAGCCTTGGATTATGCACCGGAGAATGCTGAACTCTATTGCAATCTGGCAAGTGCTCTTTATCGTATTCAAAACTATGATGAGGCTGCCCTAGCTTATCAAAAAGCCATTCACTATAATGCTTACTTGCATGCCGCCTATTATGGTTTGGGCCTAGCCCAGTTTCAAATTGGGTTTCAAGAAGAAGCGATGACGGCCTTTGAGCAAGCCACTCAACTGAATATTCGGCATGCCGAGAGCTTTCTGGGATTGGCGGTTACCCATTTTGAATTTGGAGAGTATCAAGAGGCTAGTGTGGCCTTAGAGCAAGCAATGCAGTTAAACCCTGTCTATATCGAAGCCTATTTTAGATTGCAGGATTTTGTAAACGAATAAGGGAATAGCCCAGTCTAGAGATGGAAGTCTCTTCCTCTGATGGCAACGATGATATTGAGGGGAAGGAAAACCTAAGGGATGATTACCGAAAATTGGGATACCAAAACATACCTTTAATCCCTTCTGGATCGGGCATAAACCCTAAATCTCGGTAAAAGTTGACGACATGGGGGTCGGCAAAGAGGGTGATATTGCTAATGTCTTCGCGCCGGAGTTCTTTAATGATTTGTTTCATCAAGGCTTTGCCTAGGCCTTGGCCTTGAAAGTCAGGATGAACCACAACATCCCAAATTGTGGCATTAAACGTATGGTCGGAGGTGGCTCGAGAGAACCCAATGAGGCGATTGTAGCTGCCGCGTTGCTCCCACATGGAGACCACAATAAAGCTATGTTTAAGGGCTTTTTTGACTTTGCGAATAGGGCGGCGTGACCAGCCCACGGCATCGCAAAGCTCTTCTAACTCATACAGATCGATTTCGCGATCTTTGCTGAAGGTGATTTTAGATGGGGCAGCTTTGGAGTCCCGCCCGTTGTTGGAAATCGATAGGGCTGTCCCAATCGAGCCATTCGCAGGGGCTAAGGTCTGAGCAGACGCCCCGTTTGAGCCACCAAATAAGCTTTTCCAAAAACCCATGCAGGAGTGTGTTAAGTGCTAAGTGTAACGAATGGCCTAAATTTTTTTACAAAAGACCACTTAAGTTAGTATAAGCCAGGTCACCGTCGGGATGGGATTTGGTGTCGGAATTATTCCCCTATGTGGGAGTGATGGGTGGTCGTAATATTACTACACAATTACATAATGTATAAAATTTGAGCTGGCTATCCTGGTGCTCTCCCTGATGTATGGGTTAGAGGCGACACTTCCATGAACCTAAAAATTTCTCAGTGTGAATAAATTAAGTTAAGTCTGAGTTGTGCGAGGGTGATTACATTTGCTAATGTAAAACCTTGTAAAGATGAAATACGCTTAATCCACTTATATTGAATAAGATTTACTTATCAAAAGGTTCAAAACCTCCAAAGTTAAACTTATGCAATCTCTGGTAAATTGAGTTTTAGCCAATTCCAGAGTGTTTCTGTTGGAAATATCTTTCTCCAGTATTCCTCTCAAGGCGGCCATCTAAGGAAAGCTATGGTTCGCTTGCCGTTGAAGAGTTGGCATTAGGCGATTTTTGCAGGATAAAATTCAACACTTTTTACAGGCTATCTGAAAAGTTAGCCTCGGTTGTTTTGTCCGGGATTTATCACGTTTAGATGAGGTTGTTCAAGAGCAACATGTCCTATTCACAAACTAGAACTCAGTCAAAAGCCGGATATGATGCTGGCGTTAAAGACTACAAGCTGACTTACTACACGCCGGACTACACCCCAAAAGATACAGATATCCTCGCTGCCTTCCGGATGACTCCTCAACCAGGTGTTCCTCCTGAAGAAGCTGGTGCTGCTGTTGCGGCTGAATCCTCAACGGGAACCTGGACCACTGTGTGGACTGACCTGTTGACCGATTTGGATCGATACAAAGGCCGTTGCTACGACATCGAAGCAGTTGCCAACGAAGATAATCAGTACATTGCCTATATTGCCTATCCCCTCGACTTGTTTGAGGAAGGGTCGGTCGTCAACTTGTTGACCTCCCTTGTGGGTAACGTGTTTGGTTTCAAAGCGCTTCGGGCCTTGCGTCTTGAAGATATTCGCATTCCTGTTGCCTACATGAAGACCTTCCAAGGTCCTCCTCACGGAATTACGGTTGAGCGAGACAAGATCAACAAGTATGGTCGTCCTTTGTTGGGTTGTACCATTAAGCCTAAGTTAGGTCTATCCGCGAAGAACTACGGTAGAGCCGTATATGAGTGTCTACGTGGTGGTCTTGACTTCACCAAGGATGACGAGAACATTAACTCTCAGCCTTTCATGCGCTGGCGCGATCGCTTCCTCTTTGTAGCTGAAGCCATTCATAAAGCCCAAGCGGAAACCGGTGAAATTAAAGGTCACTACCTAAACGTCACCGCGGCTACCTGTGAGGAAATGCTGAAGCGGGCCGAGTACGCTAAAGAACTCGAAATGCCCATCGTCATGCATGACTTTATCACCGGTGGTTTCACAGCTAACACTACGTTGTCTCACTGGTGTCGTGATAATGGCGTTCTGCTCCATATTCACCGCGCCATGCACGCTGTGATTGACCGTCAGAAGAACCACGGTATGCACTTCCGCGTGCTTTCGAAGTGCCTCCGCATGTCGGGTGGTGACCACATCCACACCGGTACAGTTGTGGGTAAGTTGGAAGGTGAAAAAGGCATCACCATGGGATTTGTGGATCTCTTGCGTGAGAACTACGTTGAGAAAGATCTCTCTCGTGGTATCTACTTCACCCAAGACTGGGCTTCTATGGGCGGCGTCATGGCTGTGGCTTCTGGTGGTATTCACGTTTGGCACATGCCTGCTCTGGTTGAGATCTTTGGTGATGACTCTGTTCTCCAGTTTGGTGGTGGAACCTTGGGTCACCCTTGGGGTTGTGCTCCAGGTGCAACAGCTAACCGGGTTGCTCTTGAAGCCTGTGTCCAAGCTCGTAACGAAGGTCGTGATTTGACCCGTGAAGGTGGCGACATTCTGCGTGAAGCTGCTAAGTGGAGTCCTGAACTGGCTGTTGCCTTAGAGGTCTGGAAAGAGATCAAGTTCGAATTCGAGGCAATGGATACAGTCTAATTCCCTTGAAGTTAGGGCAAAGAAAGTCTTTGCCCTTATACGGACAGAGGAAGATACATATTCCTTTTCTTTCTCAGTTAACTCAACGCAATATCTACTCCCTGCTTAAAACAGGGATGTGTTGGATTGCATGGATCACAAACGAGTTTCCAAAGATACAGCCCAAGTGCTGATCAGCTATTTGACCTATCAAGCGGCCAAGTTGGTGGTGACTCAGCTTTATGAGACAAACCCCGGTCTGGGAATTTGGTTGTCGGAATTTTCTTCCACGGATCGAATTCAAGACGGTGAACTTTATCTCAAAGCACTCATGCAAGAGAACCGAGAGTTAGCGTTACGGCTGTTGACCGTGAGAGAGCATTTAGCAGAAGAAGTGGTTGAATTCCTGCCAGAAATGGTCAAAACTGGGATTCAAGAATCGAATGTAGGACATCGGCGACAGCTCCTTGAGCGTATGACCCAAATGTCCACGCCAGAGTCAACTTCTAATGACAATGTGTTTGAAGCGGATGCTGATGAAGAATTGGATTGAACTCTCTTCTGCCCGTAAACTTTTTTGCAGCTTTTTGATGGAAATACTACGGATAAAACCATGAGAACTTTACCCATAGAAAGACGTTTCGAGACTTTTTCCTACTTGCCTCCTCTGAACGATGATCAGATTCGTCGGCAAATTCAGTACATTTTGGATCAAGGCTATATTGCAGCGATTGAGTTTAATGACTCTCCTGAGCCAACCGAATACTACTGGACCATGTGGAAGTTGCCTCTCTTCAAAAATCCTTCTGTTCAGGATGTTTTGTATGAGATTGGTGAGTGCCGCTCTGAGTATTCTGATAAATATGTTCGGGTGGTTGGATTTGACAATATCCGCCAGTGCCAAGTGATGAGCTTTATTGTTCAGAAGCCTGGTAACAATAGTGGGTACCGCCCTTACTAAACTCTAGTGTGAATAGGGTATTAGCTTTTTAAGCTGAACGGAGAGGTAGGTTAACCTACCTCTCCTCCTTTTTGTCAGAAGTGCTGGACGGTCGGCACGAGTGGATAAGGCTTCATGCACAAGGTGAGGGGGATACTTGTAAAAGTTTGCTGCCAATACCTTGACAATTGCTGTAAAGCCTATATGACTGAGCAATAGTGATTGGGTATTTGGATCATGCCGAAAGACGACAAGGATCTGCGGATTTGTTTTGTGGGGGATTCATTTGTTAATGGGGTTGGTGATCTAGGCTGTTTGGGATGGACGGGCCGCATCTGCGCCACGATGTACCGGCGAGGATATGATTTCACCAGCTATAACTTGGGAGTCCGCCAAAGTACAAGTGCAGATATTGAAGACAGATGGTTGTCGGAAGTTCAAGCGCGTTGTCCGGCGGGAACAAATGGTCGAGTAGTGTTTAGTTTCGGGGTGAATGATACCGCCCAAGAATATGATCACTGTCGAGTTGATATGCCCCTGTCTCTAGAGAATGCGCGTCGCGTTTTTAGAACGGCAAAGTTGCGATATCCAATTTTGATGATTGGTCCACCTGCGATCGCAGATCCAGATCATAATGAGCGAGTCAAAGATCTTTCCGAGAACCTCGGCATTCTCAGCCAAGAGCTAGACGTACCTTACCTGGATATTTGGACCCCTCTCTCCCGCTCCAGCATTTGGTTGAACGATATTAAGGCGAGAGATGGCTACCATCCAGGTAGTACGGGCTATACGGAAATGGCCGTGATTATTCAGAAGTGGGTTGCTTGGCTGGACTGGTTTAAGCAAGATCGATCTGAAGAATGAGGGTCTTAGGGTATTACCCTAATCTTGTTGCATAATAGGGTTAGGTCAGTGACAACAGGGTGATATGGATAACCAAGGGTTTCAGGTTGTAAAAGATCTCGTACAGCCAGATGGTCGAGGGCGCATCAGTCTGGGTATGCCTGCTTCAGGGAAAAGCTATCGTGTCCTTATCAACGATGAGGGACAAATTCTCTTGGATCCAGTCGTTCCAGTCCCGGAACGGGAACTGTGGCTGTGGAATAATCCAGATGCTATTTCTTCTGTCCGGAAAGGGATGCAGCAAGTCGTTCAAGGAGAGGTGCATGATCAGGGTTCATTCGCTCAGTATGCAGATCTTGAAGTGGAGGATTGATGCAGTTTCGACTCCGGCTTAGCACTGAGGCGAAAGAAGTGATTGAACGACTGGCTAAGCATGATCCTAAAAAGCACAAGAAAATTCTAAAAACGCTGGGGCTGATGGAGGTAAATCTGAGGCATCCCAGTCTCAAAACCCATAAGTTCTCTTCCTTGGAGGGACCCAATGGAGAGGAGGTCTTTGAAGCATATGTGGAGAATAAAGCGCCAGCTGCGTTCAGAGTGTTTTGGTTTTATGGACCAAATCCAGAAGAAATTACAGTTGTAGCCATTACACCTCATCCTTAATGATTTGGAGTGCTAGATGTAGATGTTTCCGATGATGAAACAAATATGGCTAAATGTTTTGAACCGCAATGGGCAGCCTCTATTACACCTATTAATTCAAAAATTTTAGGTGTGATATCCCTGTTATTAATCCATCTTGATTTTTCCAAAATTTGAGCTTTGACCATGGGGTATTACCTATCGCCTCGATTTTTAGATAGACTGGCCGTCCATATCACCAAAAACTTTATGGCCTTGCCAGGGCTGCGAGTGCCTTTAATTTTGGGGATTCATGGTCGCAAGGGGGAAGGAAAATCCTTCCAGTGCGAGTTACTGTTTGAGCATATGGGCATTGAGCCAGTGCGAATGTCGGCGGGGGAGCTGGAAAGTCCTGATGCGGGAGATCCGGTGCGCCTAATTCGGATGCGTTATCGGGAAGCGGCGGAACTGATCAAAGTGCGGGGCAAAATGTGTGTGCTGCTGATTAACGATCTGGATGCTGGGGCCGGTCGCATGGATCAGACGACTCAATATACCGTCAATACCCAGTTGGTGAATGGCACCCTGATGAATATTGCCGATAATCCTACAGATGTGCAGTTGCCGGGTAGCTATGATACTCAGCCGATCCATCGAGTGCCAATTTTGGTGACGGGCAATGATTTTTCTACCCTCTATGCGCCGCTGGTGCGGGATGGGCGGATGGATAAGTTCTATTGGCAGCCCAATTCCGAGGATCGATTGGGAATTGTTCAGGGGATTTTTGAGCCGGATCGGTTACCCAGTTCTGTGATTGAACAGCTGGTGAATCATTTTGCGGATCAGGCTATCGACTTTTTTGGGGCGTTGCGATCGCGAGTCTATGATGAACAGGTCCGAGACTTTATTCGTTCTATTGGTATTAGCAAAGTATCCACCTATTTGGTCAATTCCCCTGAGCGGCAGGTGCAGATCCAGCCCCCGGCTCTGACTTTGGAGCATTTGATTGATTTGGGTGAGGCCATGGTGGGAGAACAAGATCGCCTACATAACGCTCGCTTGGCCCAAGTCTATGTATCGGGGGCGAAGGCTGAACCCGTGGTACCGTCATCTCCAACGTCTGCACCAGAACCCGACAGCTACCTTCAGGCTGAGATTGAGAAGCAACATCAGGGAGGCTGGCCGGACCATATTGCTAGCCATGAAATTGAGCATCTATTTCAACAGGCTATGCGTCAGGACAGCCAACTTAATTTGGAGACGGCTACGCCTCGAGAAAAGGCGGGTAATGTCTGGCGCAGCTGGTCTTGGCCCCAAGCACCTCGAACGGTCACGGATGCCATGGCGGGGTTACAAGCCTGTCTGCAAGATCATCCCCGAAGTTACATTAAGCTGATTGGGTATGATACTCGTACCCAAACCCGTACTCTAGAAGAATTGATTGTTCGTCCTCAGTAATTCCGTTCATTGCGATCTTTGCCCATGACTTCTTTTACGCCTCCTGGATCTAGCCCCGATATTGATGTCGACGAGCTTTTACTGATGCTTCGCCGTAAGCAGAAAACCTGGGTAGATTGGGGGATGGCCTGCCAGCAGCTCCAGAAAGCGGGCTATAGTCCTCAGCAGATTTTTGAAGAATCTGGGATTGAACCGATTCAACAAAACCAGATTGTTGTGGCGGGGCAGGTCTATCAAAATCTGAAGGACAAGGGGGCAGATGCGGCTTGCCAGTATTTTGGGGAACGCCGTAGCGATATTCTCTATGAATTTCGAGTGCTGAATCAGGATGGACGAGCGGAAGCGGCGACCCTGGCGGCAGAGAAGCAGTTGGATGCGGATGAAGCCCGTGCGATCGCAAAGGCGATGAAGGAGTACAGTCGCCTCTCGGAGACTCCGGTGGGATTCACAGATACACCAGGGGATGCGATGGCCTATCGATGCTGGTATTTCGCCCGTCAAAAGGATGATTTGCAGGAGCGATCGCGGTTAATCGGTCAGGGGTTAAAGTTTGCCCATAGCGATTCAGCCCGGGAAAAGTTGCAAATGCTGTTAAGCGATTTCTCAGTGGTAAAAGCAAAAGAGGCTCCCCGCCTGCCGTTTTTCCGGTTGGAGTCGGAGGAGGAGCTGCCCCGGTTGATGCCTGTGGTGGGTCACTTGCCGTTGACGGTGGATGATTTAAAGGCAGTGCCAGTAGTGGAAGAAGAAGAGCCTTTTGGAATGGTTCAGTTTTCGGGTAACTGTACTTGGGTGCCAGTTCCAGGGTGGCAGGTGATTTTACGAGCGGAGGATCCGGTGGCGTTGTTGGCTCAGGTGCAGGATTTAGGTCCGGATTTGCCTCGGCCGACGGAGGAGGTGCTGGTGATTATTGATCGGGATCAGCGACAGTGGCATGAGGACTGCTATTTTCTGATAGAGGTGGATGGGCATTTGCAGGTGCAGTGGTTTGCGGAGGCTCCTGAGCAAAAGCTTTATGGGCAGGTTGTTTTAGTGATGCGGCCTAAGCGGATTTTGGATGAGAATTTTACTAAGGATCCTTGGCATACGGATGAGTAGAGATCTGTTAAATTTTCGATTCAGTATGTGAAAAACTTCTACCCTGTGCCAAGTAGACGGGGTGTGCTGCTCCCAAATCTGTGGTTGAGGTTACACGCAATGCCAAACCGTAGATATTGTGTGTCATCTTAGAGTCCAATGGCACTGAGATAAGCTTAATCAAGCAGCCAGATTGGCTTTGAGGACAGAGCGCGGTTGTCGCATTCTGGGGAAGGGCTTAGGTCTTCGTTTAACGACCCTGGGTTCGAGCCGATGGGGTCGAACAGGCAGAAGGTCAGTAGCAATATTTTCAAGCAGATGAGCATACAACCGTTGACGTATAGCTTGTGTGGCCGTTGCTAACAAAACCAGCATCTGATTAAAGTGTTGTCGAGCCCCTTGTAAAGAGAGTCGAGAGCGGTCATATTCTGCCCATGGGGCAGCCTGTTCCATGAGACTTCTCAATAAGTTGTAGCCTAGCAAATGAGACCAAATATCCTTGCGCACCATTTCAGGTGTCTTTGCCGTGAGCATTTCCATCTTTAAGGTGGTTTTGAGGTGTCTCAAATTGACTTCAGCCGCCTGCCATCGCCATCCGTACAAGCGAGTCAATTGTTTAGCACTATAGCGCTGAGCATCCAGTAAGGTTGTGACGACGATAATGAACTGGTCTCGAAAGCCTCGACGCGATAGACGTAGCGATACCTCCCTGACTGTCAACGTTTTGGGAATCTCTGCAAACTCCGTTGCACTCATGTGGGCGGGACACCGTGTGGGCTTTTGCCATTGAACTTGGTGGTCTCCTATCCCGTTCTTACGTCCTTTACGGAAGTCTGTATGACGGGCATGATGTTTACGTAAAACCCCATCGGCTCCTTGTTGTTGAATCAGGGCTAGATCAACATAGCTGCCATAGGCTTGATCTGCTATGGCCACATCATCAACCTCCAGATCCTCATAAAGCAGCCGACTGATGACGATTTCACTCATGCTCCAGGGGGCAATGCAGGCTGAGACCACTGCCCCTGTGATTAAGCAAAAAAACACCACTAAACGGGCAATGGGGAATCCACAGCCAGGAGCCTGATTGCCATGTTGAGGATACTCCCCTTGGTTCGCCGCACTATCAGCCATCAGCACTGTCGTGCCGTCATAGACTTTCACTGTTCGATTACACCAGTGGTGTTCTTGGGGAATGCTTTGCTCTATGTGATTAGTAGTTTCGGGAATTAACCTTTGCAGCAGGGACTCAGGTAATCTTCCTCGGGCTTTACTGTAGGCTCCTGTATCTGATGATGGGGGTTGGAGTCCTGCGGCAGTGAGCCAGGTGGTGATGCATTTGACCGTGTTGCGCAAGCTTTTGTCTGCAGATAATGCTTGGTAGAGCATGGCCCACAACGTAACGATGGGCGTATACACACGGTTGCGATAGGAGATTGATTCCTCTGCTAGGATGTCGGTCAGCCTTGAAGCGGGAAGAATATCCGTCCAGGGCAATCCCAGGCTTTGGGAAAACTGATGCTTGAGAATTTCGGCTGACTGAGACATAGTAGAAGGCAGATTATTGATGGATTGCAAGTCTTGATTCTATATCTATCAAGACTTGCAGCCCTTTTCTGCTTTCTTAAGTCAGTGACATTGATCTTAGAGTCAGCGCTTCTAAAAATAATGAATCCGTAAGATCGCGAACTCACGTTATGACGGCTATTACGCTCAATCTAGAACCGGTAGTGACACTGACCGATGAGCAGTTTTATAAGCTGTGTATGGCCAATAAAGACGTGGCTATGGAGCGTAGCCCAATGGGAGAATTGATCATTATGCCCCCAGTTGGTGGTGGAAGTGGAAGCAAGGAAGCAGACTATATTACTGACCTCAATCTCTGGAATCGTCAGGCTGGCTTAGGAGTAGTCTTTAGTTCGTCTACTATGTTCAAGCTGCCTGGTGGAGGTGATGGCCGAAGGCCGGTCTAGGACCATCGTTCTCCTGATGCGGCCTGGGTGAGCCAAGAACGCTGGGATGCGCTATCGCCAGAGGAAAAGGAGCAGTTTCCGCCCATTTGCCCTGATTTTGTGATTGAACTACGCTCAAAAAGCGATCGCTTAGGACCTCTACAGGAAAAGATGTTGGAGTACTTAGACAGTGGTTTGAGGTTGGGGCGGTTGATTAATCCTCAGGACCAGACGGTAGAGATATATAGAGTGGGGCAAGAGGTTGAATTTGTGCAGCTTCCGGCTACTGTGTTTGGGGCAGATGTATTGCCAGGGTTTGCACTTGAGTTAAGCTGAATAACCCTTATTGGTTATGATTCAGGGTTAATGGGATTCAGAGCAATATGTCTTGTGAGTCTACTGTACTCTAAAGCAGAGTATAGGAAGCTTCTGCGTGAATGGTGACCTGGGAGATAGAGTTTCATGATGCTTGTGAGCTAGGGTTTGACTTTTTATCGGCTGTAGTGGGAAACAGATAAGCAGCTGATCAAGAAGGCTTATTAGCGATTTGATGAGCATCTAAGGCAGTTGCAGGATGGGTAAGGACAATGGGAAATACGTTGGAAGAGAAGCTACAGGAGCTGTCATTTTGAGATCTCGGAGTCGAATGGCAGACCTCGTATCTCTATCTGATGGGGAAAAATCATCCACGGTGTTAGTGAACTGAAAGAAATATTTCAGACTATCTGAATAGTAATTAAGGATAAAGGTTAGGGTTGCTAATGGCAATTTTATGAAATCTGGCTACCCAGTGCTGATAATTTCGTTTACTCCAAAAACCCCAAATTGAGGTAATTGAAAAATAATAAAATTATGGCGTGGAAGTGATAAAAGTATGGTCTGATGGCAAGATGGCTGCTCAAGTTTCAGGATCCTCAACATGACCCTTAAAATCCGTCTTCCAGGAGAACTCCGTCCATCTAACGACATTACTCCAACCTTCAAGACATATGCTGATATCTTTCAGGTCGAAGAAGAAACCAATGTCAGTCTTTCCCGCAGCCGAGGTACTCATCAAAGCATTGTCATTGATGATGTCCAACCTGATGACGTGTTGGAACTCACCTGGGAAGACGGGATTATTGAACTGATTAGAGCCGATGAACTCAATGCTCGCTATGGTGAGATAAACCGCGACGTCAGTGACGACGCCATCAGTGTTCCCGCTCGTAGACCGATGGGTGGAACTAACAGAGGTCTAGCAGATATTGGTCTCAATATCATTAAACGCATCAAGAGCAGCTTTATAGAGAAAGCAACAGAAGACGCCACCACAATTATTGCCCAGACACTTGAACCACGACACATGGAGAAGCCAGGGCTCTACCATCTTGGCCCAGATGGAGTGCGCACAACTTTCGCCCACGATCTTCAAGTCTCTCCAGACCCCTATCTTGTCCTAATTCATGGTACTTTCAGTTCCACTGCTGGCTCTTTTGATAAGTTATTCACTTCTGTCGAATGGAAGCGACTCTATCAAGGTTATGTAGAGGGGCATGTCCTTGCCTTAGAGCACTTTACGGTCACTAAAAGTCCTGTTGACAATGCGCTTCAAATTCTCTCAGAACTTCCCCAGGGAGCTAAATTACATTTACTCACCTATTCCAGAGGTGGATTGATTGGAGATTTATTCTGTCGTCCAGATTGGGAAAATGAGGAAGTCGAACAATTCTTCCCTCAGAGTACCTATCCCGATGCTCAAGCACAACTCAACCAGTTTAGAG